>NZ_LRTR01000119.1 GCF_001550375.1 Streptomyces europaeiscabiei | reverse complement strand
GCGGTCAGGGAGCCGTACCGGCCGCGCGGGACCGTGCGCTTGGCGCGGTGGGCGGTGGAGCCCGCGGTGCGGCCCGAGCCCAGGAGGGAACGCATGGGGGTGAGCGTGTCGTTGGTGAGGCGGCCGGACCAGGCCAGGTCCCATACGGCGTCGGCCAGTTGCGGATCGGTGACGTCGGGGTGGGTGGTCGCGCGGATCTGGTCCGCGATCTGGCGGAAGAAGAGGCCGTAGCCGCCGGAGAGGGTGCTCAGAACCGACTCGTGGAGCGCGGTCAGCTCCAGGGGGTGCGGGGGTGGCAGGAGGAGCGGGGCGGCGTCCGCCAGGTACAGCGAGACCCAGCCGTCCTTGCCGGGGAGGGCTCCGGCGCCCGCCCAGACGACCTCGCCGGTCGCGGTGAGTTCGTCGAGCATCGCGGGGTTGTAGTGGGCGACCCGGGAGGGCAGGACCAGCTTCTCCAGGGCGGAGGCGGGCACGGAGGCGCCCTGCACCTGCTCGATCGCGCGCACCAGTCCGTCGATGCCGCGCAGTCCGTGACCGCCGCCCACGTGCTGCCACTGCGGCAGGAACTGGGCGAGCGCGGCGGGGGGTACCGGCTCCAGCTCGTGTCGCAGAGCTGCCAGCGAGCGGCGGCGCAGGCGGCGCAGCACGGCCGTGTCGCACCACTCCTGGCCGATGCCCGCCGGGTGGAACTCACCCTGGACGACGCGGCCGTTCGCCGCCAGTCGGTGGAGTGCCCCGTCCGTGACGGCCGCCCCGAGGCCGAAGCGTGCGGCGGCCGTGGCCGAGGTGAACGGGCCGTGCGTGCGCGCGTACCGGGCCAGGAGATCGCCGAGGGGGTCCTTGACCGGCTCCGTGAAGGCTTCCGGGACACCGACCGGCAGGGCTGTGCCGAGTGCGTCGCGCAGTCGGCCCGCGTCCTCGATCGCCGCCCAGTGGTCGGTGCCGGCGATCCGCACCCGGATGGCGCGGCGTGCCCCGGCCAGCTCCCGCGCCCACTGCGGCTCGGCACCGCGCTCTGCCAACTCGGCTTCCTTGAGAGGGCCGAGGAGCCTGAGGAGGTCCGCGACACCTTCGGTGTCCTTGACACGGCGGTCCTCGGTGAGCCACTGGAGTTCCTGCTCCAACTCCGTCAGCACCTCGGCGTCGAGCAGTTCGCGCAGCTCCGCCTGGCCCAACAGCTCGGCCAGCAGCCTTGAGTCCAGCGACAGGGCGGCGGCGCGGCGCTCGGCGAGCGGCGAGTCACCCTCGTACAGGAACTGGGCGACGTATCCGAAGAGGAGGGAGCGGGCGAAGGGGGAGGGCTCCGGCGTGGTGACCTCGACGAGGCGGACCTTGCGGGACTCGATGTCGCCCATCAGCTCGGTGAGACCCGGGACGTCGAAGACGTCCTGGAGACACTCGCGGACCGCTTCCAGGACGATCGGGAACGAGCCGAACTCGCTCGCCACCTGCAGGAGCTGGGCCGCGCGCTGGCGTTGCTGCCACAGGGGCGTGCGCTTGCCCGGGCTGCGGCGGGGCAGCAGGAGCGCGCGGGCTGCGCACTCGCGGAAGCGGGACGCGAACAGCGCCGAGCCGCCCACCTGGTCGGTGACGATCTGGTCGACCTCGCCCTTGTCGAAGGCGACGTCCGCCGCGCCGAGGGGGGCCTGCTCGGCGTCGTATTCCGTGCCCGCCTTCGTGGGCTCCATGTCGAGCAGGTCCAGGCCCATCAGGTCGGCGTCGGGCAGGCGCAGCACGATGCCGTCGTCGGCGTGCATGACCTGGGCGTCCATGCCGTACCGCTCGGAGAGCCTCGCGCCGAGGGCGAGGGCCCAGGGGGCGTGGACCTGGGCGCCGAAGGGGGAGTGGACGACGACTCGCCAGTCGCCCAGCTCGTCGCGGAAGCGTTCGACGACGATCGTGCGGTCGTCGGGGACGTGGCCGCAGGCCTCGCGCTGTTCGGCCAGGTACGACAGGACATTGTCGGCGGCCCAGGTGTCGAGTCCGGCGGCCAGCAGGCGCAGCCGGGCGTCCTCCTGGGACAGGGAGCCGACCTCGCGCAGGAACGCGCCGACCGCGCGGCCGAGTTCGAGCGGGCGGCCGAGCTGGTCGCCCTTCCAGAAGGGCAGGCGGCCCGGGACGCCCGGAGCGGGGGAGACCAGCACCCGGTCGCGTGTGATGTCCTCGATGCGCCAGGAGCTGGTGCCGAGGGTGAACACGTCCCCGACCCGGGACTCGTACACCATCTCCTCGTCGAGCTCGCCGACCCGGCCGCCGCCCTTCTTCGGGTCGGAGCCCGCGAGGAAGACGCCGAAGAGGCCGCGGTCGGGGATCGTGCCCCCGGAGGTGACGGCGAGACGCTGCGCGCCCGGCCGACCCGTGATGGTGCCCGCGACCCGGTCCCACACCACGCGCGGGCGCAGCTCCGCGAAGGCGTCGGACGGATAGCGGCCCGCGAGCATGTCGAGGACGGCCGTGAACGCGGACTCGGGGAGCGAGGCGAAGGGGGCGGCGCGGCGGACGGTGGCGAGGAGGTCGTCGAACTGCCAGGTGTCCATCGAGGTCATGGCGACGATCTGCTGCGCCAGGACGTCCAGGGGGTTACCGGGGATCCTCATGGACTCGATGGAGCCGCTGCGCATCCGCTCGGTGACCACGGCCGACTGGACCAGGTCACCGCGGTACTTGGGGAAGACCACGCCCGTGGAGACCGCGCCCACCTGGTGCCCCGCGCGGCCCACGCGCTGAAGGCCGGAGGCGACCGAGGGGGGTGACTCCACCTGGATGACGAGGTCCACCGCGCCCATGTCGATGCCCAGTTCGAGGCTGGAGGTGGCGACCACGGCCGGCAGCCGGCCCGCTTTCAGATCCTCCTCGACCAGGGCGCGCTGCTCCTTGGAGACCGACCCGTGGTGGGCCCGGGCGAGGACCGGGGGCGCACCCTGGGCGGCGCCGGAGCCGCCCATCAGCTCCGCCGGGGCATGGTGCTCGTCCAGGGGCACACCGGTGGCCCGCTCGTACGCGATCTCGTTGAGCCGGTTGCACAGCCGCTCCGCGAGGCGGCGGGAGTTGGCGAACACGATCGTGGAGCGGTGGGCCTGGACGAGGTCGGCGATGCGCTCCTCGACGTGCGGCCAGATCGACGGCCGCTCCGCGCCCTCATTGCCCTCGGCGACCGGGGAGCCGCCCAACTCACCCAGATCCTCCACCGGCACGACCACCGACAGGTCGAACTCCTTGCCGGACGGAGGCTGGACGATTTCCACCCGGCGTTGCGGGGAGAGATAGCGCGCGACCTCGTCGACGGGACGGACCGTGGCGGACAGGCCGATACGGCGTGCCGGCCTGGGCAACAGCTCGTCGAGCCGCTCCAGGGAGAGCGCGAGGTGGGCGCCGCGCTTGGTGCCCGCGACCGCGTGCACCTCGTCCAGGATCACCGTCTCCACGCCCGTGAGCGCGTCGCGCGTGGCCGACGTCAGCATCAGGAACAGTGACTCGGGGGTGGTGATCAGGATGTCCGGCGGGCGCGTGGCCAGGGCGCGGCGCTCGGCGGGCGGGGTGTCGCCGGAGCGGATGCCGACCTTCACCTCGGGCTCGGGCAGCCCCAGGCGCACCGACTCATGGCGGATACCGGTCAGCGGACTGCGCAGGTTCCGCTCGACGTCCACCGCGAGCGCCTTCAGCGGTGACACGTACAGCACCCGGCAGCGCTTTTGGGGGTCGGCCGGGGGTGGGCTCGACGTCAGCTGGTCCAGCGCTGCGAGGAACGCGGCCAGCGTCTTGCCGGAGCCGGTCGGGGCGACCACCAGCACGTCCGAGCCCTCGCCGATCGCCCGCCACGCCCCGGCCTGGGCCGCGGTGGGCGCGGAGAAGGCCCCCGTGAACCAGCCGCGGGTCGCGGGGGAGAAGCCGTCGAGGGCTCGATCTGCGGAGCTGACCATGCCCCCATCCTGCACCCGGCCACTGACAATGGCCCGGACCTGCGGAAACGGCTCGGGAGGGGCGGGTCCGCCGGTGGCCGCGGTGCCGACGGGGCCGGATTCCGGCGCCCGGACGGCCCACCACGCAGAAGACGGCCCACCACGCAGAATGGGGGGCATGGCGGGTTCGGCGGAGCGGGCGAGGCACTGGCGGTCCACGAAGCTGCCCGGCGTCGATCTGCTGCGGGCGAGCTACGTCGAGAAGAAGTTCGTGCGGCACACCCACGAGAACTTCGTGATCGCGGCCATCGCCGACGGCGTCGATGTGTTCCACCACGGGGGCGCCGACCAGTACGCGGGCCCGGGAGCCCTGGCCCTGGTCAACCCCGACACCCCGCACACCGGCCGTGCCGGTGGGCCCGAGGGCTGGCGGTACGGCGCGGTCTACCCGTCGCAGGACGTGGTGGCCGAGATCGCCGCCGAGACCACCACGATCCGCGGCACCCCCGGCTTCGTGACCCCCGTGCTCGAGGATCCGTACGCGGCGGGCCTCGTCCATCAGGTGTTGCGGGCCGTCGACGAGGGCAACGCGCTGGCCGCGGACACCCTGTTGCGGGTCGCCGTGACCCGGCTGCTGCGCCTGAACGGCGGGCCGCTGCCCCAGCGTGCCGTCC
>NZ_LRTR01000118.1 GCF_001550375.1 Streptomyces europaeiscabiei | reverse complement strand
GAGCGGCTCGCCGCCGACCTCGGCACCAGTCCCTTCGCGCTGCTCCGGGCCTTCCGTGCGGCCTACGGCATGCCGCCGCACACGTGGCTGACCGACGCCCGCGTCCGCCGGGCCCGCCGCCTGCTCGACACGGGCACGGCTCCCGCCGCGGCCGCCGTCGCCGTCGGCTTCACGGACCAGCCTCATCTCAACCGCCACTTCAGCCGGATCGTGGGCGTGCCTCCAGGCGCGTACCAGCGGGAACGTGTGGGCGGTCTCGACGACGGGTGCGAGCGTACGGACGGCATGCGCGAGCGCGAAGTCCAGGCACGCGGGCGCGAAAACATACGCGGGCGCAAGAACGTACAAGACCCCTGAGGGGCACTGCTCGTACCGTCCGAGGCGTGGTGACTGAACAGACTGGTCTCGTGGAGACGCATGACAGTGGCGGCGCGAAGTCCGACGGAGCCGTCGTCCGGGACGCCCTGGGAGTCGGGGTCGCCGTCGGACTGTCCGGCTTCGCCTTCGGGGTGACCTCGGCCGGCAGTGGGCTCAGCCTGCTGCAGACCTGCGCGCTGAGCCTCCTGGTGTTCACCGGGGCCTCCCAGTTCGCCCTGGTGGGGGCGCTCGCGGCCGGCGGCAACCCGTTCACGGCGGCAGCCGGGGCCTTCTTCCTGGGCGTGCGCAACGCGTTCTACGGGCTGCGCCTCTCCCAGGTGCTGGCCCTCCCGCGCGTGGTGCGGCCGTTCGCCGCCCAGTGGGTCATCGACGAGGCCACGGCCGTCGCCCTCGCCCAGCCCACGCGTCACGCCGCCCGCATGGGCTTCACCGTCACCGGGCTCAGCCTCTACCTGCTGTGGAACCTCACCACGCTGCTCGGTGCGCTCGGCGCCGAGGCCATCGGCGACACCGACGCGTGGGGGCTCGACGCGGCCGGCCCCGCCGTCTTCCTGGCGCTTCTCGCGCCGATGCTCAAAACCACCGGGGAGCGGGCCGTCGCGGGCATCGCCGTCGTCCTGGGGCTCGGTCTGCTGCCCGTACTGCCCGCCGGGGTCCCGGTCCTCGTCGCCGCGGTGGCCGCCCCGGCCGTTCTCTGGGCGGAAGGGCGCCGCAGGGCCGACGAGCGGCAAGGCGACGGCCGGCAAGGAGACGGCCGGCAAGGAGACGGCCGGCAAGGAGACGGCCGGCAAGGAGAGGACCGATGAACGTCTGGATCGCGATCGTCGGCACCGCTATCGGCTGCTATGCCGTCAAGCTCATCGGTCTGCTGGTGCCCGAGGGAGTCCTGGAACGCCCGCTCGTCCAGCGCCTCGCCGCCCTGCTGCCCGTGGCCCTCCTCGCCGCCCTCACGGCGCAGCAGACCTTCGCCGACGGGCACGAACTGGTGCTGGACGCGAGGGCCGCGGGGCTCGCCGCAGCCGCCGTGGCGCTGCTCCTGCATGCCCCGTTCCTGCTCGTCGTGGCCTCCGCGGTGATCGTGACGGCGGGGGCGCGGGCGGTGACGGGCTGACACGACTGTTGTGGGTCCACGCGCACGTGGACCCATGTCGAGGCTCGCGTATGTGCGGCACGCGCGCGTGAACCCGGTCGTCGACCGCACCCGTGTGGCGGTCGACCGCCCGTACCGCCCGTACCGCCCGTACCGCCCGTACCGCCCGTACCGCCCGTACCGCCCGTACCGCCTGTACCGCCCGTACCGCCCGTACCGCCCGTACCGCCCGTACCGCCCGTACCGCCCGTACCGCCCGTACCGCCCGTACCGCCCGTACCGCCCGTACCGCCCGTACCGCCCGTACCGCCCGTACCGCGCGTACCGGGTGGCCGGTCTCAGTCGATCGCCCGCCCGTACGCCCGCAACGTCCGCAGCGCCTCGATCGTCACGATCGGGCGGCTCTCCATGGCGGTGCTCGGGGCCCACTGACGCCAGCGGATCGGCCAGCCGCCGTCCTCCGTCTGTTCGCCCGCCAGGAAGTCGAGGGAACGGGACATCTCCTCGTCGGTGAACCACGCGCGTGCCAGGGATTCCGGGGTGTGCGCGAAGTCGTGCGGGTAGTGGTGCTCGCCCGGCGCGTAACCGGCGGACACCGGGTAGTCGTTCGGCCGCTCCGGATCCAGCGTGGCGAGCCGGTGTTCGCGCACCATGCGGCCGAGGCGGTCGGCGGCAGCCCGGGCGCGCGGGCGGTCGGGCACGGACTCCAGGAACGCCACGGCGGCATGGACCTCGTAGGGGTGCGACTTCTCCAGGGACTCCACCGCCTGCCAGCAGAAGTCGGTGGCCCGGAACAGCCAGGCGTGCCACACCTGGTTGCGGTGCAGCAGCCCCACCACCGGCCCGGTGGCCAGCAGATCACTGGGCGGGTCGTCGACGATCGGCACGAACGGGGCCACCGGGTAGCCACGCTGGCTGGGGTGCACCGCGGGAAGGGCGCCGTCCGGGGTGGACACCGACGTCAGATAGCGGCACACGCGCTCCACCCGCTGTCCGCCGCAGCGCCCGATCGAGTCCAGGACACGCAGCGCGTGCCCGGTGTGCAGCGGCTGGCTCACGGGCCCGCGCAGATCGGGTTCGAGCGCGTGGCCGTACCCGTCGTCGGCGTTGCGGTAGGCGGACAGCGCGGTCTCCACCGCGTCGGCGCCCCCGTCCAGGAAGTGGTACGCGAAGCGGCGCTGCTCCAGCACGCGCGCGGTCAGCCAGACGAACTGTTCGGCGCGAGCCAGCGGGGTGTGCGCCGGGGACGACGAGGGGAGTGGGGATGCTCCGGTTTCGGCCATGGCTCCGACCGTAGGGCGGAAAGCGGTATCGGCAGGCCGTCCCGGCCAGGCCCACCCCCTGGGGCGGGATACTGGAGTCATGCGGTTGACGGTCTTCTGGCAGCGGATGGCGGAGCACTTCGGTGAGGGGTACGCCGACACCTTCGCGCGCGATCATGTGATGTCCGACCTCGGCGGACGCACGGTGCACGAGGCACTGGACGCCGGCTGGGAGGCCAGAGAGGTGTGGCGCGTGGTGTGCGCGACCATGGGCGTTCCGGTCGAAAACCGCTGAAAAGCAACGGACTTCACCAGTCGGACGCTGCTCGTTGGACCGGAAGGTCCGGGGGCGGCGCCTGAATGTCGGTGGCGTGGGCGAGACTTGGTCCGTGGCCCCCACAGACGAGACCGCCCAGTTCGCGCACCAGGCATCCCCGTTCGGCACGACACCGCCCACCGGCCCCCCGGCCGGCCCGGGGCCCGGTGCCGCGCCGAGCGGCCGCATGCCCCGCTGGCTGCCCCGCGCGATGGTGCTGGCGCTCTCCCTCGTCGCCGTCTTCCAGCTGGGCAGCTGGGCGTTCCATCAGCTCATCGGGCTGCTGACCAACATCCTCATCGCGTTCTTCCTGGCGCTCGCGATCGAGCCCGCGGTGAGCTGGATGGCCTCGAAGGGGCTGCGCAGGGGCTTCGCCACGTTCCTGGTCTTCGTGATCACGCTGATCGGGGCCGCCGGGTTCGTCACGCTGCTCGGTTCGATGCTCGCCGGTCAGATCATCAAGATGGTCGAGGACTTCCCGGCGTACCTCGACTCCGTCATCAGCTGGATCAACGCGAGCTTCCACACCGAGCTCAAGCGCGTAGACATCCAGGAGGGGCTGCTCCGCTCGGACTGGCTGCAGAAGTACGTGCAGAACAGCGCCACGGGCGTCCTCGACGTCTCCGCGCAGGTGCTGGGGGGCCTCTTCCAGCTGCTGACGATCGCGCTGTTCTCGTTCTACTTCGCCGCCGACGGCCCCCGGCTGCGGCGCGCGCTGTGCTCCGTACTGCCGCCCGCCAAGCAGGCCGAGGTGCTGCGCGCGTGGGAGATCGCGGTCGACAAGACCGGGGGCTACCTGTACTCACGCGGCCTGATGGCGCTGATCTCCGGTGCGGCGCACTATGTCCTGCTGGAGTACCTCGACGTGCCCTACGCGCCCGCGCTCGCGGTCTGGGTCGGCCTGGTCTCGCAGTTCATCCCCACCATCGGCACCTACCTGGCGGGTGCCCTGCCGATGCTGATCGCCTTCACGGTCAACCCCTGGTACGCGCTGTGGGTCCTCGTCTTCGTGGTCATCTACCAGCAGTTCGAGAACTACGTACTGCAGCCCAAGCTGACCGCCAAGACCGTGGACATCCACCCGGCCGTCGCCTTCGGATCGGTCATCGCGGGCACCGCGCTCCTCGGCGCCGTCGGCGCGCTCATCGCCATCCCCGCCATCGCCACCCTGCAGGCCTTCCTCGGGGCGTACGTGAAGCGGTACGACGTCACGGACGACCCCCGCGTGCACGGGCACCGCGGACGCGGCACGGGCAACCTCCTCGCCCGCCTGCGGAGGCGGCCGCACCGGACAGCGGAGGAGGACGGGACCGACCGCGACGTCCTCACGCGTGTGCGCAGGCGGCTGGAGGAGAAGCTCGACCAGAAGCGCGGCACGCGACGGTCGGTGGACGACTCCGCGAACGCGCGGCAGGACGGCGACACCGCGCGCCGGGACACGGAGGCCGAGGGAGGCGCCGGGCCGGAGGACGGTGCCGGGCCCGAGGGTGCCGGGCCCGGGAGCGGTACCCCGTAGGGCCGGCGTCGCCGTAGCCCTCCAACCTCCAACCTCCAACCTCCAACCTGCGCCGAGCGCTGTTTCGGCTGCCCTCTCCGCGTGAACCCGCTCTTCCGGAAGTGCTCCGGGTGCCGCGTGGTGCGCTTGACACTAAAATCGAACATCCATTCTTATGGAAGCTCCGGCGAGGCTCCAGGTCGGAGTTCGGCAGGGTTTTCGTGGAGAAGTGCCCGAGTTATCCACAGGCCGGGCGGGCGTCGGGGCCCATTGTCAGTGGCAGGCGTTAGCGTCTTTCACGTGAAGCGATCGACTCAAGCAAACCGGGTGGAACCCATGGCAGGAACCGACCGCGAGAAGGCGCTGGACGCCGCGCTCGCACAGATTGAACGGCAGTTCGGCAAGGGTGCGGTGATGCGCCTCGGCGAGCGGCCGAACGAGCCCATCGAGGTCATCCCCACCGGGTCGACCGCACTCGACGTCGCCCTCGGCGTCGGCGGCCTGCCGCGCGGCCGAGTGGTGGAGGTGTACGGCCCGGAGTCCTCCGGCAAGACGACCCTGACCCTGCACGCGGTGGCCAACGCGCAGAAGGCCGGCGGCCAGGTGGCCTTCGTGGACGCCGAGCACGCCCTCGACCCCGAGTACGCGAAGAAGCTCGGCGTCGACATCGACAACCTCATCCTGTCGCAGCCGGACAACGGCGAGCAGGCCCTGGAGATCGTGGACATGCTGGTCCGCTCCGGCGCCCTCGACCTCATCGTCATCGACTCCGTCGCCGCGCTCGTCCCGCGCGCGGAGATCGAGGGCGAGATGGGCGACAGCCACGTGGGTCTGCAGGCCCGTCTCATGAGCCAGGCCCTGCGGAAGATCACCAGTGCGCTCAACCAGTCCAAGACCACGGCCATCTTCATCAACCAGCTCCGCGAGAAGATCGGCGTGATGTTCGGCTCCCCGGAGACCACGACCGGTGGCCGCGCGCTGAAGTTCTACGCTTCGGTGCGACTCGACATCCGCCGTATCGAGACGTTGAAGGACGGCACCGACGCCGTCGGCAACCGCACCCGCGTCAAGGTCGTCAAGAACAAGGTCGCGCCGCCCTTCAAGCAGGCCGAGTTCGACATCCTCTACGGGCAGGGCATCAGCCGCGAGGGCGGCCTGATCGACATGGGCGTGGAGAACGGCTTCGTCCGCAAGGCCGGTGCCTGGTACACGTACGAGGGCGACCAGCTCGGCCAGGGCAAGGAGAACGCCCGTAACTTCCTGAAGGACAACCCGGACCTCGCCAACGAGATCGAGAAGAAGATCAAGGAGAAGCTGGGCGTCGGCGTCCGGCCCGAGGAACCCACCGCAGAGCCGGGTGCGGACGCGGCGGTCTCTGCCACGCCCGCGGACGACGCCGCGAAGACGGTGCCCGCGTCGGCTGCCAAGACCGCCAAGACCAAGGCTGCGGCGGCGAAGAGCTAGTCCGTGACGCGCAGAACGGACTGGGGCGAGTACGCATACCCCAGTGCCCCCGAGAGCCGGGGGCGCGGGGGTATCGGCGGGGGCACCGGGGGGCCCGCCGCGGACGGACACGGGTTCGGACCGTACGACGACACACCGTCGTACGGCACGGACGGGCTTCACGGCGGTCAGTCATACGACGATCAGCCGGGTGACGGCGACGGCGATGGTGATCCCGGCCGGTGGGAGGACGGCTCTCCCTCCGGTGCGGGCTCGGCCGCCGGAAGGCGTCGGCGTGGCGGCGGTGCCTCGCGCGGTGCGGCCGGTGACGCGCCAGGCAGACGCGGCGGCCGGAGCGGTCGGCGGCGTGGCTTCGGGGAATCGGGCGACGGCCCGGACGGCGGGGGGCCACAGGACGGGGGTTCGTCTTTCTCGTCGAGGGCCGAGAAAGGGGAGCCCTCAGGGGACCCGGCTGAGCAGGCGCGCGCGATCTGCCTGCGCCTGCTCACCGGGACCCCGCGCACCCGCAAGCAACTCGCGGACGCCCTGCACAAACGCGAGATTCCCGAGGACGTGGCGGACGAGGTGCTGTCGCGGTTCGAGGAGGTCGGGCTGATCAACGACGGCGCGTTCGCGGACGCCTGGGTGGAGTCCCGTCACCACGGCCGGGGCCTGGCCCGTCGAGCCCTCGCCCGGGAGCTGCGCACCAAGGGTGTCGACTCGACACTGATCGACGAGGCCGTCTCCCAGGTCGACGCCGAGCAGGAGGAGACCACCGCTCGTGAGCTCGTCGCCCGCAAGCTGCGCTCCACCCGAGGCCTGGACCGCGACAAACGCCTCCGCCGCCTCGCCGGCATGCTCGCCCGCAAGGGGTACCCCGAGGGCATGGCCCTCCGCGTGGTCCGGCAGGCACTGGAGGAAGAGGGCGAGGACACGGAGGGACTGGAGGACGAGGGGTACTGAGCCGAGGGCGTCGAGCGAGGGGGCGCGAGAGATTGGCGGGGGCCGGGAGCCTCACGGGCGACGGCGCTCAAGAACCGCGGATCGGGGAAACGGGGGCAGGCCAGGAACAACCCGACTGCACCCGAGCGGAGTTCGCCGGGAGCCCACTCGTGTGCCAAGCGCTCAGAGTCGCTGAGGCCCTGGGCTCACTGCCAGTCGGCCGGACGCTCCACGTGCTCCAGGCGCAGCACCTGTCCCGTGCGGCTGAAGCGGCGGATGCGGGGGAGGGGCGGGTAGTAGGCGTGGACGGAGATCGCGTGCTCCTCGGTGGACTCGTTGAGCACCTCGTGGACGTGGTGGCGTCCGAAGGAGCGCCCCTTGCCGGCGGACAACTGCCGCTCCCGGTCGACGCCTTCGGTGAGTTCGAGGGTCTTCCAGCCGTCGGTGGGCAGCCGGGCGGCGAGCGAGTACTCCCTGAGTTCGCCGGCGGCGGTGACGAAGGCGCCCACCGAGTCGGCGTGGTCGTGCCAGCCGGTCCCGGTGCCGGGCGGCCAGCCGATGAGCCATGCCTCGCTGCCGCCGGGGCCTTCGAGCCGTACCCAGGTACGGCCCTCGGGATCGAGCGGAAGCGAGGCGATCAGTTCGGCGTCGGCGGCCGTCCGCCGGGCGAAGTCGAGGAGCTCCGCCTGTGTGGGGGTGGAGACGGCCGACGCGGAGGCGGGGGGAACAACGGGGGACACAGACACGGGTACCGTCCTGAGGTGCGTTCGCTCGGGAGCGCGCGACGGCATACAGGCGGCGCGCGCGGATGAGAAAAGAGATGCGAATTCAGCAGGACGGACGACACACGCAGCCCGCATAGCGGACAAGGTCCATATGGACCCTCCGCCACAGGCGCGTCGAGGTGTCGGTCACGGACCGGAGTACACCATGACAGGGCGGAGCGGTCAACTGACCGTCACTATGTGGACACACAGTGACGGTCGCGCCGACAGGCTCGGGTGTTCAGCCGGAGCTCGCAGCGGCCCCGGTCGTCTCTGACTGCTGCTCCGCCACGCCCAGCGTCGCTGCCGCGGCCGTGTACAGGTCGGCCGGGCGTACGCCGCTCAGGGCCGTGACGAGGTAGCCGTCGGGACGGATGAGGAGGACGGTGTGGGCGCCCGCGCCCGGGTAGGCCTCGGCGACCAGCAGCTCGGCGTGGTGCGGCAGGGCGGAGACGGCTGCGGTGAGGCGCGGCATGAGCCCGGCGCTCATCCAGTGCTTGCGCTCCCACACCCCGGTACCCGGCGCGATCAGCACCACCAGCAGCGCCCCGCGCCCGAGCCGGTCCCGTAGAGGTACGAAGGTGCCGTCCTCCGCGGTCACCTCCACATCCACGACCTGGGCACCCGGCAGGGTGTCGACCGGAGTCTCCGCGGCGGCGGGCGGCGGCATGAGCGGGGAATCGGAGTACGCCCCCGGCGCACCCAGGGCCCCGCACCCCAGGTGGCCGTCCGAAAGGAGCGCGTCGTGGCCCCGGGACGAGCCGGGGACGTACGACCGCAGGCCTTTCGCGCCGCGCAGCAGGGGGAGCACCTGGTCGGCGGCGCGCAGGCGGGTGGCGACGGCCGCGCGCCGTTCCGTCTGGTAGCTGTCGAGCAGGGCCTCGTGCGGGCCGTGGTGCCAGGCCAGGGCCAGCTTCCAGGCGAGGTTGTCGGCGTCGCGCAGCCCCTCGTCGAGGCCTTGAGTGCCGAGCGCCCCGAGCAGGTGTGCGGCGTCCCCGGCCAGGAAGACCCGGCCGACCCGCCACCGCCGGGCGAGCCGGTGGTGCACGGTGTGGACGCCGGTGTCCAGCAGGTCGTACGGCGGTGTCGAGCCCCCCGTCCAACCGGCGAGGGTCTCCCGGACGCGGGCCACGAGGAGTTCGGGTGTCACGAGGTCCTTGCCCGGCGGCAGGAGCCAGTCCAGGCGCCAGGCCCCTCCGGTGAGCGGCCGTGCGGTGATCTCCCCGCCGGACGGGCCCGACGTGCGCCACGGCGGCATGCGGTGCAGCAACGCTTCGCCCGGCCAGGGGAGTTCCGCGCGCAGTGCCGCCACCGCGTGCCGTTCCACCGCCGTACGGCCGGGGAAGCGGATGTCCTGGAGCTTGCGGACCGTCGAGCGCGGGCCGTCGCAGCCCACCAGATAACTGCCCCGCCACCAGGTGCTCTTGGGGCCGCGGGTGTGGGCCGTGACGCCGGACTTCTCCTGCTCGATCGCGTCGAGCCGGCTCTCCACGGCGACCTTGACGAGCCGTTCCCCGGCGATGGCCTCGCGCAGGGCGGCGGTCAGGACATGCTGGGCGATGTGGAGCGGGGGGAGGCCGGCGGAGCCCTCGACGACCTCCTCCGGGCCGCCGCGAGCCCCCTTCGAGGCCTCCCGGGGCGGGATGTCCTTCACGTCGAAGTCGGTTTCCCCGAACCGGACCTGACGCATCACCTGCTTGCGCCGCATCGACCGCCATCCGGCCCAGTGGCAGCCGGCCCGGGAGAGCGGGACGCCGGACAATCGTTCCAGCAGTGCGGCCGTGTCCTCGTTCAGGACCACCGTCCGCGCGAGCCGCTGCTCGTCCTTCCCCGGCCCCTCGTCGAGGACCACGGACGGCACCTCCTGCCGCGCCAGCGCAAGGGCGAGCGTGAGGCCCACGGGCCCCGCGCCGACGATGATCACCGGGTCCACGGCGCGGCGCCCCCTGACCGACGTGACGCCCCGGCGGACGTGGGTGAACAGGAAGTTGGAGCAGGGTGCACGATCACAGAACGTATGCAACCCATTGCCGGTGCTTGCGTCAAGTGACGGAGGGCAGTGGCGATCATGCCACTGCCCTCCGGGGAGCGAATCGGGGGACATCCTGGGCGGATGTCACCTGATCGATCGTCAGGTGTCCTTCTTGTCGATGTAGGTGCCGAGGCCGGGCAGACCGCCACCTTCCCCGCCGGTGGCCGTTGCGCCTCCGACCGCCGCAGCCGGGATGACGGCCCCCGTCGACTTCTTGCCCCGCCGCAGCCGCTGCTCCAGCCAGCTCGCGAAGCTGGTGATGATGAAGTTCAGGACGATGTAGATGATCGCGACGACGACGAAGCTGGGCACGACGTTGGCGTACACCGCCGCCAGCGTCGCGCGTCCGCTGAGCAGTTCGGTGAACCCGATCATCACGCCGCCGAGCGCGGTGTCCTTCACGATGACCACGAGCTGGCTGACGATGGCCGGCAGCATCACCGTGACGGCCTGCGGCAGCAGGATGGAGGACATCGTCTGGCCCTTGCGCAGACCGATCGCCTGGGCGGCCTCCGTCTGGCCGTTGGGGAGGGCGAGGATGCCGGCGCGCACGATCTCGGCGAGGACCGAGGCGTTGTACAGCACCAGACCGGTGACGACCGCGTAGAGCTGCCGTTGCTCGGTGGTGACGTCCAACGAGCGAGCGATGACCTCGTTGGCGAACAGCATCAGCAGCAGGACCGGGATGGCCCGGAAGAACTCGACCACCGCACCGGCCGGGATGCGGACCCACAGGTGGTCGGAGAGGCGCGCGATGCCGAAGAGCGCACCGAGGGGCAGGGCGATCACGATGGAGAGCGCCATGGCCTTGAGCGTGTTGGCGAGACCGGGCAGCAGATACGTCGTCCAGGCCTCGGAGGTGAAGAACGGCTTCCAGAGCTTCCACTCCAGCTGGTTCCTGCTGTCCAGCGCTCCCCAGAGCCACCACGCGAGGAGGGCCAGCAGAACGACGAATACCACCGTGAGGATCACGTTGCGCCGTTTGGCCCGGGGGCCGGGGGCGTCGTAGAGAACGGAATTCATCGCTTCACCGCCAGTCGCTTGCTCAGCCAGCCGAGGATCAGGCCGGTGGGAAGGGTCAGAACAACGAATCCGAAGGCGAAGATCGCGCCGATGAGCAGGGTCTGCGCCTCCTTCTCGATCATGCCCTTCATGAGGTAGGCGGCCTCCGCCACACCGATCGCGGCCGCCACGGTGGTGTTCTTGGTCAGCGCGATCATCACGTTGGCCAGCGGGCCGATGACTGAACGGAACGCCTGCGGCAGCACGATCAGGCCGAGAACCTGGGTGAAGCTCAGCCCGATGGCGCGGGCTGCCTCAGCCTGGCCGACGGGCACGGTATTGATGCCGGAGCGCAGTGCCTCGCATACGAAGGCCGCGGTGTAGGCGACGAAGCCGAGGATGGCGAGCCGGAAGCCCTGGACCTTGAAGTCGTCGGGCGCGCCCATCGTCATGCCGAAGATGTCGGCGAGACCCAGCGACGTGAAGACGATGATGACGGTCAGCGGGATGTTCCGCACGAGGTTCACATAGACGGTGCCGAAGCCGCGCATCAGGGGTACGGGGCTGACGCGCATGGCCGCCAGCAGGGTTCCCCAGACCAGTGAGCCGATGGCTGAGAGGACGGTGAGCTTGACCGTCATCCAGAACGCACCCAAGAAGCTTGGGTCGTTGTAGTTTGAAAGGAAGTCGAACACTGTCTCCCGCGCTTCCGGGTGTGTGGCGTACGAGGCAGGCGCGCCGCGCCGCCGCCCCTACCGCGCTCTGCGGCGGGCGGCGGCGCGACTACGAGAACCGCGCTGGATGCGGATGTCCGCTTACTTGATGTCGCCGATCTTCGGGGCGGGCTCGTTCTTGTAGTCGGCCGGGCCGAAGTTCTCCTTGACCGCGGTCTCCCAGGCGCCGTCGCTGACCATCTTCTCCAGCGCGGCGTTGATCTTGTCGACGGTCGCGGAGTCGCCCTTCTTGACGCCGATGCCGTAGTTCTCGTTGCTGAGCTTCAGGCCCGCGAGCTTGAACTGACCCTTGTAGTTCTCCTGCGCGGCGAAGCCCGCGAGGATCGAGTCGTCGGTGGTGACCGCATCCACAGCGCCGCTCTGCAGGCCGGCGATGCACTCGGAGTAGCCGCCGTACTCCTTCAGCTGGGCGTCCGGGGCGATGTCCTTCTTGACGTTCTCCGCCGAGGTGGAACCGGTCACCGAGCACAGCTTCTTGCCGTTGAGGTCCGTGCCCTTGCTGATGTCGGAGTCGGCCTTCACCAGCAGGTCCTGGTGGGCCAGCAGGTACGGGCCGGCGAAGTCGACCAGCTTCGCGCGCTCGTCGTTGATCGAGTAGGTGGCCGCGATGAACTTGACGTCGCCGCGGGCCAGGGCGTTCTCACGGTCGGCGCTCTTGGTCTCGACGAACTCGATCTGCTTGGGCTCGTAGCCGAGCTCCTTGGCCACGTACGTCGCCACGTCCACGTCGAAGCCGGAGAAGGAACCGTCGGGGTTCTTCAGGCCGAGACCTGGCTGGTCGTACTTGATACCAATCTTGATCTTGTCGCCGCCACCGGAACCGGAGCCCGAGCCGCTCTCGTTGCTGCTGCTGTCGTCACCACCACAGGCGGTGGCCGTAAGAGCGAGGACGAGGGCGGTGGCCGCTGCGGCGGAGACCTTGCGGAGCTTCATGGTGAACATCCTTTGAGTGGAGAAGAGATGCGGACCGTCATGGTGCGGGTGCCGGGGGCGGGAAACGGCGTCGGCGGGGCCGTCAGTGGTGCAGGATCTTCGACAGGAAGTCCTTGGCCCGGTCGCTGCGGGGGTTGCTGAAGAACTGGTCCGGCACAGCCTCTTCGACGATGCGGCCGTCCGCCATGAAGACCACCCGATTGGCGGCCGAACGGGCGAAGCCCATCTCGTGGGTGACCACGACCATGGTCATGCCCTCCCGGGCGAGCTGCTGCATGACCTCCAGGACCTCGTTGATCATCTCGGGGTCCAGTGCCGAGGTCGGCTCGTCGAAGAGCATGACCTTGGGGTCCATGGCCAGCGCCCGCGCGATCGCGACACGCTGCTGCTGGCCGCCCGAGAGCTGCGCGGGGTACTTGTCCGCCTGGGTGCTCACGCCGACCCGGTCCAGCAGGCTCCGGGCCTTCTCCTCGGCCTTCTTCCTGTCGGCCTTGCGGACCTTGAGCTGCCCCAGCATCACGTTCTCGAGCACGGTCTTGTGCGCGAAGAGATTGAACGACTGGAACACCATGCCGACGTCCGCCCGCAGTTTCGCGAGCGCCTTGCCCTCCGCGGGCAGCGGCTTGCCGTCGATCAGGATGTCGCCGGAGTCGACCGACTCCAGCCGGTTGATGGTGCGGCACAGGGTGGACTTGCCGGACCCAGAGGGTCCGATCACCACGACGACCTCGCCCCTGGTGATCGTCAGATCGATGTCCTGGAGTACGTGCAACGCGCCGAAGTGCTTGTTGACGCTCTTCAGGACGACCAGGTCGTCGGCCGCGGGCACCGCGTCCTTGACCACCGAAACTTCGGTCATCGCTTTGGGCTCCGTCTTCCTCGGTTTCGGAGGACAGTAGTGACCGGCGACGACCAGCGTCATTACATCTGAGCGAGAATTGAGCATAACGATCTGGTAGCCGGACGGACACTGCACGTGACGGCTTCGCGCGGGGCATTCCGGCTGGGTAACGGAACCCGCTCGGAACTCGTACGGCCTTGACGGCGTCCTCACTCATCAGTGTGACTGCGAAGGGGCCGATGCGCGCGTGCCCGGGATGCGAATCCGCGTAATGTGTGCCAGCCCGAGACCCTGAGACGCACAGATGACCGAAACAAGCGACCGACCGAGCCGGAAGGGGCCGGAATGAGACTGCTCCTCGTCGAGGACGACAACCATGTCGCCGCCGCCCTGTCCGCGGTCCTGGCCCGGCACGGCTTCGACGTCACGCACGCCCGCAGCGGCGAGGAGGCCCTCCAGGCGCTCGTTCCCGAGGGGAACGGCTTCGGGGTCGTCCTGCTCGACCTCGGCCTGCCCGACCAGGACGGTTACGAGGTCTGCGGCAAGATCCGCAAGCGCACCAGCACCCCGGTGATCATGGTGACGGCCCGCGCCGACGTACGGTCCCGGATCCACGGCCTCAACCTCGGCGCTGACGACTACGTGGTCAAGCCGTACGACACCGGCGAGCTCCTCGCCCGTATCCACGCCGTCGCCCGCCGCCGGGCCCCCGACGAGGCCGCCGCCCCCGGCGACAGCGGGCTGCGCCTCGGGTCCGTACTCATCGAGCTGCCCACCCGGCAGGTCAGCGTGGACGGCTCGGTCGTCCAGCTGACCCGCAAGGAGTTCGATCTGCTCGCGCTGCTGGCCCAGCGGCCCGGGGTGGTGTTCCGCCGGGAACAGATCATCAGCGAGGTGTGGCGGACCAGTTGGGAAGGGACCGGCCGCACCCTGGAAGTGCACGTCGCCTCCCTGCGGTCCAAGCTGCGGATGCCCGCCCTGATCGAGACGGTGCGCGGGGTCGGCTACCGGCTGGTCGCCCCGACGCCGTAGCGTGCCCGCGTGCGCACTCGTCTTCTTCCGCTGCTCATCATCCTGATGGCCGCCGTGCTGCTGGCCCTCGGCATCCCGCTGGCGGTGAGTCTCGCGGCGGCGCGGCAACAGGAGGTGGTCGTCGACCGCATCGACGACACGGCGCGCTTCGCCTCCCTCGCCCAGTTCGTCACCGAACGCCCGAGCGGCTCCCGGGTGGACACCACGGACGGCCGCGGCGAGACCCTGAAGCGGGAGCTGGAGCAGTACAACAAGGTGTACGGCATCAAGGCCGGCGTCTTCTATCGCGAGAAGGACCAGCAGGCCATGGCCAACGCCCCCGGCGAGTGGGGCAGGCCCACCGAGGGCGAGGGCCTCGTCGCTCTCAAGGAAGCTCTGCTGGGGCGCCGTCCGCACAACCCGAAACAGGTGTGGCCCTGGCAGGAGGGCCGGCTCGTCGTCGCGTCCCCGGTCATCCACGACGGTGACGTCGTCGCCGCCGTCGTCACCGACTCGCCCACCGACCAGATGCGCAGGAAGATCCTGCGCGGCTGGCTGATCATCGGCGCGGGCGAGTTCGCCGCGATGCTCCTCGCCGTCGGTGCCGCGCTGCGTCTGACGGGCTGGGTCCTCAAGCCCGTACGTGTCCTCGACTTCACCACCCATGCCATCGCCTCCGGACGCATCAAGTCCAGGGTGGCGGTGGCCGGCGGCCCGCCCGAACTCCGTCGGCTGGCGCGGTCGTTCAACGAGATGGCCGACAACGTCGAGGACGTCCTGGAACAGCAGCGTGCCTTCGTCGCCGACGCCTCGCACCAGTTGCGCAACCCGCTGGCCGCGTTGCTGCTCCGCATCGACCTGCTCGCGCTCGAACTGCCCGAGGGCAACGAGGAGATCGCCTCCGTCCGCACCGAGGGCAAGCGCCTCGGCTCGGTCCTCGACGACCTGCTCGACCTGGCGCTCGCCGAGCACGCGGAGTCCGATCTGCGGCTCATCGACGTGGGTGAGCTGACCGCCGAGCGCGTCGCGTCCTGGTCGCCGCTGGCCGACGACAAGGGCGTGACGCTGGTCGGTACCTGCCCGGCCACCACCGCCTGGGCCGACCCCATCGCCCTGTCCAGCGCCCTGGACGCGGTGATCGACAACGCGCTGAAGTTCACGCCCGCCGGCGAGACCGTGCAGGTGCGGGTCACCTCGAACGGCGAGGCCTCCACGGTCGTCGTCACCGACGGCGGGCCCGGTCTCAGCGACGAGGAACTGGAACGCGTCGGCGACCGCTTCTGGCGCAGCACCGCGCACCAGAACATCAAGGGATCGGGCCTGGGGCTCTCCATCTCCCGGGCGCTGATCGCGGCGGGAGGCGGCTCCATCTCGTACGCCCACCACAAGCCGCACGGGCTGCGGGTGACGGTGACGGTGCCCAGGGCGCGTCCGCCGGCCTGAGGGAGGCCTTCCAAGGGCCTACGGGCCCAGGGGCGGCCTCCCGAACCGACGCGCTACGGCTTCACCGACAGGTAGTACGCCGCAGCTCCCTTGTGCAGCGGCAGGGGGTCCGTGTAGATGGCGGTGCGCAGGTCCACCACCTGGGCCGCGTGGACGTCTTCGCCGATCTTGTCCCGGCTCTTCAGGACGACGCGGGTCAGCCACTCGGTGAGCCTGGGGTCCAGGTCCTCACGGGTGATGAGCAGGTTCGCCACGGTGAGGGTGGGCACGGAGTCAGTGAGGATGGTCGGGTACGCGTCGGCGGGCATCACGGACGTCCGGTAGTGACTGAAGACGACGCCCTGGTCGTGCAGATCCGTCACCAGATCGCTGCGGATCGGGACGAACCGGAAGGCGTAGTGCTGCTTCGTCGCGAGGTTGGTCAGCCCCTTCGTGGGCAGTCCGCCCGACCAGAAGAAGGCGTCGATGCTGCCGGTACGGAGGGCGTCAGGACTCGTCGCGATGGTGTCCGGCCGTGCGTCGATGTCCTTGTCGATGTCCAGCCCGTCCGCCTCCAGCAGACGTTCGGCTATCAGCCGTACGCCGGACCCCTCGGGCCCGACGGCGACCCGCTTGCCCTTGAGTTCCGAGACGTTCTGGATGGTCGAGTCGGCGGGAACGACCAGTTGCACGTAGTCGTCGTACAGCCGCGCCACGCCCCGCAGCTTTTCGGCGCCGGGCCTGCCCTCCTCGATGTACGTCTGCACGGCGTCGGCCGCGGCGATGGCGAAGTCGGCCTCCCCGGTGGCCACGCCGTGGACGTTGGTCTGGGAGCCGTTGCTGGGTTCCAGCTTGACCCGTAGGCCTGGCATGTCCCCGGCGATCGCGGTCCGCAGCTGTTGGCCGTACTGCTGGTAGACGCCCCGGTCGGCTCCGGTCATGAGCTTGACCGTGCCGCTCGGCGGCTCCTCGCGCGGCCACAGCCACCACGCGAGCAGCCCGAGGACCACCAGCGAAGCCACCGAGCCCAGCAGCGCCTGCCGCGTGCCGATGCGTGGGAGTACCTGGACCATGCGCGAAATCCTGCCAGGTCACCGGACGGGCGGCCAGGACCGGACCCATCCGGTGCGAGGCTGTGACCTCAAGGGGCGGGGAACCGTGGTGAGTGGTGAGTGGTGAGTGGTGAGCGGTCGGCGGCCGGTGGCCACGGCCGTGCGGAGCCGTTCCAGCTCCTGGTCCATGACCTCGCCCGGACACTCGGTCGCCATCCAGTCCCGGTGGCCCGCTGATCTCCGCGATCTTCTTCCGGGCGCCGTTGACCGGGTGGTTCGTGTACGTCACCCGGGCCTGCGGGTCGACGCCGTGCCGCCGAACCAGGACCTTCACCAGCCGCTTCAGCGACGCGCGGGCGGCCTCCCGCGGGCTCCGCTCGGTGTAAGTGCCCAGCAGGGCGATGCCGAGGTTGCCGGAGTTGAAGCCGCCGACGTGGAAGGCGGTCACCAGCCTGCCGCTGGCGTCGTGCGCGGGCAGTCCGTCGTCGCCGGAGCAACGGCCCTCGTGGATGCGGCCTTCCTCGTCGACGAGGAAGTGGCAGCCGATGTCGCCCCAGTCGTTGGTTACGGCATGCAGCTGATGGATCGCGCGGAGCGTGGCGGCCGGGTCCAGGTCGTCGTTGGCCATGGCTGTGTGGTACACGGTGATCGTCTGGAACGGGTAGAACGCGGTCGGCGGGTTCTCCGTGCCGTCCGCCTTGAACCGCAGCGACTCGTCGGAGTCCCGGGCGGCCCGCGTCAGGTACTCGACGCCACGGACGCGGGTGGGGGCGGAGGGCACCACCACCCTCCGGTCCGGGCCGTGCCGGGTGTCGAGCGCCGGCGAGCGCAGTCCGGGGGCTCCGTCGGGCGCCTTCAGCTCGTAGCCGGCGGCCGGGTCGGCCGTGATCAGCACGTCGCCGCCGTTGGCCACCGGGCATCCGCCGTCGCCGAGCGTCC
>NZ_LRTR01000117.1 GCF_001550375.1 Streptomyces europaeiscabiei | reverse complement strand
CCGCCGTCGGCGTCCGCAGCCGGATGCCGCCGCCGGTGGTCTCGTCGGTGCCGCCCCGGCGGACGCCCACGGGACCGACGGGGAAGGCCGCCTCGACGGGTGCCGCACCGGTGGCGGCCTCGCTGAGGGTCCTCGGGAAGGTCCCGGTCGTCGTGCCGGCCATCGTGCCCTCCGTGCCGGTGTCCGCGGCGTTCGCGGTGCCGGAGTCGCCGGTCGTGGCCATCACGGTGGGGGTGATGACAGCGCCGGCCGCGACCGCTCTCAAAGGCACTTGCGGGGCCACCAAGAAGGCAATGGGGGGGGCAGGACCTTGCGAGACGGACAGAACTGTCGGAGGGGATGACCGGTGGATAGGGTCGCCGGATGAGTTCCTCTCCCGCTCGCCTGGTCCGCGAGTTCCACCGGGCCTTCGGCCTCGACGCCCGCACCGCGCCCACCGAGGTCTCCCCCGAGCTGGCCGCCCACCGCGGCGAACTGCTGGCGGAGGAGGCCGCGGAGGTCGCCGAGGTGGCCGTCGACGGACCGCTCGACCGGCTGGCCCACGAACTGGCCGACGTCGTGTACGTGGCGTACGGCACCGCCCTCGTCCACGGCATCGATCTCGACTCGGTGATCGCCGAGATCCACCGCGCCAACATGACCAAGCTGGGCCCCGACGGGCGGGTGGCCCGCCGCGACGACGGCAAGGTGCTCAAGGGGGACCACTACCGGGCGCCCGACGTGTCGGCGGTGCTGCGCAGGCAAGGGTGGACCGGAGGGGCGTCCTGACCCCTCGGAGGCCGTCGGCGCTCGGGGACGAGGGCTCCCGGGCGCTGCCTTAGGCTTACGGAGTGACCAACAGCAGCGACCGGAGTCAGGCAGTGGGCGGCAAGACATACGAAGTGCGTACTTATGGATGTCAGATGAACGTCCATGACTCCGAACGCCTGTCCGGTCTTCTGGAGGACGCCGGATATGTACGCGCGCCGGAGGACGCCGGCGAGGGCAACGCCGATGTCGTCGTCTTCAACACCTGCGCCGTCCGGGAGAACGCCGACAACCGCCTCTACGGCAACCTCGGCCGCCTCGCCCCGATGAAGACCACCCGCCCCGGCATGCAGATCGCCGTCGGCGGCTGTCTGGCCCAGAAGGACCGGGACACCATCGTCAAGAAGGCGCCCTGGGTGGACGTCGTCTTCGGCACGCACAACATCGGCAAGCTGCCCGTCCTGCTGGAGCGCGCCCGCGTCCAGGACGAGGCCCAGGTCGAGATCGCCGAATCCCTGGAGGCGTTCCCCTCCACGCTGCCGACCCGCCGCGAGAGCGCCTACGCGGCCTGGGTCTCGATCTCCGTCGGCTGCAACAACACCTGCACGTTCTGCATCGTCCCGGCCCTGCGCGGCAAGGAGAAGGACCGCCGCACCGGCGACATCCTCGCCGAGATCGAGGCCCTGGTCGCCGAGGGCGTCTCCGAGATCACCCTGCTCGGCCAGAACGTGAACGCGTACGGCTCCGACATCGGCGACCGCGAGGCGTTCAGCAAGCTTCTGCGCGCCTGCGGGAAGATCGAGGGCCTGGAGCGGGTCCGCTTCACCTCGCCGCACCCCCGCGACTTCACCGACGACGTGATCGCCGCCATGGCCGAGACGCCGAACGTGATGCCGCAGCTGCACATGCCGATGCAGTCCGGCTCGGACACGGTCCTCAAGGCCATGCGCCGCTCGTACCGCCAGGAGCGCTACCTGGGGATCATCGAGAAGGTCCGCGCATCCATCCCGCACGCGGCCATCACCACCGACATCATCGTGGGCTTCCCCGGCGAGACCGAGGAGGACTTCGAGCAGACGATGCACGCGGTCCGCGAGGCCCGCTTCACCCAGGCCTTCACCTTCCAGTACTCCAAGCGCCCCGGCACGCCCGCCGCCACCATGGAGAACCAGATTCCCAAGCAGGTCGTGCAGGCCCGCTACGAGCGCCTCGTCGCCCTCCAGGAGGAGATCTCCTGGGACGAGAACAAGAAGCAGGTCGGCCGCACCCTGGAACTGATGGTCGCCGAGGGCGAGGGCCGCAAGGACGGCGCCACCCACCGCCTCTCCGGCCGCGCCGCCGACAACCGCCTGGTCCACTTCACCAAGCCCGACCGGGAGGTCCGCCCCGGCGACGTCGTGACCGTCGAGATCACCTACGCCGCCCCGCATCACCTCCTCGCCGAGGGCGCCGTCCTCGACGTACGCCGCACACGGGCGGGCGACGCCTGGGAGAAGCGGAACGCCGTTCAGGCGGACAAGTCGGCCGGTGTGATGTTGGGCCTTCCCAAGATCGGTGTGCCGGAGCCGCTGCCGGTGGCCACGACGGGTGGCTGCGGCAGCCACTGAGCGCCGGTTCGGACGAGAGTTCGGCTCGGTCAGGGCCGTCGTCCGCGGGCTGCGGGTTGCGGGCTGCGGGTGCGTGGGGGCGTTCGCGCAGTTTCCCGCGCCCCTGAAGGGCGCTTCTGTCACCCCTCAGCCGCAGAAGTTACCCTGCGGATCATGCTTGTAGCCGCCGCAGTCTGTCCCTGTCCGCCGCTGCTCGTGCCCGAGGTCGCCGCCGGGGCCGCGCCCGAACTGGATGCGGCGCGGGACGCCTGCGCGGATGTGCTCGGGGTGCTCGCCGCCGCCCGGCCGGACCGACTGGTGGTCGTGGGGCCCGCCGGGCAGGACGGGCAGTACCCGCAGGGTTCTCGCGGCTCGTTCCGGGGCTTCGGTGTGGATCTGGACGTCCGCCTGGGGCGCGGTGGCGACACGGCGTCCCCTCAGGCCCATCTGCCCGCCCAGGCCCATCTGCCCGTCTCTCTCGCCGTCGCCGCCTGGCTGCTCGACCGTACTGGTTGGGCCGGCACCCCCGTGGAAGGGCTCGGTGCGGGCGGATCTCGCGCCGTCGAGCAGTGCGTCCAGGCCGGACGGGACATCGCCGGGTCGGCCGAGCGCGTGGCCCTGCTGGTGATGGGCGACGGCAGTGCGTGCCGGACGCTGAAGGCCCCCGGGTATCTGGACGACCGCGCGACCGGCTTCGACACGGAGGTCGCCCGTGCGCTCGGCGACGCCGACATCGCCGCCCTCAAGGCGCTGGACATACAGCTGGCACACGAACTCAAGGCCGCGGGCCGCGCCCCGTGGCAGATCCTGGCCGGGGCCGCCGAGAACGCTGGCCTGGGCGGCAGCCTGCTGTACGACGACGCGCCGTACGGGGTGGGCTACCTGGTGGCTGCCTGGTCGTAGATCGAGAACGGCGCGTCGAGAACGGTGGATCTAGAACGGCGGGTCGAGAACCGCTGACGAACGCGGCGGACGGCCGGGAGCATGAGGTGCTCCGCGACCGTCCGGCGATGTGAACGTGTTCAGGAAGCCGGAGGCGGTGGTGTGGTTCCGCCGCCCGGGGGCGGTGGTGTGGTTCCGCCGCCCGGGGGCGGGGGTGTGCGGCCGCCGCCCGCAGGCGGCGGCATGTGGCCGTCGGCGTCCTGGTGCGCGAGTCGGTCCATGGCGTGCTTCGCCTTGCCCGTGCCCGACTGGATCCGGCCGCTGTACTTGCCCTTGGTCTTCCTGTCGACCGTGTGCGCGGCCTTGTCGAGACCGTGCTGGATCTTGTCCTCATGCTTCTGGGCGAGGTGCGAGACCTTGTCCTTGGCCGGGGAGAGTTTGGATTTCAAATTATCCAGCAGACCCATGGTTCACCTTCCCGCGCGGGGCAGTCACTTGCGGGCGCCCTCACTGGCCTCGTTGTCGGCCGCCTGCTCGGCGGTCTGCTGCTTGGGGATCTCCACGTCGTCCGCCGCGTCGACGGACTCCGCCGCAGGCTCAGCCGACTCGCCCTCGGCCACGGCCTCTGCTTCGGGCCGGGCGGCCTCGGTGGACCCCTTCGCCTCGTCCGACTCCTCCGCCTCGGTCTCGGCGGTCGGCGCGGGTGCCGTCACTGCGGCCTCTTCCGAATCCTTCGCCTTACGCCGGAACAGTGAAAAAACGCCCATGTCAACCTCAATGCTAGTCATGCGGGCCAATTCCCGCGCTCTCCCGGAGCGTCCCATTGCGTCATCCGGGCCGCCGGTACTCGAATCCGGCGCTACGAACTCGCAACACGCAACGACCCCGGCTCCCCCGCGTCACGTAGCTCGTTCGAGAAGAGGTCCCGACATTTGCGAGACTGGGGCGGTGAGTAGCGCAGTTCCCCCTCCACGAGTCATCGCCGTCGTCGGACCGACCGCGGCCGGAAAGTCAGATCTGGGTGTCTTCCTCGCCCAGCGCCTCGGCGGCGAGGTGGTCAACGCCGATTCCATGCAGCTCTACCGGGGGATGGACATCGGCACCGCCAAGCTGACCCCCGGGGAGCGCGACGGAGTCCCGCACCACCTCCTGGACATCTGGGACGTCACGGCCGCCGCCAGCGTCGCCGAGTACCAGCGGCTCGCCCGCGCGCGCATCGACGCCCTGCTCGCGGACGGCCGCTGGCCGATCCTGGTGGGCGGCTCCGGGCTGTACGTCCGGGGGGCCGTCGACAATCTGGAGTTCCCCGGCACCGACCCCGAGGTCCGAGCCCGCCTGGAGGAGGAGCTGACCCTGCGCGGCTCCGGCGCGCTGCACGCCCGGCTCGCCGCCGCCGACCCCGAGGCGGCCCACGCGATCCTGCCGAGCAACGGCCGCCGGATCGTCCGCGCCCTCGAAGTGATCGAGATCACCGGAAAGCCGTTCACGGCGAACCTCCCGGGCCATGACTCGGTCTACGACACCGTCCAGATCGGCGTCGACGTGGCGCGTCCCGAACTCGACGAGCGCATCACCCGCCGCGTCGACCGCATGTGGGACGCCGGTCTGGTCGAGGAAGTGCGCTCCCTTACGGCGCAGGGGTTGCGCGAGGGGCGTACGGCGTCTCGTGCGCTCGGCTACCAGCAGGTCCTCGCGGCGCTCGCCGGGCAGTGCACCATGGACGAGGCGCGAGCCGAGACCGTACGCGCCACCAAGCGCTTCGCGCGCCGCCAGGATTCATGGTTCAGACGCGACCCGCGGGTGCATTGGCTCAAGGGGGGGCTCGCCGACCTGACGGAACTCCCGCAGCTCGCACTGGCGTTGGTCGAACGACCGGTCACAGCCTGATCACGTCATGGCATCGGGTCGCCCCGGCGGTCATCCCGGCCTCCGGGGGCGTGCCATCATCGAGCTTCGATCGACCAAGTGGAGTCCGAGTTGGGAGGGCGCGTGGCGATGGAGGCCGGCCCTCGCGACACCGCACAAGGCACGGAGCAGGGCACCGCGGACGACGCGGAGCAGCTGGTTACCGAGGGGTACGCACTGGATCCCGACGGCGACCCGCTGAGCCCCGACGGTCCCGAGGACCAGACTCCCGGTGGTGTGAGCGACGACGGACCGGAACCGGACGAGATGTCCGGGCCGGAGGTCGAGGTCGAGCTGCGCCCTCAGCGCAGACTGCGGCTCTGGCAGCTCGCGCCCATCGTGGGCCTCGCCGCGGTCGGCTCTCTGATGTTCGCCTTCCCGCTCGCCTTCGAGTTCGGTGACGGCGGCGCCGTGGTCGCCATGCTCGGCCTGCTGATCTGCGCCACCGCGGCCGGCTGGGGCATGATGGCCGCCCGCCGTGTCGGTTACACGTGGCCCGGCCTGCCCGCCCGCGGCTCCGGCCGCCGCCCGGACTGGCGGATGGCCCTGCTCTACGTCCTGATCGTCGCCGCAGTGGTGGTACTGGCCGTGTGGCGGGTGGCCCGGCTCCGCTAGAGCGCCCCGGCGGGGAGCAGCGCCGTGTCGACATGCGGCGTCCGCCGCGCGGACGATCAGCCGCAATGGACCCGCAGCGACCCCGGCACCCTCCGTCGGCCCTTCCGGTGGAGCGCTCCCGTACGATCGACGAATGAGCACGCGGATCGCCTTCCTCAAGGGGCACGGGACCGAGAACGACTTCGTGATCGTCCCGGACCCCGAGAACGCCATCGACCTCTCCCCGGCCGCTGTCGCCACCCTGTGCGACCGCCGCGCGGGCATCGGGGGCGACGGTGTGCTGCACGTCGTACGGTCCGCCGCGCACCCCGAGGCACAGAAGCTGGCGGCCGAGGCGGAGTGGTTCATGGACTACCGCAACGGGGACGGGTCGATCGCCGAGATGTGCGGAAACGGCGTCCGTGTCTTCGCCCGCTACCTCCAGCACGCCGGTCATGTCGCCGAGGGCGACCTCGCCGTCGCCACGCGCGGAGGCGTGAAGAAGGTCCACATCGACAAGGACGGAGACGTCACGGTCGGCATGGGCAGTGCCCGCCTCCCCGAAGGTGACGTCACGGTGAGTGTCGGCGAGCACAGCTGGCCCGCGCGCAACGTGAACATGGGCAACCCGCACGCGGTCGCCTTCGTGGCCGACCTCGCGCAGGCGGGCGACCTGCTCTCTTCGCCGCCCTTCAGCCCGGCCGCCGCCTACCCGGACGGCGTCAACGTCGAGTTCGTCGTCGACCGCGGCCCCCGGCATGTGGCCATGCGCGTCCACGAGCGCGGCTCCGGCGAAACCCGCTCCTGCGGCACCGGCGCGTGCGCCGTCGCCGTGGCCGCCGCCCGCCGGGACGGCGCCGATCCGGCCGTCACGGGCACCCCGGCGACGTACACCGTCGACGTACCGGGCGGCACGCTGGTGATCACCGAACGGCCCGACGGCGAGATCGAGATGACCGGTCCCGCGGTGATCGTCGCCGAGGGCGAGATCGACGCCAAGTGGCTGGAAAACGCGGCGCGTTGAGGTGTGGTAGGGCTTGACATGACGGCATCCGGAGCGCGGTCGCCGTGTACATCCAAGCCCACCGCGCGTTCAAGGGTGCGAATCGATGGCGCGCCCCGGGTGGGGTGACTCGAAACCGTAAACCTCGCGACCTTCCCTCGAATGGGTGATCCGTTTCACGCTCGGCGAGAGGCGGTCGGATGGGCGTGATGGGGTCGGTAGCATCAAGCACCGGCACGGACGGGGGAACGACATGATCCCCTGAGCCGCCGCACGCCATGGGGCACCCGTCCGCCGGTCCACGCAGCCGGAGGTGCCCATGAGCGCGGAGGCCACGAACCCCGCCGTATCGCCCGCCCCTGCGCCGCCACCAGCGCACCGCAGGAAGGGCCGACCTCGTATCGACCTGCGCCGTCTGGGCCGCGCCGCACTCCTGGGCCCGACGACCCGTGACCGTATGCCCGACGCGATCAGTCATCTCGCCGACGCGCACCGCGCCCACCACCCCGACGCCGATCTCGACCCGCTGCGCCGGGCGTACGTCCTCGCCGAGTCCTCGCACCGCGGTCAGATGCGCAAGAGCGGCGAGCCGTACATCACACACCCGCTCGCCGTCACTCTGATCCTGGCCGAACTGGGTGCGGAGACAACGACCTTGACGGCGTCTCTGCTCCACGACACCGTCGAGGACACGGATGTGACGCTCGATCAGGTGCGCGAGGAGTTCGGCGAGGAGGTGCGGTATCTCGTCGACGGCGTCACCAAGCTGGAGAAGGTCGACTACGGAGCCGCCGCCGAGCCCGAGACCTTCCGCAAGATGCTCGTCGCCACCGGCAACGACGTCCGCGTGATGTCGATCAAACTCGCCGACCGGCTGCACAACATGCGCACCCTCGGCGTGATGCGCCCCGAGAAGCAGGAACGCATCGCCAAGGTCACCAAGGACGTCCTGATCCCGCTCGCCGAACGGCTCGGCGTCCAGGCGCTCAAGACCGAGCTGGAGGACCTCGTCTTCGCGATCCTCCACCCCGAGGAGTACGCGCACACCCGCGAGCTCATCGCGGAGAACGCGGCGCGGGCGGGCGACCCGCTCGCCGAGATCTCCGACGAGGTGCGCGGAGTCCTGCGCGAGGCCGGCATCCAGGCCGAAGTCCTCATAAGGCCCCGCCACTTCGTCTCCCTGCACCGGGTCTCCCGCAAGCGCGGACAGCTGCGCGGCTCCGACTTCGGACGGCTCCTGGTCCTCGTCAACGAGGACGCCGACTGCTACGCGGTCCTCGGTGAACTGCACACCTGCCTCACCCCCGTGGTCTCGGAGTTCAAGGACTTCATCGCCGTACCGAAGTTCAACCTGTACCAGTCGCTGCACACGGCCGTCGCGCGGGGCGACGGCCAGGTCGCCGAAGTCCTCATCCGCACCCACCAGATGCACAAGGTCGCCGAGGCCGGCGTCGTCGCGCTGGGCAATCCCTACGCGGCTCCCGCCGAGGAGCAGACCGACGGCGAGGGTGAGCGCATCGACCCGACCCGCCCCGGCTGGCTCTCCCGGCTCCTCGACTGGCAGGAGGCGGCACCGGACGCGGACATGTTCTGGTCGACCCTGCGCGAGGACCTCGCCCAGGACCGTGAGATCACCGTCTTCCGGCCCGACGGGGGCACGTTGGGGCTCCCCGAGGGCGCCAGTTGTGTGGACGCGGCGTACGCCCAGTACGGCGAGGACGCGCACGCCTGTATCGGCGCCCGCGTCAACGGCCGTCTGGTGAGACTGAGCACCGTCCTGAAGGACGGCGACACCGTCCAGCTCCTCATGGGCCAGGACCCGGCCTCCGAGCCCTCCAGAGAGTGGCTGGAGCACGCCCACACGCCCGGCGCGCGCATCGCCATCCAGCGCTGGCTCGCCACCCACCCCTCGCCCGCCGCGGACGACGAGTCCGGGGAACGCGACGGCGCCCGCAAGGACGGGACACCGGCCCTCCGCCCCGCCATGGACGAGCCCGCCGCCACCTCCGACACCGTCGGCGCCGTGGTCGTCGTCGACAGGCCCGAGGCGACCGTACGTCTCGCCGGCTGCTGCACGCCCGTACCGCCCGACGAGGTCACCGGCTTCGCCGTCCGCGGGGGAGTGGTGACCGTGCACCGCCTCGAATGCGCCGCCGTGACGCGTATGAAGGGCCTGGGGCGCCCGGAGATCGAGGTGCGCTGGGGGAACACCACCGGGTTCCGGGTCACCCTCGTCGCCGAGTCCTTCCAGCGGCCCCACCTCCTCGCCGACCTCACCGAGGCCATCGCCCTCGAAGGCGTCGCCATCGTCTCCGCCACCGTCGAGCCCCCCACCCAACAGCGCGTCCGCCACACCTACACGCTGCAACTTCCGGACGCCGCCCACCTCCCGAACCTGATGCGGGCCATGCGGAACGTGCCGGGCGTGTACGACGTGGGCCGGGCCCAGCACCAGGCGGCGGCCGCCCACTGACCCCGGCGGGCTGCCGCGCACGAGGTCAGCGGGCGGCGCAGCGGTAAC
>NZ_LRTR01000116.1 GCF_001550375.1 Streptomyces europaeiscabiei | reverse complement strand
CCGGCAGACGGCGGGCCGCTCGTTCGGGTGGGCCCGCTGCGAGTCGGCGGCGCGGAGCACGAGCGCGCTGGTAGCGGTGGTCCATGCCGCTCACCCCACGCTCCGGGAGCCGCCGCGTCCAGGCCGCGCTGCTCGCCTCCGCCGTCTCCGTCTGCCTGATCGCCGCGAGCGCCCCCCCACCCGCCGTGCCCCTGGGCGTCGGCGACCGGCTCTTCCCGCACCTCGGCAACCCGGGATACGACGTGGAGTCGTACGACCTCGCGTTCACCTACCCCGGCAGCAACCGCGAGCCACTCACCGCCGTCACCTCGATCGACGCCCGGACGACCTCCCGTCTGGAACGGGTCAACCTCGACTTCTCGCACGGAAAGGTCGGCTCCGTGGAGGTCGACGGGGAATCCGCCGCCTTCACGAGCGCGGGCGAGGATCTGGTGATCACACCCCGCGAGCCGCTACCCGAGGGCAGCCGGACCCGCATCACCGTGCGGCACACCAGCGACCCCGTGTACACGGGGGACGAGGAGGGCGGTTGGGTGCAGACCGCCGACGGGCTCGCCATGGCCAACCAGGCCGACGCGGCGCACGTGGTGTTCCCCTGCAACGACCACCCCTCCGACAAAGCGATGTTCACCATCCGTGTCACCGTGCCCGACGGCTACACGGCCGTCTCCAACGGCCTCGCCACCGCCACGGACCGCGCCCCCAAAACCACCACCTGGACCTACCGCACCGAGCACCCCATGGCCACCGAACTGGCCCAGGTCTCCATCGGCCGCTCCGCGGTCCTCCACCGCACCGGACCCCACCGCCTGCCCGTACGCGACGTGGTCCCCGCGAAGGACCGCGCGAAACTCGAACCATGGCTCCAGAAGACCCCCGCCCAGATCGAGTGGATGGAGGGCAAGGTCGGCCGGTACCCCTTCGAGACGTACGGCGTCCTGATCGCCGAGGCGCAGACCGGGTTCGAGCTGGAGACACAGACCCTCTCCCTCTTCGAGAGGGAGTTGTTCGTCAGGCCCGAGTACCCCAAGTGGTACGTCGAGTCGATCATGGTGCACGAGTTGGCCCACCAGTGGTTCGGCAACAGCGTCAGCCCCCGCACCTGGTCCGACCTGTGGCTCAACGAAGGACACGCCACCTGGTACGAGGCCCTGTACGCCGAGGAGACGGCCGGCCGGACCGTGGAGGCGCGCATGAAGGCCGCCTACGGCGCCTCCGACGGCTGGCGGACCGCCGGAGGGCCGCCGGCGGCGCCGAAGAAGCCCAGGAACGGCCAGAAGATCGGCATCTTCCGGGCGAACGTCTACGACGGGGCCGCGCTCTTCCTGTACGCCCTGCGCGAGGAGATCGGCGGTCCCGCCTTCGCCCGGCTCCAGCGGGCCTGGGTCGCCGTTCACCGGGACGGAGTCGCCTCCACCGCAGACTTCCAGGAACTCGCCTCCGGGATCGCCGGACGCGACCTGGGCGGCTTCTTCCACGCCTGGCTGTACGAGGTGAAGACGCCACCCATGCCGGGGCACCCCGACTGGAAGTCGGCCCCGGCGACGGTCTCGGCGAAGCGGTAGCCGTCGATCCACCGGGGTGTGGCTCCGGCGTGGAAGGGAAATAACCCGGTGACGAGACGGGGCGTCCCGTGCGACCATCTTCGAGTCGGCGGCGGGAATCTCCCGGACGCCCCGGGCGTTGTCACCAGTGACGGATCGTGATCCGTCCGCCCTTCGGTATCCCTTTCGACGTAAGGACCCAATGACCTCCTCTTCTTCCCCTTCCCAGGCCGCACAGAGCGCCTTCGCGCAGAACGACCCCGAGAATCTTCGGGCCGATGCCCTGATGGAAGAGGACGTCGCCTGGAGCTTCGAGATCGACGGAGAGCGGGACGGCGACCAGTTCGACCGATCCGACCGTGCGGCCCTGCGCCGTGTCGCGGGCCTCTCCACCGAACTCGAGGACGTCACCGAGGTCGAGTACCGCCAGCTCCGCCTGGAGCGCGTCGTACTCGTCGGTGTCTGGACCACGGGAACCGCGCGGGACGCGGAGAACTCGCTGGCCGAGCTGGCCGCCCTCGCGGAGACCGCGGGTGCGCTCGTGCTCGACGCGGTGTTCCAGCGCCGCGACAAGCCGGACGCGGCCACCTACATCGGTTCCGGCAAGGCCAACGAGCTGCGGGACGTCGTCCTCGAATCGGGCGCGGACACCGTCATCTGCGACGGTGAGCTGAGCCCCGGCCAGCTCATCCACCTCGAAGACGTCGTCAAGGTCAAGGTCATCGACCGTACGGCCCTGATCCTCGACATCTTCGCCCAGCACGCCAAGTCCCGGGAGGGCAAGGCCCAGGTCGCGCTCGCGCAGATGCAGTACATGCTGCCGCGGCTGCGAGGCTGGGGTCAGTCGCTGTCCCGGCAGATGGGCGGCGGCAAGGGCGGCGGCCTCGCCACCCGTGGTCCCGGTGAGACCAAGATCGAGACGGACCGGCGGCGGATCCGCGAGAAGATGGCGAAGATGCGCCGGGAGATCGCGGAGATGAAGACCGGCCGCGAGATCAAGCGCCAGGAGCGCCGCAGGAACAAGGTGCCCTCGGTCGCCATCGCCGGTTACACCAACGCCGGCAAGTCCTCCCTGCTCAACCGCCTCACAGGCGCGGGCGTACTTGTCGAGAACGCGCTCTTCGCGACCCTCGACCCGACCGTGCGCCGGGCCGAGACCCCGAGCGGGCGGCTGTACACCCTGGCGGACACCGTCGGCTTCGTACGCCACCTGCCGCACCACCTCGTCGAAGCGTTCCGCTCCACGATGGAGGAGGTGGGCGAAGCCGACCTGATCCTGCACGTGGTCGACGGTTCGCACCCCGCGCCGGAGGAGCAGTTGGCCGCCGTGCGCGAGGTCATCCGCGACGTGGGTGCGACCAAGGTGCCCGAGATCGTGGTGATCAACAAGGCGGACGCGGCCGATCCGCTGACGCTGCAGCGGCTGTTGCGGATCGAGAAGCGTTCCATCGCGGTCTCGGCCCGCTCCGGCCAGGGCATCGAGGACCTGCTCGCCCTGATCGACAGCGAACTGCCGCGCCCCTCGGTCGAGATCGAGGCGCTCGTGCCGTACACCCACGGCAAGCTCGTCGCCCGCGCCCACACCGAGGGCGAGGTGATCTCCGAGGAGCACACCCCGGAGGGCACCCTGCTCAAGACCCGGGTGCACGAGGAGCTGGCGGCCGACCTGGCCCCGTACGTTCCGGCGGCCACGGCCTGACGGTCGACCGATGCACCTGTACGTCCGACGGTCGACCGGTCCGTCGTGCCTCGACGCCGAATGATCTTTGTCCGTACGTCCCGAAGGCCCGCCCCCTCCACCGAGGGGCGCGGGCCTTCGAGATGTGCAGGGGCACCGGCCGCTCGGTGTACCCGCGCGCCATGAGGAGACGGACGCAGGGCGCGCGGCATGCATTTCCACGCGCCCCCGCCGTCACCGCCTGCGCGGCATCACTGCGCGAACTTGTCACTCACCGCCTGGTACACGCCCTCGGCGTCCTTGCCCAGCCGCGGCCCGGCCAGCCAGCCGGCGCTCACCGGTCCGATGGAGGTGTTGGACACCAGCGCGGGCTGACCGTCCGAACCCGTCGCCACCCAGCCACCGCCGGACGAACCACCGGTCATGCTGCAGCCGATGCGGTACATCGTCGGATCGGCCTCGACGAGCGAGAGCCGCCCGGGCTTGTCCGTGCACTGGTACATCGTCTCGCCGTCGTACGGAGCCCCGGCCGGGTAGCCCGTCGCCGTGATGCTCTCCACCTGCGGGACGGCAGGCGCGTCGAAGTCCACCGGCAGAGCCGAACCGACCATCTCCTCCAGCGACTTGCCCCCGCTGCCCTCCTCCGGCGTCACATGGATCACCGCGAAGTCGTACGGCGCTCCGTCACCGCCCGACTGGCCACCCTGCTCGATCCACTGGTCCGAGGTCTGAGCCCAGTCACCCCACCAGACGCCGTACGGAGCGACCTGCTCCTTGGTGGCGGTCTGCAGCTCCGACGCCGACATACCACTGTCGTTGTACGAGGGCACGAAGGCGATGTTGCGGTACCAGCCGCCCGACTTGCCGGCGTGCACGCAGTGGCCGGCCGTCCACACGAGGTTGGACTTGCCCGGGTTGGCCGGGTCCTGGACCACGGTCGCCGAGCAGACCATCGTGCCCTCGGGCGCGTCGAAGAACACCTTGCCCGCCTCGGGCGCGTTCGCGTGGTACTCCGTCGACACCGCCTCGGCGTCGACGGACTGCGGCGTCGGGTCGGTCACGCCCTGGTCACCGGTGAGGTCGCTCTCGTCGACCTCCTTCTCCGGCTCCTCGGCGTCCCGCATCCGGTCCGGGTCCCACAGGTCCTCGATGATGGGGTTGACGTAGTCCTCGGCCTCGCGCAGCCAGTCGTCCTTGTCCCAGTTCTTCCAGGCTCCGCCCCGCCACTTGTCGAGGTCGATCCCGTGTTCCTTGAGCTTGTCCTTGATGTCGTCCGGGATCTGGATCTTGCCGTCACCCGCGCTGCCGCTGTCCTGCGCGGACGCCGACGCGTCGGCGTTCGCCGTGGTGTCACCCGAGCCGCACGCCGTTGCGGTCAACGACAGAACCGTGGCAAGGCCGACCGCGGCCAGAACGGGGGAGGTTCGGCGGCGCGTGCTCCTTCCGCGACGAGTGGCGAAGAGCGGTCGTATGGGTCGCATGGTCTGGACTCCCCCTGGGGCGTAAGAGAACTCTGTGGTGCCGAAGCGGATCGCGCACGGCTCCTCCGCGCGCCCACCGCCCCCTTGTACGTAACCGACACGCCATCGCGCGGCTCCGTACACCTGCTTCTTCGTACGTAGTCGTCGTACGCGCGGCTTGGTACGGATCCGCCGAGCCGCGTCCTTCGGAACGGCATCACACACTATGCGGTCGTTGTGGGGGACATCCGATGGAACGGCAACGGTTCCGTCACGGCAAGGATCTTCGTCTCACCCGCTTCCCCGTGCGAGTCGCGTCGTTGGTATGGGCGGGGGACCCGCCGGTGCTCGGTGACCCCTGCCAACTCGCCTCTGAACAGCGGGAGGAAGTGCAGTCGTGGCGGTGACCGAGTCTGCGGTGGCGCGGGTGGGGCGTGAGCCCGAGCGAGCGCGTTCGGGGCACGAGTACGAACCGGAGCGCACACGACGGGAACCCGACGGGGCGCGCTCGGCGCACGAGGGGATCCTGCGGCGGCAGGCCGCCCGAGAGTCGGCGGCGCGCACCTACGCGCGAGCCCTGCCCATCGTGCCTGTCCGCGCACGCGGGCTGACCATCGAGGGCGCCGACGGCCGCCGCTACCTCGACTGTCTGTCCGGCGCGGGCACACTCGCCCTCGGCCACAACCACCCGGTCGTCCTCGAAGCGATCCGCAAGGTGCTCGACTCGGGCGCTCCGCTCCATGTCCTCGACCTGGCGACCCCCGTCAAGGACGCCTTCACCACCGAACTGTTCCGCACCCTTCCGCCAGGGCTCGCGGACCGCGCACGCGTCCAGTTCTGCGGACCCGCCGGTACGGACGCGGTCGAGGCCGCCTTCAAACTGGTCCGGGCGGCGACCGGACGCACCGGAATGCTCGCCTTCACCGGCGCTTACCACGGCATGACCGCCGGGGCACTGGAAGCGTCCGGAGGCTCCTACGACGTACGGGTGGCACGTCTGCCGTACCCGCAGGACTACCGCTGCCCCTTCGGCATCGGCGGTGAGCGCGGCGCCGAACTCGCCGCCCGCTGGACCGAGTCCGTCCTCGACGACCCCAAGTCCGGCGTACCGCTGCCCGCAGGCATGATTCTCGAACCCGTCCAGGGCGAGGGCGGCGTCATCCCCGCCCCGGACGGCTGGCTGCGCCGGATGCGCGAGATCACCGCCGCGCGCTCGATCCCGCTGATCGCCGACGAGGTTCAGACGGGCGTGGGCCGCACCGGCCGGTTCTGGGCCGTCGAGCACAGTGGAGTCGTCCCCGATGTGATGGTCCTGTCCAAGGCCATCGGTGGCAGCCTCCCGCTGGCCGTCGTGGTCTACCGCGACGACCTCGACGTCTGGCAGCCCGGCGCCCACGCCGGCACCTTCCGCGGCAACCAGCTCGCCATGGCCGCCGGCACCGCCACCCTCGCCCACGTCCGCGAGAACGGCCTCGCAGAACGCGCCGAAACCCTGGGCGCCCGCATGCTCACCCGACTCCGCGGCCTCACCGACCAGTTCACCTGTGTCGGCGACGTACGGGGACGGGGGCTGATGATCGGCATCGAAATGGTCACCCCGGACGCACCGCCTCCCTCCGACGGCACCGGCCCGCGCCCACCGGCGCCCTCCCTCGCCACCGCGGTCCAGCGCGAGTGTCTCCGCCGCGGCCTGATCGTCGAACTCGGCGGCCGCCATGCCGGCGTCGTCCGCCTCCTCCCACCCCTCACGATCACCGACGAACAGACGAACGCCGTACTCGACCGCCTGACGGACGCGATCGCCTCGGTAGCGGCCACCGCCGAACGAGGCTCCGTGAGCCCGACGCCCGAGCGAGCCGGAGGACCCGGACGCCCGCCCGACGGCTGACGGCTGAGCCACCCCGAACAGCTGCACGAAACGGCCCCCACCCCGCCTGCGAGCCAGCCGCGCACCCCAGGTACCGCCCCACCGCACCACCCTGACCACCCGCACGGCGGCGATGCTGGAGGGGG
>NZ_LRTR01000115.1 GCF_001550375.1 Streptomyces europaeiscabiei | reverse complement strand
CCCCCCCCCCACAGCCCCCACTCCGCCTCCCGCCCACACAAGTCCCGACCCCGTTCGCCAGCACGGATCCGCGACTGCCCTCCCGCACGAGCAACCCCAGGAACCGCCGTGAAGCCGCCGCCCGCCCCCGAGGCCCCCACCCACGATCACCGCATGGAAGCCGGCACCCTCCAAGCTGCCCCGAGCCCGCCGAGCGTCGAGCCATCACCCAGCCAGGTCGAGCCGAGGTCCAGCCGGGCTGAGCATGGGTCCGGTCCGGCCGAACAGGGTTCTGGTCAGGCTGATCCAGCGCAGGCCTGCCAGGCCGCGCCGGGGCCCGGCAGGCCTGCGCCGATTCCGTACCCCGCCAAGCCAGTCCCTCGCCAAGCCGCGCTGGCCGACCATTCGACCGAGCCACGTCATGAGCGTGAGCGGTCCGTCCCTGGCCAAGCCGGCGGAACCCGGACCACCGGACCTCTGCCAGGCCCCGCCACCGACGCCCTGCACCACCCTGACCCGCACACCGCGGCCCAGGCGGCAGCGGTCGAGAACCTCTTGCGCTGCTGGGTACGCGAACACAACCTCACCTCCCCCCACGACGGCACCCTCCGTATCCCCCTCCCCACGTCCGGTACGACACTCCTCGCCCCGGTGCACTACTGGTCCCCCACCGGCTGGCACCGATTCGGCCCGCCACACCTCGCCGACACCCCCGGGACCGCACCCCTGGTCGACGCGGTCACGGTGGCGTCCCTACTGGCCAGGGAGGCAGCCGCGCGAGGCCGTCACGAGACGGGTATCCCCGAGCCCCGACCCACGACAGCGCACACCCCCGCGTCCCACACCACGGGCCGGCCGGATCACCCCGATCCGCTCGCCCCACTCGACCACCCTGGCCCGCCCCGCCGACTCGCCCCACTCGATCAGCCCGGCCAACCAGGTCGACCCGACCGGCTTGTCCAACTCGACCGGCTTGTCCAACGCGACCGGACCGACCAACTCGATCAAAACGATCGGATCGACCAGCTCGACCTGGTCCGCAGCGTCGCGGACTCCGCACGACGCGTCACCATGTTCATCGCCGAGCGCCGAGCCGAGCCCGCCGACCATCCGGACCGATTCCTCGCCGCCGAGCAGGCTCTCCTCCTCGGTCACCCCCTGCACCCCACCCCGAAGAGCCGGGAAGGGCTCGCCGAAGCCGAGGCGCGCCTCTACTCACCGGAATTGCGTGGCTCCTTTCCCCTGCACTGGCTGGCGATCGCACCCTCCGTCCTGTCCACCGACTCGGCATGGACCGAGCGCGGTCGTGTCATCCCCGCCGAACAGCTGACCGCACGGCTGGCCGGCCCGGGGCTGCCGCTGCCGGAGGGCTACACCGCCCTGCCCGTGCACCCCTGGCAGCTCCGCGAGGTCCGCCACCGCCCGGCAGTGGCCGCTCTGCTCGATGCCGGTCTGCTCCGAGACCTGGGTCCGTACGGCGACCCGTGGCACCCGACCTCCTCCATCCGTACCGTCCACCGCACCGGCGCCCCCGCGATGCTGAAGCTCTCGCTGGGCCTGCGCATCACCAACTCCCGTCGTGAGAACCTCCGCAAGGAACTCCACCGCGGTGTCGAGGTCCACCGACTGCTGCGCACCGGCCTGGCCGCGCAGTGGCAGGCGGCCCACTCCGGGTTCGGCATCGTCCGTGACCCGGCCTGGCTGGCTGTCACCGCACCGGACGGCGACCCCCTGCCCGGCCTGGACGTGATGGTCCGGCACAATCCGTTCGGCCCGGCGGACGACGCGTCCTGCGTAGCGGGACTTGTGTCACCGATGCCGCACGCCCGTGTCGAGCGACGAGCGGGCCACCCCGGTGAACAGCAGGACCGCCCCGGCGGCCAAGAGCCGGTGTGCCCCGCCAGCCCCCTGCGGCAGCGCTGTGACACCCCTCCCGATGAGCGATTCACCATGCGGTCGCGGCTCGCCGAAGTCGTCACCCGCCTGGCCGGGCGCACCGGCCGTCCCCGAGGCACCGTCGCCACCGAGTGGTTCCTGCGCTATCTGGAGCACGTCGTGCGGCCCGTGCTGTGGCTGGACAGCGAGGCCGGGATCGCCCTCGAAGCGCACCAGCAGAACACGCTCGTCCTGATGGACCCCGACGGCTGGCCCATCGGCGGCCGGTACCGCGACAACCAGGGCTACTACTTCCGCGCATCCCGCCGTGCGGATCTCGAAGCCCGACTGCCCGGCATCGGCGAGCGCAGCGACACATTCGTCTCCGACGAGGTCACCGACGAACGGTTCGCCTACTACCTCGGCATCAACAACGTGCTCGGCCTCATCGGCGCTTTCGGCTCCCAGCGCCTCGGCGACGAGCGACTCCTGCTCGCCGCCTTCCGCCGCTTCCTCACGGATGTGGCCACCGGCCCGGGCCGGCTCAACACGACCCTGTCGGCACGGCTGCTCGACTCACCCGTCCTGCGCTGCAAGGCCAACCTCCTGACCCGCCTCCACGGCCTCGACGAACTCGTCGGCCCGGTCGACACCCAGTCCGTCTACGTCACCATCACCAACCCCCTCCATCGCTGACCGGGCCCTTGGTCGCTGTTCAGCCTGCATGTCTGCGTACTCCGACTCCCTTCAGCCCCGAGGAACATGACCCGCCCGATCTCCTGAGAGGAGCGTCGCCATGACTCCCACCGACGCAAGCACCGACGCGAGCACCGAGACCGCCTCGTCCCCGACGAGCAATGAGGACACGCTCGAACTGCGCCTGACCGACGACTTCCTCGCGCTCCTGTCCGAGGACGGCGACTCATGCGGCGGCAGGACCGAGGCAGTACAGGGAGCGCCCCCGGCCCACGGCGAGCTGCTGGACCACCTCGCCGACTGGGGTCCGGTCGTCACCCCGGCAGGCACCCTGCACCTCGTTCCCGTCCGCCCCGAACGCGAGCTCCCGCTGCTCTCCCGCTGGATGAACGACTCGGCCGTGGCCTCCTACTGGAAGCTCGCCGGAACCGAGGACGTGACCGCGGACCACCTCCGGACCCAGCTCGGCGGCGACGGCCGCAGCGTGCCCTGCCTCGGGCTGCTGAACGGCACCCCGATGAGTTACTGGGAGATCTACCGGGCGGACCTCGACCCCATCGCCCGCCACTACCCCGCTCGCCCGCACGACACCGGAATCCACCTCCTCATCGGACCCGTGGCCGACCGGGGGCGGGGTCTCGGTGCGACCCTGCTCCGCGCCGTAGCCGATCTCGTCCTCGACAGAAGACCTTCCTGTGCCCGCGTCATCGCCGAACCCGACCTTCGCAACTTTCCCTCCGTCTCCGCTTTTCTGAGCGCAGGATTCCGGTTCTCCGCCGAAGTCGACCTGCCCGACAAGCGGGCCGCCCTCATGGTCAGGGACCGGCTCCTGCGTGATCTGATGTAGATCCGATGTGGATCTGCTGTGATGCCGTCATTCCTGGTACACCGCCCGCGCCGCTCCGGTTCCCGATCGACCCGACTCGATTTCCGGCCCCCGAGAATCGGCCCTTCCCGACGAAGAGAACCCGGCCTTGATCCCGCCCCTCCCGCCCCGTGCTTCCGCCTTGATAACCCGTTTGTCAGTGGTGACCCGTAGGGTGGTCGCGCTATGACGAAGCCCTCACTCCACGAACTCCTCCATGCCGCCGTCGCCGCTGTCGGCGGGATGGAGCGCCCCGGCCAGGTGACCATGGCCGAAGCCGTCGCGGAGGCGATCGACGACGGCTCCCATCTGCTGGTCCAGGCGGGTACCGGCACCGGAAAGTCGCTCGGTTACCTGGTGCCCGCGCTCGCACAGGGGGAGCGCGTCGTCGTCGCGACGGCGACCTTGGCGCTCCAGCGCCAGCTCGTGGAGCGGGACCTGCCGAGAACGGTCGACGCGCTGCATCCGCTGCTGCGCCGCCGCCCCGAGTTCGCGATGCTCAAGGGCCGGTCGAACTACCTGTGCCTGCACCGCCTGAACGAAGGCGTGCCGCAGGACGAGGAGGAGGGCCTCTTCGACCAGTTCGAGGCGGCCGCGCCCTCCAGCAAGCTGGGCCAGGACCTGCTGCGGCTGCGGGACTGGTCGCAGGAGACCGAGACCGGTGACCGGGACGACCTCACCCCGGGTGTGTCCGACCGTGCCTGGGCGCAGATCTCCGTGTCGTCCAGGGAGTGCCTGGGCGCTTCGAAGTGCGCGTACGGCGCCGAGTGCTTCGCCGAGATGGCCCGGGAGCGGGCCAAGCTCTCCGAGGTGGTCGTGACCAATCACGCGCTGCTCGCGATCGACGCCATCGAGGGTGCGCCGGTGCTCCCGCAGCACGAGGTGCTGATCGTGGACGAGGCGCATGAACTCGTCTCGCGGGTGACCGGCGTGGCGACCGGCGAACTCACCCCAGGCCAGGTCAACCGCGCTGTGAAGCGGGCGGCGAAGCTCGTCAACGAGAAGGCCGCCGATCAGCTCCAGACCGCCGCAGAGGGGTTCGAGCGGGTCATGGAGCTGGCCCTGCCGGGCCGCCTGGAGGAGGTCCCCGAGGACCTGGCGTACGTCCTCATGGCGCTGCGCGATGCCGCCCGAACGGTGATCTCGGCGCTCGGCAGCACGCGCGACAAGTCCGTCCAGGACGAGGACGCCGTCCGCAAGCAAGCGCTGGCGGCCGTGGAGAGCGTGCACGACGTGGCGGAGCGGATCAGCAACGGTTCCGAGTGGGACGTCGTCTGGTACGAACGCCACGACCGCTTCGGCGCGTCCCTGCGCGTCGCCCCGATGTCCGTGTCGGGTCTCCTCCGGGAGAAACTCTTCGCGGACCGTTCCGTCACCCTGACCTCGGCCACCCTCAAGCTCGGCGGCGACTTCAACGGCGTGGGCGCGTCACTGGGTCTGGCGCCGGAGGGCGCTCAGGGGGACGACCTTCCGCAGTGGAAGGGTGTGGACGTCGGATCGCCCTTCGACTACCCGCGGCAGGGCATCCTCTACGTGGCCAAACATCTGTCGCGGCCCGCGCGGGACGGCGACCGGACGGACATGCTGGACGAGCTCACGGAGCTGATCCAGGCGGCCGGCGGCCGGACGCTCGGCCTGTTCTCGTCGATGCGAGCAGCCCAGTTGGCGGCGGAGGAACTGCGCGTCCGGATCCCCGAGTACCCGATCCTGCTCCAGGGCGAGGAGACGCTCGGCGAGCTGATCAAGGGCTTCGCGGCCGACCCGAGGACCTGCCTCTTCGGCACGCTGTCGCTCTGGCAGGGCGTCGACGTGCCCGGGTCCAGCTGCCAGCTGGTCGTGATGGACAAGATTCCGTTCCCGCGCCCCGACGACCCCTTGATGAGCGCCCGCCAGAAAGCCGTCGAGGAGGCGGGCGGCAACGGCTTCATGGCCGTCGCCGCCACTCACGCCGCCCTGCTGATGGCCCAGGGCGCCGGCCGGCTCGTACGGGCGCAGGGAGACCGAGGAGTGGTCGCCGTACTGGATCAGCGCCTGGCGACCGCGCGGTACGGCAGCTATCTGAAGGCGTCACTGCCCGATTTCTGGTACACGACGGACCGTAACCAGGTCCGCAGGTCGCTCGCCGCGATCGACAGCGCGGCGAAGGGCAGGGAAGAAGAGGCGGAGAAGGCGGAGGCGTGAACGGCCGGTGGCCTGTCCCCGATGGTTCCGGGGAACAGGCCACCGGCCGTTCTGCGCACGGACTCAGGGCTCGGACCGTGTTTCTTCGGCGGGCCCTGGACAGCCCAGGACCCCGGAACCGGCGCAGTGGATTCCGGGGCCCGGATCATGGGCGGGGACGGGCATGGGCGACCGTCCGCCGCTGGGTGTCACACGCGGCGCAACACGGCCACCACCTTGCCGAGGATGGTCGCGTCGTCACCCGGGATGGGCTCGTAGGCGGCGTTGTGCGGGAGCAGCCAGACGTGGCCGTCCTCGCGCTTGAAGCGCTTGACCGTAGCCTCGCCGTCCAGCATGGCGGCCACGATGTCGCCGTTCTCGGCGACGGGCTGACGGCGGACCGTCACCCAGTCACCGTCGCAGATGGCAGCCTCGATCATGGAGTCGCCGACGACCTTGAGGACGAAGAGCTCGCCGTCGCCCACCAGTTGGCGGGGGAGCGGGAACACGTCCTCGACGGACTCCTCGGCGAGGATCGGGCCACCGGCGGCGATCCGGCCCACAAGTGGCACGTACGAAGCGGCCGGCTTGCCGGCCGTGTCCGTCGGCTGTACCGAGGACTGGTCGGAGCCGCGGACCTCGTACGCACGCGGGCGGTGCGGGTCGCGGCGCAGGAAGCCCTTGCGCTCCAGTGCCATCAGCTGGTGTGCCACGGAGGACGTGCTGGACAGGCCGACCGCCTGGCCGATCTCCCGCATGGACGGCGGGTATCCACGCCGCTGCACCGAGTCCCTGATCACCTCGATGACCCGGCGCTGCCGATCGGTGAGCCCGGAGCTGTCCGCCCTGATACCTGGAGGTCGGCCGGGCAGGGCTCGCTTGGGCCCTTCATGGTTCGTGGCTTCGTTCATCGCATGCACCGGCTCGAGTCGGCTCTGGGAGCGGTCCTGGGCAGTGATGGTGGCACTGTCAGCGGTGGTGGTCACGTCGGCCCCTCTCGATGGTCTCCCGTGCAGCACAACGGTAGTTGCTTTCGAAAGGTTGCGCCAAACACACGTTCGAGTGAAAAACCGTGGATTGTCTGACGTGACCAGGTGTCTGGGTGTAGGGCCTGCGGTCCAGCGGACAAAAGGGCTGATTGCTGTACTCTTCACCGCCGGGGTGAAGGGCCTTGTGGGCCACTGTCACCGCGTGGCCCAGTCTGCCACCCGGTACTCCGTCGGCCGAGTACCGACCCCTTTTTCCGCGGTGCCCCACCGTATCCCCGTCCGCTCAGCGACGGCACGGCTGCGCTCCGCGACGGTGCCCTCGTCTGGCGCGTGCCCATACCTGGGCGACACGCGTACCGTGGGCGGATTTACGTGCCAAGCCCTACATCTAGTGCTTGGATTGCTGCAACAGCCCAGAAGTTGTGGTCCCCCGGGTCCTAGGGCTCTTGGTCATCCCCTATGCTTGGGGCTGCTTCCGCGGGGCCCAAGAGGCTCGTGGGGGCCATCGAGTCGTGCTGTGAGGAGGGTTGGAGTCATGCACTGTCCCTTCTGCAGGCACTCCGACAGTCGTGTCGTCGACAGTCGTACGACGGACGACGGCACGTCGATCCGCAGGCGCCGTCAGTGTCCCGACTGCTCCCGTCGTTTCACGACGGTGGAGACGTGCTCGCTGATGGTCGTCAAGAGGTCCGGCGTGACCGAGCCCTTCAGCCGTACCAAGGTCATCAATGGTGTCCGCAAGGCATGCCAGGGGAGGCCTGTCACCGAGGACGCGCTCGCCCAGCTCGGTCAGCGGGTCGAGGAGGCGGTGCGCGCCACCGGAAGTGCCGAACTGACCACCCATGACGTGGGGCTGGCCATACTCGGCCCGCTGCAGGAGCTCGACCTCGTCGCCTACTTGCGGTTCGCCTCGGTCTACCGGGCGTTCGATTCGCTGGAGGACTTCGAGGCCGCCATCGCGGAACTCAGGGAAGAGCAGGAGAAGCGCCCCGACGCGAACGACGAGGACGTCGAGAACGCGGTCGAGGGGCGCCCGAGGAACGACCGCGGGTCCGGAGGGGCTGCCCAAGTCCCCGTGCCCGCCAACGCCGCCGACTGACGGCGAGCCGCATCGCCGGACCAGTGGGTCCGGCCGATCGGCGGCGATCCAGGCCTGTCGCGAACGGCTGGGCCAGCCGGGTCGCGACACAAGACAAAACACCGTGTCACGGGAACAACGTGGCACTTCAGGGCGTTTTCGCCCGTACAGGGAGGCGGCATGACAGAGACGGCGAGCGGTCCGGCACGGAGTTCCCGCGCCAAGGGCACCAAGGCGAACAGGGGCCTACGTATCGAGCGCATCCACACCACCCCCGGCGTGCACCCGTACGACGAGGTGGTCTGGGAGCGCCGTGACGTCGTCATGACCAACTGGCGCGACGGCTCGATCAACTTCGAGCAGCGTGGCGTCGAGTTCCCCGACTTCTGGTCGGTGAACGCGGTCAACATCGTCACCAGCAAGTACTTCCGCGGTGCCGTCGGCACCGCTCAGCGTGAGACCGGCCTCAAGCAGCTGATCGACCGCATCGTGAAGACGTACACGAAGGCCGGCGAGGACAACAAGTACTTCGCCTCGCCCGCCGACGCCGAGATCTTCGAGCACGAACTGGCGTACGCCCTCCTGCACCAGATCTTCAGCTTCAACAGCCCTGTCTGGTTCAACGTGGGCACTCCGCAGCCCCAGCAGGTCTCCGCCTGCTTCATCCTGGCCGTCGACGACTCCATGGAGTCGATCCTCGACTGGTACAAGGAAGAGGGCATGATCTTCAAGGGCGGCTCCGGCGCCGGCCTGAACCTCTCGCGCATCCGCTCCTCCAAGGAGCTGCTCTCCTCCGGCGGCAACGCCTCCGGCCCGGTCTCCTTCATGCGGGGCGCCGACGCCTCCGCGGGAACGATCAAGTCGGGCGGTGCCACGCGTCGCGCGGCCAAGATGGTCGTTCTCGACGTGGACCACCCGGACGTCGAGGACTTCATCGCCACCAAGGTGAAGGAGGAGGAGAAGATCCGCGCCCTGCGCGACGCGGGCTTCGACATGGACCTGGGCGGCGACGACATCACGTCCGTCCAGTACCAGAACGCCAACAACTCGGTCCGCGTGAACGACGAGTTCATGACAGCGGTCGAAAACGGCACCGAGTTCGGCCTCCGGGCCCGTATGACCGGCGAGGTCATCGAGAAGGTCGACGCCAAGGCGCTGTTCCGCAAGCTCGCCGAGGCCGCGTGGGCCTGTGCCGACCCGGGCATCCAGTACGACGGTGTGATCAACAACTGGCACACCTGCCCCGAGTCCGGCCGCATCACCGCGTCCAACCCGTGCAGCGAGTACATGCACCTGGACAACACGTCCTGCAACCTCGCCTCGCTGAACCTGATGAAGTTCCTCAAGGACGACGGCAAGGGCACTCAGTCCTTCGAGGTCGAGCGCTTCGCCAAGGTCGTCGAGCTCGTCATCACGGCGATGGACATCTCCATCTGCTTCGCCGACTTCCCCACCCAGAAGATCGGCGAGAACACCCGCGCCTTCCGCCAGCTCGGCATCGGCTACGCCAACCTCGGCGCCCTGCTGATGGCGACCGGCCACGCGTACGACTCCGACGGCGGCCGTGCCCTCGCCGGTGCCATCACCTCCCTGATGACCGGCACGGCGTACAGGCGCTCCGCGGAACTGGCCGCGGTCGTCGGCCCCTACGACGGTTACGCCCGAAATGCCGACGCCCACAACCGCGTCATGAAGCAGCACTCCGACGCCAACGGCACGGCCGTGCCGATGGACGACCTGGACACCCAGGTGTGGGCCGCCGCCACCGAGGCCTGGCAGGACGTGCTGCGCCTCGGCGAGAAGAACGGCTTCCGCAACTCGCAGGCGTCCGTGCTCGCGCCGACCGGCACGATCGGTCTGGCCATGTCGTGCGACACCACCGGTGTCGAGCCGGACCTTGCGCTGGTCAAGTTCAAGAAGCTGGTCGGCGGCGGCTCGATGCAGATCGTCAACGGCACGGTCCCGCAGGCCCTGCGCCGCCTGGGCTACCAGGAGGAGCAGATCGAGGCGATCGTCGCCCACATCGCCGACAACGGCAACGTGATCGACGCCCCGAGCCTCAAGCAGGAGCACTACGAGGTCTTCGACTGCGCCATGGGCGAGCGTGCCATCTCCCCGATGGGCCACGTCCGCATGATGGCCGCGATCCAGCCGTGGATCTCCGGTGCCATCTCCAAGACGGTCAACATGCCGGAGACGGCGACCGTCGAGGAGGTCGAGGAGATCTACTTCGAGGCCTGGAAGCTGGGCGTCAAGGCGCTCGCGATCTACCGCGACAACTGCAAGGTCGGCCAGCCGCTCTCCGCCAAGACCAAGGACTCGGAGAAGGCCGAGATCACCGAGAAGGCCGAGGAGACGATCCGGGCCACGGTCGAGAAGGTCGTCGAGTACCGCCCGGTCCGCAAGCGCCTGCCGAAGGGCCGCCCCGGGATCACGACCTCCTTCACGGTCGGCGGCGCCGAGGGCTACATGACCGCCAACTCCTACCCGGACGACGGTCTCGGCGAGGTCTTCCTGAAGATGTCGAAGCAGGGTTCGACTCTCGCGGGCATGATGGACGCCTTCTCCATCGCTGTCTCCGTGGGCCTCCAGTACGGAGTTCCGCTGGAGACGTACGTCTCGAAGTTCACCAACATGCGCTTCGAACCGGCCGGTATGACGGATGACCCGGACGTGCGGATGGCGCAGTCGATCGTCGACTACATCTTCCGCCGCCTGGCGCTCGACTTCCTGCCCTTCGAGACGCGCTCCGCACTCGGCATCCACTCCGCGGAGGAGCGTCAGCGCCACCTGGAGACCGGCTCCTACGAGCCCACCGAGGAGGACGTCGACGTCGAGGGTCTGGCGCAGTCGGCCCCGCGGCAGACGGACCTGAAGGCCGTCGCCACCCCGAAGGCCGCGGCCGAGGTGGCCGTGCCCGCCCCGAAGCAGGCCCACACCAGCGCCGAACTGGTGGAGATGCAGCTGGGCATCCACGCCGACGCCCCGCTGTGTTTCTCCTGCGGTACGAAGATGCAGCGGGCCGGCTCCTGCTACATCTGCGAGGGCTGCGGCTCGACGAGCGGTTGCAGCTGATCTGAGCGCCCCCGGGCGCGAACCGGCAGATCAGGGCGGTGGAGCCGAATTTCGGCTCCACCGCCCTCGGTGTTGCTGACGGGCGGTGCCTCAGGACCGGGGAGGGCTGCCCATGACGCGCGCGAAGGTCGCCGGATCCTCGTCGTAACCGGTGATACCGGGGTGGAAAGCCCACTCGCCGGTGGCGTCACGCACGAACTCGGCGATGGTCGCGGCGGTGGAACCGAGGACGCTGCCGAAGTCGTCCTCCGCCAGGACCGTGTAGGCCTCACGGATGCGCAGGCCGGGCTGCTGGACGTTGACGAAGGTCTTCTCGCCGGACCCCTGCTGTATGGCGACACCGATGACAACCCGCCCGTAGCGGCTGTCGAGGCGGCTCAGCTCCACGGTCATGATCTCGTCCCAGCCGAAGCCCTGGCCGGTCTTACTGTCCCGGTTGAGGGTGATGGTGCCGTCGGGCGAGCGGCTGTCGAAATGCACGACGTAGGCGGGACTGCCGCTCGGATCGGCCGCCGGGTAGGTCGCCGCGATGATGTCGAGATCCGTCGGCGGCTGTCCGGCGGGGCTGGGGTCCCACTTCACCGACACCTCGACCTTGCGGATGCCCTTGTTGAGGCCGTTCAACAGAACTCTCCTCCCCGTTCCTCTGAGCTTGCGAGTCGAACTGCCTGGCGGTCCAGGCCAGTTGTCCATCCTTGCACGCGCGCGGGGGCGCTCGCCCGAGTGCAACCCACCGGAGCGTGACCGCCGCCACGTTCCGTGGCCTTACCATGGCGCGGTGCTGGTCAAGTGGATTCGCTGCACCGTGGTGGACCGCCGCGGTTTCGAGCGGGGGCAGCGAAAGTGGGCGGGGCTTCTGGGGGAGCCGGGTTTCCGGGGACAGGGTGGGGGTTGGAGCCGGGCGCGGCCCGGAGTGACGCACATCTTCTCCTTCTGGGAGAGTCGTGCCTTCTACGACTCCTTCATGGCGCGCTCCCACGACCGTCTCGCCGCCTCGCAGTCGGGCACCTTCAAGGACATTCAGGTCAAGCTCTTCGACCACCGCTTCGATGTGAAGACCGGTTTCGAGCCGCGCTTCACCGACGCCGATCTGGTGCGGGTGGCGCACTGTCGTGTCCACGAGGAGCGCGCCGAGCACTTCGCTCTGATGCAGGAGAAGGTCTGGAACCCGGCGATGGCCGGCTCTCCGGGCATGCTGCGGGGCCTGTTCGGGGAGGCGCCGGGGCACGAGTTCCTGATCCTTTCCATGTGGCGGTCGGCCGCCGAGCACGGCAAGTACCGAGCGGAGCGCATCGAACGCCTCGCCCTGCGGGCCCAGCTCGAGGCCGATGTCGCGGCTCTGGCGGGCGACATCGTGGAACTGGAGCCGAGCTGGACCGTTTGAGAGCCGAACTCGGCTTGGTTTGGATCTCCAACCTTGACGGTTCGATGTGCGGGACGTGTGTGACCTACGCCGTATGACACCCGGACGAGTGCTCGATCCGCCGTCGTCCCCTTTAGGGTCTTGGCATGGCACGACCACGGCGCATCATCCTTGTCCGACACGGCGAGTCAACGGGCAATGTTGATGACACCGTGTACGAGCGCGAGCCCGACCACGCTCTCGCGCTCACCGATCTCGGCTGGCAGCAGGCCGAGGAGACCGGCAAACGCATCCGCGACGTCCTCGGCCGCGAGCGCGTCAGCGTCTACGTCTCGCCGTACCGCCGTACGCACGAGACGTTCCAGGCGTTTCATCTGGATCCCGAGCAGGTCCGCGTGCGCGAGGAGCCCAGGCTGCGCGAGCAGGACTGGGGCAACTGGCAGGACCCCGGCGACGTGCGGCTCCAGAAGGCCTACCGGGACGCGTACGGACATTTCTTCTACCGCTTCGCGCAGGGGGAGTCCGGCGCCGATGTGTACGACCGGGTCGGCGGTTTCCTGGAGAGCCTGTTCCGCAGCTTCGAGGACCCCGACCACCCGCCGAACGTCCTGCTGGTCACCCATGGGCTCGCCATGCGGCTGTTCTGCATGCGCTGGTTCCACTGGACGGTGGCGGAGTTCGAGTCGCTGTCGAACCCCGGGAACGCGGAGATGCGGCTGCTCGTTCTGGGGGAGGACGGCAAGTACGCGCTCGACCGACCGTTCGACCGCTGGCGGAACCCGGAGTCGTACGGGGCGACCGGATAGAGTGGCAGGGCGATGACCGCTGACTCCTCTTCCGACGGCCGCCTGGAGCGTGCCCTGTCCAGCCTGCGCGGACTCGCGGTGGGGGACGCGCTGGGCTCGCAGTACTTCGTGCCCGTGAACTACCCGCTGCTCAAGCGCCGTGAGACCCCGCCCGGCCCCTGGCAGTGGACCGACGACACCGAGATGGCCTGTTCCGTCGTGGCGGTCCTGGCGGATCACCACCGGATCGACCAGGACGGGCTGGCCCGCTCCTTCGCCGTGCACCACGACTTCGACCGGGGCTACGGCCCCGCGGTCAACCGCCTGCTGCGCCTGGTCCGGGAAGGCGGCGACTGGCGTGAGCTGGCCTCCGCGCTCTTCAACGGCCAGGGATCCTGGGGCAACGGAGCCGCCATGCGGATCGCGCCGCTGGGCGCCTGGTATGCGGACGACCCCGAGCAGGCCACCCATCAGGCGGAGATCTCGGCCTACCCCACGCACCAGCACCGCGAGGCCGTCGTCGGCGCCATGGCCGTCGCCGCTGCCGCCGCCCTCGCGGCCGACCCGGCCGGAACGCCGAGCGCGGGAGCACTGTTGGACGGCGTCATCGCGTTGGTCCCGAAGAGCGCCGTGGGCGCGGGACTGCGACGCGCCCGGGACATGCTCGACTACGCCGACGCGGACACGGTGGCCGCCGTACTGGGCTGCGGGCGGCGCACGACGGCGCACGACACGGTGCCGTTCGCGCTCTGGTCGGCGGCACGCGCCCTGGGTGACTACGAACAGGGTTTCTGGACGACGGCCCAGGTGGGCGGTGACGTCGACACGACCTGCGCCATCGTCGGCGGAGTGGTCGCCTCCGGGAAGACCGGGACGCCTCCCGAGGCATGGGTGGCGCACACCGAAGCGTTCCCGAGCTGGCTCCAGGTGGGATAGCCGACCGAAGCGGGTGCGCTTCCCAGGCCCCGTCGTACGCAATCGCCTCGACTGTCACAGGAGTGCCACAGTGCCCTCCTGGGCCGACCATGCGTGCTCTCCTGCGGCATACCCTGTCCGCCACGCCGCCTGTTGATCATGACGAGGAGCGGCGACGAGGGACCGGCCACGGGCCTTCCGCCGCAGCTGCGCGCTGCGCGGGATGGGCGTCGAGGGCCGGTCGGGGGAGGGGGTCCCATGTCCGAAACACCGTCGGCACCACCCACGCCGGAGCCCGAAGGCCCGGCACCCAGGGCACGCGCCGCGACCGAGGAGGGCCGCTCAGGGCCGAAAGCGCCCACGGACGTCGTACCGGCGCGCAGGGCGGGCGGGCCCGGACCGACACCGGGCGGCCCGCCGCCCGCGGTGCCCGGACGGACCGACTTCGGCCCTGATGATCCCGCACCGATCCGCACCGCGACCCTGTGGGCCGCCCTGGCCACCGGCGTCCTCAGCATGATGCTGCTGGGCGAGGGCCTCGCGGTCAACATACTCGTCGTCGCCGTGCCCGCGACGCTCGCCGTGTACTTCGCCGGACGGCGTGCGGGCCGCCGCCCGCGACCGTGGGCGATCGTCTGGGGCATCGGCGGGATCGTCCTGCTGACCGTGCCTGCGCTGCGTGCCGCCGAGTGGCCTTCTTTCCTCGCTGTCGTCACCGCGCTCGCGGCGGGCTCCCTCGCCCTGCACGGCGGCCGCACCTGGCCCGCGGTCCTGCTCGGCCCGGTCGGTGTGTTCACCTCGCTGGTCACCGGCCCGGCCTGGGCCTGGCAGGGGCTGCGCGAGCGGGTGGGCGGCGACCGAGGCCGTCTGGCGCCCTTGCTGCGGGCGCTGGTCGTGGCCGCGATCCTGCTCTTCGTCTTCGGCGCGCTGTTCGCCGGGGCCGACGCGGCCTTCGCGGATCTGCTCGGCGCTCTGGTGCCCGACGTCTCCGTGTCCGACGGGCCCTGGCGCATCCTGCTTCTCGCACTGGGCCTGTTCGGGACCCTCGCGGCGGCCCGTACGGCGGCCGCGCCGGCTCGCTGGGACCGTGTGCAGGTGCCCGCAGGCCGCGCCCGAGGCCGCGTGGAGTGGGCGCTGCCGCTGGTGGGGCTCGTCGCGCTCTTCGCCGTCTTCAACGCCGTCCAACTCGCCGTGCTCTTCGGCGGCTACGACGCCGTCCTGAAGAAGACCGGCCAGACGTACGCCGAGTACGCGCGCCAGGGGTTCTGGCAGCTTCTCATGGCCACGCTGCTCACCCTGCTGGTCATCGTGGTCGCCCTGCGCTGGGCCCCGCGCACTCGATCGGGTGACCGGACGCTCGTGCGCGGTGTGCTGGGAACCCTGTGCGCGCTGGCGCTCGTTGTCGTGGCATCCGCTGTGCGACGTATGGACATGTATGTGGAGGCCTATGGGCTGACGCGGCTGAGGATCTCGGTGCTGACCATGGAGCTGTGGCTGGGCCTGGTCATCGTGCTCATCATGGTCGCCGGGGTGTGGGGCGCCCGCTGGCTCCCGCGCGCCGTCGCGGTCAGCGCGGTCGCCGTGGTGCTGGCGTTCGGGCTGGCGTCGCCGGACGCACTGATCGCCGAGCGCAACGTCGAGCGGTACGAGACCACGGGCCGCTTCGACCTCCCCTATGCCAGGGGGCTGTCCGCCGACGCGGTGCCCGCCCTGGACAGGCTCGAGGAACCCATGCGGTCGTGCGTGCTGTGGGACATCACGGAGGAACTGAACGAGCGGCGCCACCTTCCCTGGTACGCCACGAGCTGGGGCGAGGCAGAAGCCAGGCGCATCCTGGACGAGCGTCCGCCCGTACCGGGGGCGAGCGGCCCGGCGTGCGGTGGGTTGGAGCCGGAGTTCTACCGCTGAGCAGCCGGCGCGCGGCTCCACACGGCCGGACCATGCCCTTGGCGTCGTTCCCCAGGGCGTGGTCCGGCCGTCCGCAGCCGCTTCCGCGGTCGTCCGGTCAGCCGCCTGCGGCGGGGCCGGCCGTGCCGGAGAGGGCTTCCAGGTCGCTCTTGCGGACCCTGATCACGAAGATGGCGGTGACCAGGGCCAGTACGGCCATCGCGACGGCCGGGACGAACGCCGTCGAGATGCCCTGGGCGAGCACTTCGTGACCCCAGGGGGCGGGCAGCTGCTGGGTCCTGGCGAACTCGGCCTTCTGCTCGTCCGTGGCCTGGGTCATGAAGAGCTGCACCTGCTTGTCCGCCTCGTCACGGCTGGCCGTACCGAAGACCGTGGTGAGGATGGACAGGCCGAGCGAACCCCCCACCTGCTGTGTGACGTTGAGTAGACCGGAGGCCGCGCCCGCCTCGTGCTGGGCGACCCCGGAGACCGCCGTCAGGGTGAGCGTCACGAAGTTCAGGCCCATGCCGAAGCCGAACACCACCATCGGGCCGAGCACCCCGCCGGCGTAGGAGCTGTCGGGACTGATGAAGGTCTGCCAGCCCAGGCCGAGAACGACCATCGTCGAACCGGCCACCATGAACGGCTTGGGTCCGAGCACCGGCAGGAACCGCTGGGACAGACCGGCACCCGTGACGATCGCGACGGTCACCGGGAGGAAGGCCAGGCCGGCCTCGATCGGCGTGTATTGCAGCACGTTCTGCACGAACAGCACGATGAAGAAGAACATCCCGAACATCGCCGCGGCGAGGCTCAGCATGATCACGTACGTGCCCGAGCGATTGCGGTCGCGGAACATCCTCAGTGGGGTGATGGGCTCCTTGGCCCGCCTCTCGATGAAGCCGAACACCAGCAGCAGGACCACCGCCGCCGCGAAGGAACCGATGGCCAGGCTGTCGCGCCAGCCGTCCTCCGCCGCGCGGATGAACCCGTAGACCAGCGAGGCCATGCCGGCCGTCGAGGTGAGCGCGCCCGCGATGTCGAACCGTCCCGGGTGTCGCTCGGACTCGCTGATGTACATCGGGGCGAGGACGGCGATCAGGACGCCGATGGGCACGTTGACGAACAGCACCCACCGCCAGTCGAGCCACTCGGTGAGCATGCCGCCCGCGAGCAGACCGATGGCGCCGCCACCTGCGGAGACCGCGGCGAAGACGCCGAACGCCCGGTTCCGCTCGGGCCCTTCGGGGAACGTCGTGGTGATGAGCGCCAGCGCGGTCGGCGACGCGATCGCCCCACCGACGCCCTGGAGCGCCCGAGCCGCCAGCAGCTGCCAGGGCTCCTGGGCGAGTCCGCCGAGCAGCGAGGCGAGCGTGAAGACGAGAATTCCGGTCATGAAGACACGGCGGCGGCCGAGTATGTCACCGGCCCGTCCGCCCAGGAGCAGCAGGCCGCCGAAAGTCAGCGTGTAGGCGCTGACCACCCATGTCAGGTCGGTGGTGCTGAATTTGAGCGCGTCTTGAATGTGCGGGAGTGCGATGTTCACAATCGTCGCGTCGAGTACCACCATGAGTTGGCAGGCCGCGATGACGGTGAGCGCGATGCCGGGGTGCCCCTCCCGGCGGGCAGCTCCCGGCTTCTGATCCTGAATCAACGGAGAGGTCGTCACTATGGGTCCCCCACAACTGCCTTAGTGAACGCTTGCGTTCACTGACGCGTCCACGGTAGTGAGTCCCCCTTAGTGAACGCAAGCGTTCATTGAAGTCGCCGCCGTGGTGTGCGTCGCCCCAGCGCTTCCGCTTCTCGCATCCCCACCCCTCGGCTCAACGGAGAAACACAGATGGTCACTTCGCGCTGGACGGCCGCTCCCGCTCAGACGGCCTCCCCGCGTCGGCGCGGCGCCGTGCTCGAGCGCGCGATCCTCGATGCCGCGCTCGAACAGCTCAGTACGGTCGGCTGGAGCGGCCTCACCATGGAGGGGGTCGCCGCCGGCGCCCAGACGGGCAAGGCGGCGGTCTACCGCCGCTGGCCCTCGAAGGAGGACCTCGTGGCCGACGCGCTCCAGGCGGGGCTGCCGCGCTTCGAGGAGGCGCCGGATCTCGGGAGTGTGCGCGAGGATCTGCTCCAGCTGTGCCGGCAGGCGCGCGAGGCGATGTTCTCCCAGCCAGGGTTTGCTCTGCGTTCGGTGATTCACGAATGCGACAATATTCAGGCCGAGCGCTTCCATGGTGTGATCATCGGGGGCGTCGTGGAGCCGACGGTCAAGCTTCTGCGAAAGGTGATTGAGCGTGGAATCGGGCGTGGAGAGGTGCGGAAAGACGCGGCCAACAGTTATGTCTTCGATGCGATTCCGGCCATGATGATGTATCGCTCAAAGATGTGCGGGAGCGAATGGAGCGAGCGTGACCTCGAGGAGATGATCGACCAGTTGATGGTGCCGTTGCTGTGTCGGCGAGGCGCCTGAACCGGGGCGGCGAGAGGGCTGGGAATGCCCTGGGAAACCTGGGTGTCGTGTGGGGGTGCGGGCGGCGTAGGCTAAGGGCGCCATGCCGTACGAACCACCTACTCACACCGTCGAGCGCTCTTTGCGTGCCACGACCGGAGCGAAGATCATTGCCGGTGTCGACGAGGTGGGGCGCGGAGCGTGGGCCGGCCCCGTCACCGTCTGTGCGGCGGTCACCGGACTGCGCCGACCACCCGAGGGCCTCACCGACTCCAAGCTCCTGACGATCAAGCGACGCAAGTCGCTCTCCGAGGAGCTGCTGAAGTGGGTGACGTCGCACGCCCTCGGTCACGCCTCTCCGGAGGAGATCGACGACCTGGGCATGACGGCCGCACTGCGGCTGGCAGCGGTACGGGCCCTCGAGGCGCTTCCGGTGAGGCCCGACGCGGTCATCCTCGACGGCAAGCACGACTACCTGGGCTCACCCTGGCGGGTCCGTACGGTGATCAAAGGCGATCAGTCCTGCGTCGCTGTGGCGGCCGCCTCGGTGATCGCCAAGGTTCAGCGCGACAAAATGATGGCCGAACTGGGTCTCGACCATGCAGACTTCGGTTTCGCGGCCAACGCCGGGTACCCGTCGCCTGTCCACAAGGCCGCTCTGGCGGAGCGGGGACCCACCCCGTACCACCGGTTGTCGTGGGCGTATCTTGATGCGCTGCCCCAGTGGCGGCACCTCAAGAAGGCCCGCACCTGGGCGGACGGAAACGTTCCAAAGATCGAGGGCCAGCTCGGCTTCGACTTCTGACGGATTCGTTCGCACTCATGTGCCACCCGCCGACGCGGGTCGCACCAGCGTTTGATAAAAATCAGCTCATGCCTCTCATTCCCGAGGAGCCTCAGATTCACGAGAGTGCCCAGGGCCCGCGTGCCACTCCGGCCAGCGGCCGGGTCGCACCGACCCCCCGTCCCGTACCCGGTCCCCGTCCCGCGGCTCCGCCGCGTCCCGGTCGTCCGGGTCCTGCCCGGCCGGTGCCGGCCCAGCGCGCGGCGCACGCCGCGGTCAAGCCCGGGCCGTCCGCTCCTGCCGCCACCCCGCAGATCCAACTGGTCCCGGCCTCGGTCGAGGGCGCGCTGGACTCCGCAGAGGAAGCCGTCGACCTGCTGCTGGAGTCGGGCCGTGCCCCCGGCGACGTGCTGGTGATCACCACCGGTGAGTCGCATCCGTGGGCCGACCACGAACTCTCCTTCGGCGAGGCCTCGTACTGGGCCCAGCACGACGCGGGCGACGACGTCTTCTACGCCGATGCCTCGGCCGTCGAGCGGGCCGCGACGCGTCCCGTGGTCGTGGTCGCCGTCAACGGCGGAACCGAGTCCGTCGCCGCGCAGGCGCTGCCCAAGGCCCTCGGCCGGGCCCGGACCCTGCTGATCGTGTGCGGTGACCCGCAGACGATCAACTCGGTGCTGGGCGCCGGAGTCTGAGCGACTGCGGACCTCGCCCCAGTCGGCCCTTCAGGGCTCGCCGGGGAGCTGTTCGCGCCACCGGACAACGACCAGGGTGCCACCACGGCCACACCCCGCGACGGGCGCTTCGGCGTGCCTGCGGGGTGTTTCGGCGTGTCCGGGAGGGCTTCGCGGGAGAGTTCGTGCGCGGATGCCTCGTGCCTTGTCGGTGCGGTGCGGTGCGGGCCGGATCCTGGTGTCGTGTGGGCTGAGGGTGCGAGGGTGCCGGTGGTCCTGCGGGAGTTGCGGGAGCGGCTGCCGTGGCCGGCTGTCAAGAGGCGTCAGCCGGGGCCGACCGTGGACCCGCGCTGGGGTCGGGGACCTTGCCGCACCCCCGCCGGCTCGAGCGTGGGTGCGGGTTGGATTGCCGTGGCCGCGTCGGAAGCCGAAGCGGCTCAGCGTGCCGCGGCTCGGCGGAGTACTTCCGACGCGACGCCGCCGGTGCGTGGCATGGGCGGCGGTGCCACGGCTGTGGCGAAGGGCTCGGCCGGTGAGTCCGCGTGGGGACGACGGCCGCCGCGACCCTCGCCGAGAACCTGCCAGCCGTCACGTGTCAGCGTGATGTACGCGCCGCAGCGCAGCCCGTGCAGCGTGCAGGCGTCCCGCAGCCCCCACATCCACGCCCCGTCCTCCTCCGTCCAGCGCCCGTCGCCGTCACGGCAGTAGAGCAGCACGGCCGTTCGCACCGGAGTGCGTCGGCGCAGGTCGTGTGGAATAACCCGGCGCAGCTGAGACAGGAGCGCGTTGCGGAACATCCAGCCGTCGGCCGGGGCCGGACGGCGGATGAACGAGGCGCTCGCCCTCAACCGCTCGTCGGAATCCAGGACGGCGATGACCGCCGTCGCGGGCCGGGGCTGATGCCGTGCGTGCAGCCCGCTGACGACCTCTCGGGGATTGCGCAACAGCGGAATCCCGGCGGCGGCCCACTCCGCGGGCTCGAGCATGCGGTTGGCGGAAGCGGCGGACAGGTCGGCAGACGTCGACACGGAGGCCGCCGAGGACGGAGCGAATCCGAAGGTCACGATCCTCCCTTCGGCTACGCGCCCACTCTGCGGGCGGGGGTCGGACTTGGGGGAGCGCACGCCGCAGCAGAAGCCCTACCGATTCACGGTTAGGCCGTGCGGGGAGCGGACTTCAATTCTTCCTGGCGAACTTGGTTGCGGCAACGAGCAATTGGGGCCACTGACAGTTTTGTGGTGATTCGCAGCTTATATCCCTGCGCATAGGACTCGTCGGCAACGCCCAGGCGGCATCGTGCCCACGCCCGGTTGACCGGTCGGTCACGCCCGGACGGCGAGAACGAGTGGCAACACCCCCTGTGCACCCGCGCGCCGGAGCACACGCGAGGCGACCGCGAGTGTCCAGCCGGTCTCCGTGGCGTCGTCGACCAGGAGCACGGGCCCGCCCGCCTTCTGGAGGGCGACGGCCAGCTCGGGCGGCACGGTCAGCGCCCCGTCGAGCGCCTTGAGCCGTTGTGCGCTGTTGCTACGGGTGACCTGGGAAACCGCGCCGGTGTACGCCACCGACCCCAACAGGGGCAGGCGGCCGATCTCGGCGATCCGCGCGCCCAGGGAATCGATCAGCTGCGGCCGGGAACGGGACGCCATCGTGACGACACCCGCGGGGCGGGGCTGGGCGTCGGCCCGCCCGGAGGCCCAGCCGCCGGGGCCCTTGGCCCAGTCGGCCAGCACGGCCACCACGGCCTTCGCCACATCGTCCGGGACCGGCCCGTCCGGGGCCTGGGGCGTCAGCATCGGCCGCAGTCGATTGCCCCAGCCGATGTCCGACAGCCGCCCCAACGCCCGCCCCGGAGCGGCCTGCTCACCGGCCGGAATACGCCCCTTCAGATTGACCCCGACCGCCGGCAGCCCCGTCGGCCACATCTTGCGGGGTTCGACCTCGACACCCGCGCGACCCAACTCGCCACGCGCCGCGTCCAGCGCCGCAGGGGAGACGGAATCCGTGAACCTGGGCTTCGTGCAGGTGTCGCACCGTCCGCACGGGACGGCTTCCTCGTCGTCCAACTGCCGCCGCAGGAACTCCATTCGGCAACCCGGCGTCGCGACGTACTCACGCATGGCCTGCTGCTCGGTGGCGCGCTGCTTGGCGACCCAGGCATAGCGCTCGGTGTCGTACGTCCAGGGGACGCCGGTGGAGACCCAGCCGCCCTGGACGCGTCGGACCGCACCGTCCACGTCGAGGACCTTGAGCATCGTCTCCAGCCGGGAGCGGCGCAGTTCCACCAGTGGTTCGAGGGCGGGGAGGGACAGCGGTCGCTGCGCGTGCGCGAGTACGTCGAGGGTGCGGCGCACCTGTTCCTCCGGGGGGAAGGCGACCGAGGCGAAGTACTCCCAGATCGCCTGGTCCTCCTTGCCGGGCAGGAGCAGTACTTCGGCGTGCTCGACACCACGGCCCGCGCGGCCCACCTGCTGGTAGTAGGCGATGGGGGAGGACGGCGAGCCCAGGTGGACCACGAAGCCCAGGTCGGGCTTGTCGAAGCCCATGCCCAGTGCGGAGGTGGCGACCAGGGCCTTGACCCGGTTGGCCAGCAAATCCTCCTCGGCCTGCTGCCGGTCCGCGTTCTCCGTCTTGCCCGTGTACGACGTCACGGTGTGCCCGCACTGGCGAAGGAACGCGGTGACCTCCTCGGCTGCGGCCACGGTGAGGGTGTAGATGATTCCGGAGCCCGGCAACTCGATCAGGTGGTCGGCGAGCCAGGCCATCCGGTGGGCGGCGTCCGGCAGTTCGAGCACTCCGAGGCTCAGGCTCTCGCGGTCCAGTGGCCCACGCAGGACCAGCGCGTCCGTGCCCCCGCCGGTGCCCAACTGTTCGGCCACGTCGGCCGTCACGCGCGCGTTGGCGGTCGCGGTGGTGGCGAGCACCGGGACACCGGGCGGAAGGTCGGCCAGCATGGTGCGCAGCCGGCGGTAGTCGGGGCGGAAGTCATGACCCCAGTCCGAGATGCAGTGCGCCTCGTCGACGACGAGCAGACCGGTCGCGGCCGCCAGCTCCGGCAGGACCTGATCACGGAAGTCCGGGTTGTTGAGCCGCTCGGGGCTGACCAGGAGCACGTCGACCGTGCCCGCGGTGACCTCCTGGCGGATCGTGTCCCACTCCTCCGTGTTCGAGGAGTTGATGGTCCGTGCGTGGATTCCGGCGCGGGCGGCCGCCTCCACCTGGTTGCGCATCAGGGCGAGGAGCGGGGAGACGATGACGGTGGGGCCCGCGCCCCGCCCGCGCAGCAGGGCGGTCGCGACGAAGTACACCGCGGACTTGCCCCAGCCCGTGCGCTGCACGACCAGGGCTCGGCGCTTGTCCGCGACCAGCGCCTCGATGGCGTGCCACTGGTCCTCGCGCAGCCGCGCCACGCCCGTCGGGGCGCCGACGAGGCGGGCGAGCACGGCATCGGCGGCCGTACGCAGGTCTTGGCGGTCCGTGGTGGGCTGGTCTTCGTCGCTCATGGACCCATGCAACCCGATGCCTCGGACATCGCGCGAACGAGCCGGGCGAACTGTGGACAGATTCTGACGTGATCACGATCGGACTTATCCACAGGGCAAAGCGGAATTTCAAGATCCGCGAGATGGTCGCCGCATGACGAATCACAGCGAAGCGGCCGGGACCCCCGGCAACAGTGACATCAGCGGGCAGAACGGATGCGAGGGGAGCGGCGAACCCTCCGCCTACCCGGGACATGGCGTGGCCGCCAAATCCGGCGGGGAACAGCAGGTCACCCTCCGTACACCGGCCGAACTCGCCGACGCCTTGCCCTACCTGCTCGGATACCGCCCGGAGGACAGCATCGTCCTCGTCGCACTGCACGACCGCGACGCCCGTGGGCGGTTCGGCGGGCGGGCGCGGCTCGGCATCCCGGCCCAGAAGGACGACTGGCCCTCCGTGGCCCAACAGCTGGCCCATGGTCTGGTGACCGGGAGCGAGCGAAGGGGAGCCAAGCCGGAGAGCATGGTCGCCTTCCTCTGCCAGGACCCGACGAGTGGTGAGTCGCCACGCGACGTCATGGAACGCCTGCGGCCACTCGCACAGCTGTTGCGCAAGGCCTGCGGCAGCATGGATGTGCCGGTGGTGGAGGCCCTGTGCATCTCCGATGGCCGCTTCTGGTCCTACTGCTGTCCCGGCAACGGATGCTGCGCGGCCGAGGGAGAGCCGATGGGGCTGCCGGGCACCTCCGTGCTGGCCGCCGCCGCGACCTACGCAGGCCTTCAGATCCGGGGCACCCTGAAGGAGATGCGGGCCAGGCTCCTGCCATGGGAGACCGCTGCCGCGCTGCAGCAGGAAGCCGCGCTCGACTCCGCGCAGTCCGCCCTCATCCCACGGATCCTGGACGAGTACAGCCGTGCGGAAGTGGCTGAGGAGACCCTCGCCGTGGCACAGCGCATCATCGGGAGCCTGGCGGACACCCCGACCCTGTCCGGCACGCTGGACGCGGACCTCCACGACGACGAACTCGTCGGCCACGTCGACGCGGCCACCTTGATCCTCGGACTCCAGGACCGGGCTACCCGCGACCGCGCCGCCGAATGGATGGAAGGCGACGAAGCCGGCCCGGCGCTCCGTCTGTGGCGTGCCCTCGCCCGCCGATGTGTCGGCCCCTACGGCGAGCATGCCGCCGCACCGCTCACGCTCGTGGGCTGGGTCGCCTGGTCCTCCGGTGACGAACTGGAGGCTCGCGAAGCCCTGGCCATGGCTCTTGCCGCGGACCCCGACTACCTCTTCGCCCGCCTCCTCCATCAGGCCTGCAACGAGGGACTCGACCCCGAGTCCATTCGCCGCTGCCTGCGTGCGGAGCGCAGGGGACGCGACCTGGTGGCGGCCACTGCGAGTTCCGGCGCCGACAGCGAAGAAAGCCCCTTCGGCCAGTCTCCCGGCTTGCCGTCGGCCCCGGACGGGCCCTGCGTCGCTTCCGGTACCCGCCGCCGACGCAGGCCGCGCTCGGGAGGAGGGGCGGAGGCCCGCACCGCCCGGCGATCGCCTGGCGCCGCTCATGCCCGCCGCTCGCGTTCCGCCGACGGGAGCCCACCCGTCGGCCGACGGCCGAGGGGCGTGGCGGAGGGCGCGAACGGTCGGGCACGGATCCGCCGCGGTGGTGGAGGGCAGTCCCCGGAGGAGGAGACGTGAGTGCGCCGAATCCTTTCGGGACTCGAAGGTCTGTGCTCTCCTGGATCGGGGCGTTCGTGAGCGCGCTGCTCCGCCTCGAAGGGCCCGTGAGCGCATCGCCCTGGCTCCGGAGGCAGATGGGTGGGCTGCCCTGCCGCGCTCTCCGCACGAGTGCTTCGCTGTGGCTCCGCTTCCGCGCGAACACACTGCCCCGCCGCGGTGCGAACACGCGCCTTGGGCCGCGGCGCCGCGTTCACATCGGCCCAGAGCTCCGCGCAGGGCCTCACCCGGAGTCCGCCGCTGCTCGCAGTTCCCCGGCAAGCCCAAGCACGACCCCACGTTGCTCGGTCGGCTTCCTCGGACGGAGGCGTGACCCGGAGCGGAGCCGTTCCGTTCACCTGTGTGGCGGTACCCACGGCCTGACCCAACCGCCCCATCACCCCGTCCCTCTCCGGCTCCCCACCTGGTGCCGAGCGCATCCCACGCGCGCCGAAGACAGAAGAAGCCGCCCCGTGCCCCTCCCCTCCCTGCCCGACACCCATGACGACGTTCCGGTCTTTCGCAGCTCCATCCCGCCCGCCGTCCGGGCCCGTGGGGAGGGCACCGGCGCTCTGCGGACGGACATCCGCATCCCGGAGACCCGCCCCACGGGCTCACGCTCAGGAAACCTGGGCGGCCCCGTGTCTCCCGCGCCCGGCGCAGGTGGCTCTCCGGGACCGCCGCACCCACCCACGGGAGGCCGGTCGACCCCGCCGGCGCCGACCTCTGCCCCGCGCCGTCCCACGGAGTTGCCACCGGCCCACACCACACTGATCTGCGTCGCTCTTCCGGGCCTTGCGATCTCGACGGACCAGGGTCAGTTGACCGGCACCGGACTCGAGGGCTTCTACCGCGCGGGACGGCGTATGCTCTCCCGCTGCCAGGTGCGGGTGGCCGGACGGGAACCGCTCGCCGTGCAGGCACGGCTGGTGGCCGCCGACCGAGTCCGGTTCATGTCGACGCTGCGTCTGTCCGCCGATGCCGGGCCGGACCCGGACGTCATGGTCGAGCGCACGCGGTACGCGGACGGCACCGAGCGGATCACCCTGCACAGCACGGCCCGCCGCCCACTGCGCCTGCCCGTCGAGGTGTCCCTGGGTACGGATCTCGCGGAACTCGGGGCTGTCGCCTCCGGCAGCGCCGGCCCGGAACTGCCCGCGAGCGTCCACGACTCCGGCCTGCGCTGGTCCTGTGCGACCGGGCACTCCACGGTGACTGCCCATCCTCCGCCCGCCGACGCCCTGGCTTCCGCAGGACTGCTGCGCTGGGAACTGGAGCTCCCGCCCGGCGGCACCCGGAGCGTGGAGCTGCGAGTACGACCGGACGGCGCGGGGCCCATCAGACCGGTGGGGCGGGGCGCCACCAGTCCCCTCGCCCAGGCCCGGGTCGCGGGCGACGACCCGACGGCGCAGGCCCTGCTGCGCACCTGTCTGGAGGACCTCGAGGCCCTGCTGCTGCGCGACCCGAAGAATCCGTCGGACACCCACCTCGCGGCGGGCGCGCCCTGGCGCTGCGGCATGGCTCCGGCCGACGCGCTGGTCGCGGCCCGGATGACGCTGCCGCTCGGAACACGCCTCGCCGCCGGCACCTTGCGCACCCTCGCCCGCACCCAACTCGCGGGCCGGGAAGCCCAGTCCGGCATGATCCCAGGTCCTAGACGGGACGCGGGCCCGCATCTGCCGCCGGGCTGCACGGGCACCGAGGCGACCCTGCTGTTTCCCGTGCTCCTCGCGGAGGCCCGGCGATGGGGACTCCCCGAGCAGGAGACCGAAGAGCTGCTGCCCGCCGCCGAGCGCTGCCTGCGGTGGCTGCGGGGCGCGGTCTCAGGCGGTGCCTATCTGCCCGACCCGCGCCCCGGCGGGCCGCTGCGTTGCGAGACCCAGGCCCACGCCCACCGGGCCGCGCTGCTGGGTGCCGATCTCCTCGATGCGTACGGCCGACCGGGTGGCGCCGAGCTGCGGGACCGGGCGAGAGAGCTGCGGAGCCGGTTCGGGGCGGACTTCTGGGTCGAGGACCGGGGCGGCGGCAGACCTGCGGCCGCCCGCACCCCGGAAGGGCGTCTCGTGCCGCACCTGGGCGCCGGCGCTGCCCACCTCCTTGACACCGGGCTGCTCGGCACGGGGGAGCAGGCTCCGGGACTCCTCGACAAAGTGCGGACCGAGCAACTGGCTCGACTGCTCGGAGGGCCCGCCATGGACTCGGGGTGGGGGCTGCGGAGCCTGGGTGCGAAGGAGGCCGCGTACAACCCCTTCGGCCATCGCAGCGGTGCCGTGCGTGTGCAGGAGACGGCGATCGCGGTCGCGGGGCTGGCGGCCGCCGGATACGAGAAGGAGGCGAGCGCGCTCCTGCGGGGGGTCCTGGCGGCGGCGGAGAGCTTCGGCCATCGACTGCCCGAGATGTACGCGGGGGAGCAGCGGACGGCAGGGGGTGCCCCGCTGCCGCATCCGGCCTCCTGCAGACCGGCCGCGACGGCGGCGGCAGCGGGGGTGCTGCTGCTCACCACCCTCCTCGGAATCCGTCCCGACGCCCCCGCGGGGACCGTGACGCTGCGGCCGGTGCGCAGCGCGCCCCTGGGCGAGATCGGCATGACGGGACTGCGCGTCGCGGGCGCCCCGTTCGCCGTGCGCGTCAGCAGGCTGGGGCTCGCCATGGTCGAGGAGGCTGCCGACGGACTGCAGTTGGGAGTGTGACCTCCCGTGACGTGGGAGGGAGGACAGGCGGCGCCGAGCTCCCGAGGCCGGAGGGCGGCTGGTGAGATCGGTATCGGACAGAAGTGGATCAAGTGGGGAAGCGGCCGCGAAGGGAGTGTTTATCGTCAGGCAGACGACTATGATCGCCGCATGCCCTACGACCCGTCGGACTACCCGCCCTTCGCTGTCACCGTGGACCTGGTCGTGCTGACCGTCCGCCGTCACGCGCTCTGCGCGCTGACGGTACGGCGGGGCGAACAGCCGTTCCAGGGGCGGTGGGCACTGCCCGGTGGCTTCGTGCGGCCGGACGAGGACCTGTCGCAGGCCGCGGCCCGGGAGCTGGCCGAGGAGACCGGCCTGACCGCACACGAACCGTCCGAACCCGCTCAGGACAACGGCGCGCACCTGGAGCAGTTGGCCACCTACGGCGACCCGAAGCGCGACCCGCGGATGAGGGTCGTCAGCGTCGCCCACCTCGCCCTCGCCCCGGATCTGCCGGCACCTCGGCCGGGCGGCGACGCCAACAGCGCACGCTGGGCGCCTGTCGAGGAGTTGTTGGAACAGGGCGGCTACGGGCGTGACGGCGAACCGGTTGCGCCGTTGGCCTTCGACCACGCGCAGATCCTCGCGGACGGGGTGGAGCGTGCCCGTTCCAAGATCGAGTACTCCTCGCTGGCCACGGCCTTCTGCCCGTCCGAGTTCACGGTCGGTGAGCTGCGACGCGTCTACGAGGCGGTGTGGGGGGTGGCGCTGGATCCACGCAACTTCCATCGCAAGGTGACAGGTACGCCAGGCTTCCTGGTGCCCACCGGCGGTACCACCACGCGCCAGGGCGGCCGCCCCGCCCAGCTCTTCCGCGCCGGCGGCGCCACCCTTCTCAACCCACCGATGCTGCGCCCCGAGGTCTGACAAGGCGTAGCCGAAGCCCTCGTCGCCGTGTACGGCGGCCTCGGCCGTGCCGGCCCCGGAGAGGGCTGCCGGGGACACACGCCCGAGGCTCGGTCCGCAATCGGTGTGCGGCCGGCCGGACGCCTGTGAGGCCCGCCTGCGAAGTGAGCCGCAAGGTGCCCGAAAAAACGGACATATAGCGCTATCTTGCTTTGGGTGATCCAGGCCATCGGATTGACCAGCAATCCCCGCAAGGAGTCTCCGCCTGCCGTCGACGATGTGTCCTTCGAGGCGCACTCCGGCCGCGTCACCGCACTCCTGGGGGCTCCCGGCGCGGGCAAGTCGACAGCGCTGAAACTCACTCTCGAACTCCAACAAGGCCGTGGGGTGGCCTACTTCAGAGGCCGCCCCCTGCACCGCATCGCCCACCCCGCGCGCGAAGTGGGCGTACTCCTCGGCGACGTGCCCGGTCACCCTGCCCGCACGGTCCGAGGTCATCTGCGCATGCTGTGCGCGGCCGCGGGGCTGCCGGCTCGGCGTGCCGACGAGGTCCTGGAGGTCGTGGGCCTGGTCAGCCTGCGCGAGGCGCGGCTGAACACGCTGTCACGTGGCATGGACCGCCGCCTCGGCCTGGCCTGCGCCCTGCTGTCCGACCCGCACACCCTCGTGCTGGACGACCCCGCCCGCGGGCTGGCCGTCCGCGAAGGCCGATGGCTCCACGGGATCATGCGGGCCCATGCCGATCAGGGCGGCACGGTCCTGTTCACCACCGGCGACCCCAAGGAGGCCGCGCGGACCGCCGACCGGGTCCTCACCCTCGAAAAGGGGAGACTCGTCGCCGATCAGGAGGTCGCCGACTTCTCCCGCACCCGGCTCCGGCCCAGGGTCGCCGTCCGCACTCCGCACGCCGCCAGGCTCGAAGCGCTCCTCATGAAGGAGGCCCGGACCGCGCGGCGTTCCGTGGAGATCGTGCGGGAGGGCGGCAACCGGCTGTCGGTGTACGGCAGTACGTGCGCCGAGATCGGCGAGACGGTTTTCCGGCACGGCATCCTCGTCCACCAACTCGCGGACGAGATCGGGGATACGGGCACCCTACCGTCGCCGCGGCCGCCGTCGGCAGCCGAAGGAGGCCTGGAGGCCGCCGAGAGCGCGCTCGGCTCGGTTCAGGAGGCCCAGGGGCCGGCTGAGGGGGGTCAGGCGCCCGCCGAAGGACCTCAGGCGCCTGCCGGAGATCCTCAGGGCGCCGCGGCCGAACCATGGACACCCGCTGACGACGCACCGGAGGTCACCTCCACGTCCCCCGTCGACCTCGGCCCTGATGCTCGTTCCGCGCCGCACGCAGATTCCGGATCTCGTGATCACTTCGGGCCGCATGCGGATCCCGGACCTCGTGACCGCCTCGCGCCGCGCCCGGATGTCGAATCTCGTGACCGCCTCGCACCGCACGCCGATCCCGGGCTTCGTGTCCCCTGCGAGTCCCACACCGCCCTCGCTGCCGAGGCTCGCACCGCACCGTCACCCCCCTCCCGGTCGTCCGATGCGGGCCCGCTGCCGCCGCTCCCGCCGCCCATCGCCGTGCGCTCGGCGCCGAGCCCGTTGCGTCCGCTGCGCTACGAACTGCGTCGGGCGGGCGGAGTCGGCACCGCGTACGTCACCGTCGCGACCGTGCTCGTCACCTCCGCCCTCATGGCGGTGCTCCTGGCCAGGATCGGGCACACCCCGCAGCCACGGCTGCTGGCCGCGTGGCCGCAGGAGCTGCCGCTGCCACCCGCCGCCATCGGGGCGGGGCTGCTGGGGGCCATCGCCTTCGGCGACGAGTTCCGTCACCCCGCCCTGGCCGCGTACCGCGGCACGGTTCCCCGTCGGCTGGGGCTGCTCCTCGCGAAACTCCTCGTCGCGGCCGCCACCGCGCTGCTGCTGGCCGTCCTCACCGTGGGCTGCGACCTCGAAGTGCTCTATCTCGTCCATGGACCGGAGCTCGTTTCGGTTCCCGCCGACTGGTTCCCGCTCGGCGCGAGTTGGATCGGCCTCGTCGTGGGGTGTGCCTGGGCGGGAGTGCTCGCGGCGGGTGTCTTCCGGTCCACGTCCGCCGGGCTCGCCGCCGTGGTCGCCGTACCCCTCCTCGTCGTACCGCTGGTGCAGAAGGTGCTGGAGGGGTCGGCCGTGCGAAGTGCGGTCGGGTTTCCGATGCGGCTGCGTGAGCTCGTGCTGATGCAGTGGCCCTTCGGGGGGGAGCGCCATCTGGAGGCCGCGGCGCGAGCGGTTTCCCAACCCGTGGGCGGGGCGCTGCTGTTGTCGCTGACGGCGCTGCTGGGGGCCTACGTGCTCACGAACCTGCGCAGCCGGGTCAGGTGATGATCGTCCTCATCCTTTCGTGCTCACCGTCCGTACTCTCGCGTTGGCGCAATGCGCGCAACTCCTCGTAGAACGCCCATTTCTTTCCGATAAGGCGTCAATTGCGACGGGGTGAGCGATCACCCTTTCGTGTGCTTTTCACCAAAGACCTCAAGGGAGTTGGAAACGCAGCCGACAAAGGATGCGTGAGTACCCTTGCGCACACCATGATGACCGCCGCCCGCTCCGCCGACTCCGGCCTCGCAGGACCGGGCGAACTCGACCGCTACCCGTACGCCGGGCACCCGAGCGTCGACCGCGTGGGCCTCCCTTCCTGGGACGGCGCGGACCCCGAGCTGGGGCGCGTGGGCCGCCGCGCCGCCGGGAGTCGCGGACGCGGGCTGCACGGCCAACTCGTCCAACAGCTGGGCCAGATGATCGTCTCCGGCGACCTGGGCGCGGACCGCCCCCTCGTACCCGAGGAGATCGGCCAGCGGTTCGAGGTCTCCCGCACCGTCGTCCGTGAATCCCTGCGCGTGCTGGAGGCCAAGGGCCTGGTCAGCGCCCGGCCGAACGTCGGCACGCGCGTGCGGCCGGTCAGCGACTGGAACCTGCTCGACCCCGACATCATCGAATGGCGGGCCTTCGGTCCGCAGCGCGACGACCAGCGCCGCGAGCTCAGCGAACTGCGCTGGACGATGGAGCCGCTGGCCGCCCGCCTCGCCGCCGGGCACGGTCGCGACGACGTTCAGCAGCGCCTCGGTGACATGGTCGAGCTCATGGGCCACGCCATGGCGCAGGGCGACCCGCTGACCTTCTCGCGCGCGGACGCCGAGTTCCATTCGCTGCTCATCCAGCTCGCGGGCAACCGCATGCTGGAGCACCTCTCGGGGATCGTCTCCTCGGCCCTGCAGGTCTCCGGCGGTCCGGTCACCGGGTGTGACCGGCCGACCGAGTCGTCCCTGTCGCACCACGCCCGGATCGTCGACGCTCTCGCCACGGGCGACGGCGGGGCGGCCGAAGCAGCCATGCGTCAACTGCTGACCGTCCACCCCGAGGTGGAGCGTGTGGTGCCGGCGCCGCGCGAACACTGAGGGCGCCGAGAGCGGGACGAGGGGGCCACGGCCGGGGTGCAGACCCTTTCGTGGCATCGCTCGACCGGCGGACCCGTGCCGCCGGGCCTCAGCGAATCCTCCCGGGATTCGGTGAGGCCCGGCGGCACTGCGGACCGCGGGCGCCGTCCGGGACGCGCGGGGCGGCCGTCTCGAAGGGGGTGGGCCCGACTCGCCGGGAGGACTCGTCCCGTCGGGGTCTGCGGCCCTCGCGGGCTGCGAGTCCCCGTGCGACGCGCGACCTCGCGGAGGGTGCAGGATCTCGGTGAGGGCGGTGATCCGCATTGAGGAGTTCGTTCGGGAATCGTTCGGGTACCTGTCCAAGCAGAACCGGTTGTGGCCTTGGTCGATTGCCTCTGGCAGTATCTGACCGCTTTTGAACGCTTACGGGGTGTGACTCGGGCCACGCAGATTGGGCGTAACGCTCGCGGGAGCAGCGCGATGACCTAAGAGGTGACAGCCGCGGAGGGAATACGGACGCCGTTCACGGCGCTGTGCATCTTCCCGGCACCCGCCCGCACCGTCGGCCCACTCCCAAGCCGGTGGTCGGCTCCTGTCCACAGTGGACGGGGCCGGAAGCCGTTTTCCAACGTTCCGAGAGGTTGTTCGTGTCGGCCAGCACATCCCGTACGCTCCCGCCGGAGATCGCCGAGTCCGTCTCTGTCATGGCGCTGATTGAGCGGGGAAAGGCTGAGGGGCAGATCGCCGGCGACGATGTGCGTCGGGCCTTCGAAGCTGACCAGATTCCGGCCACTCAGTGGAAGAACGTACTGCGCAGCCTCAACCAGATCCTCGAGGAAGAGGGTGTGACGCTGATGGTCAGTGCCGCGGAACCCAAGCGCACCCGAAAGAGCGTCGCAGCGAAGAGCCCGGCCAAGCGCACCGCCACCAAGACGGTCGCGGCGAAGACGGTGACCACCAAGAAGGCCACCGCCACAGCCGCTCCCGCGGTGCCCGCCGACGCCTCCGCCGAGGACGCCACACCCGCCAGGAAGGCCGCCGCGAAGAAGGCGGTCGCCAAGAAGGCGGCCCCCGCCAAGAAGACCCTCGCGGCCAAGAAGACGGCGGCCAAGAAGACCACCTCCAAGAAGGACGACGGCGAGCCCGTCGACGAAGACGCCATCGAGGAGACCCCCGGCGGCAAGCCCGGCGAAGAGGAGGAGGAGGGGGCCGAGAACAAGGGCTTCGTCCTCTCCGACGACGACGAGGACGACGCGCCCGCCCAGCAGGTCGCCGTGGCCGGTGCCACCGCCGACCCGGTCAAGGACTACCTCAAGCAGATCGGCAAGGTCCCGCTGCTCAACGCCGAGCAGGAGGTCGAGCTCGCCAAGCGCATCGAGGCCGGTCTGTTCGCCGAGGACAAGCTGGCCAACGCCGACAAGCTCGCCCCCAAGCTCAAGCGCGAGCTGGAGATCATCGCCGAGGACGGCCGCCGCGCCAAGAACCACCTCCTGGAGGCCAACCTCCGTCTGGTGGTCTCCCTGGCCAAGCGCTACACCGGCCGCGGCATGCTCTTCCTGGACCTCATCCAGGAGGGCAACCTCGGTCTGATCCGCGCGGTCGAGAAGTTCGACTACACCAAGGGCTACAAGTTCTCCACGTACGCCACCTGGTGGATCCGTCAGGCGATCACCCGCGCCATGGCCGACCAGGCCCGCACCATCCGTATCCCGGTGCACATGGTCGAGGTCATCAACAAGCTCGCGCGTGTCCAGCGCCAGATGCTCCAGGACCTGGGCCGCGAGCCCACCCCGGAGGAGCTGGCCAAGGAACTCGACATGACCCCCGAGAAGGTCATCGAGGTCCAGAAGTACGGCCGCGAGCCCATCTCGCTGCACACCCCGCTGGGCGAGGACGGCGACAGCGAGTTCGGTGACCTCATCGAGGACTCCGAGGCCGTCGTCCCGGCCGACGCGGTCAGCTTCACGCTCCTGCAGGAGCAGCTGCACTCGGTGCTCGACACGCTCTCCGAGCGTGAGGCGGGCGTCGTCTCCATGCGCTTCGGTCTCACCGACGGGCAGCCGAAGACCCTCGACGAGATCGGCAAGGTGTACGGCGTCACGCGTGAGCGCATCCGCCAGATCGAGTCCAAGACGATGTCGAAGCTGCGCCACCCGTCCCGTTCGCAGGTGCTGCGCGACTACCTCGACTAGACGGCACGGCATCCGCCGGCCCGGTCGGTCCTGAAGGCCCGGTTTCCTCGAAGGAGCCGGGTCTTCGGCGTGTGTGCGGCATGCGGATGCCGATCCGGTGAATCACTCTGGGTGTGCCATCCATGTCCCGGAGTGAGGAGTGCGCATGCGTCGATCGTTCGCCCGACTGCTGGCCGTCGCGGCCGCCACGGCCGTCATACCGCTGGCGTCACCGCCGTCGGCGACGGCCGAGGTCGTCATCGGCGGTCATCCGGTCGAGATCTCCCAGGCGCCCTGGACGGTGGCGCTGTCCAGCCGTGACCGGTTCGGGGGTACGCGGGCAGGGCAGTTCTGCGGCGGTGTCGTGGTCGGCCGCTCGACCGTTCTGACGGCCGCGCACTGCCTCAGCGAGGACGTGCTGGGAGATCCTCCGGAACGGGTCGCCGATCTGCGGATCATCGCGGGCCGCGCGGAGCTGCAGTCGGCGGAGGGCCAGGAGATCGCGGTGAGCGGTGCCTGGGTCAACCCGGAGTACGACCCCTACACGAACACCGGGGATTTCGCTGTCGTGACTCTCGTCTCACCGCTGCCCGAGAGCTCCGTCATCGCATTGGCGGGGGCCGACGACGCCGCGTACGCGCCGGACACGCAGGCTGCGGTCTACGGCTGGGGGGACACCACCGCCGCCGGCGACTATGCCCAGAGCCTGCGGGCCGCACCGGTGAAGGTGCTGGCCGACGACGTCTGCGAGAGGGCCTATCCGGGCAGCGCCGAGGGCAGATATCAGCCCGGTTCCATGGTGTGCGCCGGGGAGCAGAACGGCGGCCGGGACGCCTGCCAGGGGGACAGCGGAGGGCCGCTCGTCGCCCAGGGGAAGCTGATCGGGCTCGTGTCGTGGGGCAGCGGCTGTGGGCTCGCCGGGAACCCCGGCGTCTACACCAGGGGCTCGTACATGGCCCGGGTGCTCGAGGGGAGCCGCTGAGGCGCAGTACGCGACCGCACGTGAGGACGTGTACGTGTGAGGCACGAGAGCGGGCGGCCACCCCGTGGGTACGGGAGTGGCCGCCCGGTCACCGGCCTCGAGCCGGTGGCGGCTCGTCGTGGGTGCGAAGCGTCAGCGCTCGTCCTCTTCCGCGGTCGCGGGAGCGGCCGTGAGCCGCTCCGTCTCGTCCTGTATCTCCGCGGCGATCTTCTTGAGCTCCGGCTCGAACTTGCGGCCGTGGTGGGCGCAGAACAGCAGCTCTCCACCGCTCAGCAGGACGACGCGCAGGTAGGCCTGGGCGCCGCAGCGGTCGCATCGGTCAGCGGCCGTCAGCGGGGTCGCGGGGGTCAGAACAGTAGTCACGTCGCCTCTTCTCTAGCTCGACGAGCTGTCGTACCAGGGTCAACATCCAACCAGGCCGAAAACGTTCCCGCTCGCGGCTTTAACTCGAAAAAATCTTTCCGGGCCGGCTGTCTGCTGCCGGTTGGCGGCGAATGAGCCGTAGTGCGTGTCTTCGTGTCGTACGGGCTTCGCGCTGTCTGTCGGTGGTTCTGGTGGTTGTTCTTTCGGTTGTACGGTCCTCCCGGCTGGGTTGCCGGTTGTTCATGAGGACGTGCCCGGAGCCTAAATGGTTCATGCCCCGAAGGGAACGTGATATGTACTTCACCCCATCGAGGGATCGAACGCGTATGCGACTCTGGACTACTCTGAGTTTCGGACGAGGGTGGCGTGACAACGGCTCTACCAGGCCTCGGTACCCTCGGAACGGCTACAGAGCCCGGCCCCTTACCCAAATGGGCCCCACCTGAAATTCAGCGAGGAGCGAACCGCGTGACCGCCGATACGTCCGTGCCGTCCACAGCCCTGCTGACCGGAGCAGACCGGGACGGTTCCAACTACACCGCGCGGCACCTGCTTGTCCTCGAGGGGCTCGAGGCCGTGCGCAAGCGCCCCGGCATGTACATCGGCTCGACCGACAGTCGAGGCCTGATGCACTGTCTCTGGGAGATCATCGACAACTCCGTGGACGAGGCCCTCGGGGGCTACTGCGACCACATCGATGTCATCCTCCACGACGACGCCTCCGTGGAGGTGCGGGACAACGGCCGGGGCATCCCGGTCGACGTCGAGCCCAAGACCGGCCTGTCCGGGGTCGAGGTCGTGATGACCAAGCTGCACGCCGGTGGCAAGTTCGGCGGCGGCTCGTACGCCGCCTCCGGCGGTCTGCACGGCGTGGGCGCCTCGGTGGTGAACGCGCTCTCCGCCCGCCTGGACGTCGAGGTCGACCGCAACGGCAGCACCCACGCCATCAGCTTCCGGCGCGGCGTGCCCGGCTCCTTCGCGGGCATCGGCTCGGACGCCAAGTTCGAGACCGGCGGCCTGCGCAAGGGCAAGCGGATCCCCAAGACGCGCACCGGCACACGCGTGCGCTACTGGGCCGACCGCCAGATCTTCCTCAAGGGCGCCAAGCTCTCGCTGGAGCACCTGCATCAGCGCGCCCGCCAGACCGCCTTCCTCGTGCCCGGACTGACGATCGTCGTCCGTGACGAGTTCGGCCTCGGAGAGGGTGGCAGCAAGGGCGAGGAGTCGTTCCGTTTCGACGGCGGCATCAGCGAGTTCTGTGAGTACCTGGCCTCCGACAAGCCGGTCTGCGACGTCCTCCGCTTCTTCGGGCAGGGCACCTTCAGGGAGACCGTGCCCGTCCTGGACGAACACGGCCAGATGACGCCCACCCAGGTCACTCGCGAGCTCGGTGTCGACGTCGCCATGCGCTGGGGCACCGGTTACGACACGACCCTCAAGTCGTTCGTGAACATCATCGCCACCCCCAAGGGCGGTACCCACGTGGCGGGCTTCGAGCAGGCCGTGGCCGCCACCATGAACGAGGTGCTGCGCGCCAAGAAGATGCTGCGCGTCGCCGAGGACGACGTCGTCAAGGACGATGCCCTGGAGGGCCTCACCGCCGTCGTCACCGTGCGTCTGGCCGAACCGCAGTTCGAGGGCCAGACCAAGGAGGTTCTCGGTACCTCGGCGGCCCGGCGCATCGTGACGCAGGTCGTCACCAAGGAGCTCAAGGCCTTCCTGACCTCCACGAAGCGGGACGCCGCCGCTCAGGCGCGGGTCGTCATGGAGAAGGCGGTCGCCGCCGCCCGCACGCGCATCGCCGCACGTCAGCACAAGGACGCGCAGCGCCGCAAGACGGCTCTGGAGTCCTCGTCCCTGCCCGCCAAACTCGCCGACTGCCGCAGTGACGACGTCGAGCGCAGCGAGTTGTTCATCGTCGAGGGAGACTCGGCGCTCGGCACGGCGAAGCTCGCGCGGAACTCCGAGTTCCAGGCGCTGCTGCCGATCCGGGGCAAGATCCTCAACGTTCAGAAGTCGTCCGTGACGGACATGCTCAAGAATGTCGAGTGCGGCGCGATCATCCAGGTCATAGGGGCCGGATCCGGGCGTACGTTCGATATCGACGCGGCACGCTACGGCAAGATCATCATGATGACCGACGCCGATGTGGACGGGTCGCACATCCGGTGCCTGCTGCTGACGCTCTTCCAGCGGTACATGCGGCCGATGGTCGAGGCGGGGAGGGTCTTCGCGGCCGTGCCGCCGCTGCACCGGATCGAGCTGGTCCAGCCCAAGAAGGGGCAGGACAAGTACGTCTACACGTACTCGGACCGTGAGCTGCGCGACAAGCTGCTGGAGTTCCAGAGCAAGGGCGTCCGGTACAAGGACTCCATCCAGCGCTACAAGGGCCTCGGCGAGATGGACGCGGACCAGCTGGCGGAGACGACGATGGATCCGAGGCACCGGACACTCCGGCGGATCAACCTGTCGGACCTGGAGGCTGCGGAACAGGTGTTCGATCTGCTGATGGGGAACGACGTGGCGCCGCGCAAGGAGTTCATCTCCAGCTCGGCGGCGACGCTGGACCGGTCGCGCATCGACGCGTAGCCGCTGCGCCGGGCTTGGCCGCCCGGGGTGCCTTCGGTCCGGTGGCGGGCCTGGGCGCGCCGCGGGGTGTCCGTCCTCGGAACGGCGCGGAATCGGTCGGCCGGTAAGCCGGACGTGTTGACGCGCCGACCGCTGCCGGCGGACACCCCCCGACGCGCCCCCCTTCTCGCCGTGCGCGGCCCATCCGCCGTCGGGGTGCGCGTTCACTCGGGGCATGACTGCCCCGAGTGGGGGGAGGCTGGCCGGGGCTTCACCTGATGGGGTGAATAATCGTGAAGAGGTACGTCGGGGGTCATTCCGTTCTGTCCATGCTTGGGCATGCAGTCAAGCACCGGCCGTCCCCGCCGACGCGGGAGCGGTTCTGAGAGCCCGGTTGAGCAGCACGAGGGGCACGGCCTCGTCGGCGAGGACGTGCGGTTCGACGACCCCTGGTACGACGCGCTGGCCTCTGGCTGGGGGGAGTTGGACGGCACGGGCGGGCCGGCCCCGGTCGCGGCCGAGGCGCGGGAGAGCCGGGGCGGGGGCGCGGCGGACGTCTATCTGGAGGTCCAGCGGAGTGCGGCCTTCCAGGAGGTCCGCAGTCGTTACCGCAGGTTCGTGATCCCGGGCGTCGCCGTCTTCTTCAGCTGGTACGTGGCGTACGTCGTGGCGGCGACCACCGCCCCGGGGTTGATGGCGCGACCGGTGGCGGGCGCGGTGAACGTGGCGATGCTGGCAGGGCTCGGACAGTTCCTCACGACGTTCCTGTTCACCTGGGCGTACGCGCGGCACGCCAGGCTGCGCCGGGACCGGGCGGCGCTCGATCTGCGGTGGGACACCCAGGAGTTGACGCGCGGCGTCAGAGGGGGCGAGCGGTGACCGCCGACCATCAGACGCTGGCGCTGCTGCTGTTCAGCGCGTTCGTGGCGGTCACGTTGGGCATCACGACGTGGGTGAGCCGCAATCGGCATGGCTCGGCTGAGGAGTTCTACGCCGGAGGGCGGCTGTTCTCGCCGATGGAGAATGGTTTTGCCATCGCGGGCGACTACATGTCCGCCGCATCCTTCCTCGGTATCTCCGGGCTCATCGCGCTCTTCGGGTACGACGGGCTGCTCTACTCGGTGGGCTTCCTGGTCGCCTGGCTCGTGGTGCTGTTCCTGGTGGCCGAACTGGTGCGCAACTGCGGGCGATTCACGCTCGCGGACGTGGTCGCGGCGCGGATGAGCGAGCGACCGGTGCGGATCGCGGCGGGAACTTCCTCGGTGACCGTGTCCGTTCTGTACCTGGTGGCGCAGATGGTGGGAGCGGGCACCCTCGTCGCGCTGCTGCTGGGGGGAGAGGACGAGGCGGCGCAGGCCTGGACGGTCATCGGCGTCGGCGCGCTCATGGTCGTCTATGTGTCGTTGGGAGGGATGCGGGCCACCACCTGGATCCAGATCGTGAAGGCGGTCCTGCTGATGGGCGGGGCGATCGCGCTCACCGTGCTCGTACTGGTGCGGTTCCACGGCGACTTCGACCAGTTGCTGCGGACGGCGGCCCAACGCAGCGGACACGGCGACGCCTTCCTCGCGCCCGGGTTGAAGTACGGCGGTGACTGGGTCGCGCGCTTGGACTTCATCAGCCTCGGACTCGCTCTGGTGCTGGGCACGGCCGGGCTGCCGCACATCCTGTCGCGTTTCTACACGGTGCCCACCGCGCGGGCCGCACGCCGCTCGGTGGTCTGGTCGATCGGGCTCATCGGCGGCTTCTATCTGATGACGATCGTGCTGGGCTTCGGCGCGGCCGCCATCGTCGGCCCGGAGGCAGTACGGGGTTCCAACGCGGCGGGGAACACGGCGGTGCCGTTGCTGGCCCTCGATCTGGGCGGTGGCCCGGACTCCACCGGCGGAACGGTTCTGTTCGCGATCGTCGCCGCCATCGCCTTCGCCACGATCCTCGCGGTCGTCGCCGGCATCACCCTCGCCTCGTCGGCGTCCGTCGCCCATGACCTGTACGCGTCGCTGCGCCGCAGGCGTTCGAAGCCGCGCAGCGAGGTCACCGTGGCACGTACGGCGGCCGTGGGTATCGGCGTGGTCGCGATCGGGCTCGGGCTGCTCGCCCAGGATCTCAACGTGGCCTTTCTCGTCGGCCTCGCCTTCGCGGTCGCCGCCTCCGCCAATCTGCCCGTGCTGCTGTACTCGCTGTTCTGGCGCGGCTTCACCACCCGCGGCGCGGTGTGGTCCGTGTACGGGGGACTGATCCCTTCCGTGGTTCTCGTGCTGCTGTCGCCCGTCGTGTCGGGGAGCGCCGACTCGCTGTTCCCCGGCGCCGACTTCCAGTACTTCCCGTTGCAGAACCCGGGCCTCGTCTCCATTCCGCTGGGCTTCCTCACGGGCTGGCTCGGCACGGTCCTGTCGGCCGAGCCGCCGGACAAGGCGAAGCACGCGGAGACCGAGGTGCGGTCGCTGACGGGCGCCGGAGCGGTGTGACGGTCAGGGGGACGCTGCGAGGGAGTACGGCCCGTGGAGGCGCGTGTGAGGGCCTGGCGAGGGCCACTCAGGGGCGGGTCGCCCACTCGTAGCGGTGCTCGGGACGGCCGGCGTCGCCGTACTTCAGGGTCAGCCGGGCCCGTCCCGTGCGTTCCAGGAGCTTCAGATAGCGCTGGGCGGTCTGGCGGCTCAGGCCGGTCCGCTCGGCGATCTCCTGGGCGGACAGCGCGCCCTCGGCGCTCATCAGGGCGCGGCGTACCAACTCGGTGGTGGTGGGGGAGTGGCCCTTGGGCAGGTCCGGTTCGCCGCCCGCCGAGAGAGCGCCGAAGATCCGGTCCACCTCGGCCTGTTCGGCCTCGCCACCGCCGTCCAGGGTGCGCCGCAGATCCGCGTACGCCTCCAGCTTCGCCCGCAGCCCGGCGAACGCGAACGGTTTGACCAGGTACTGGAGCGCGCCCTGGCGCATCGCTGCCTGGACGGTCGAGACGTCGCGGGCTGCCGTCACCATGATCACGTCGCTCTGGTGGCCCCGGCGCCGCATCTCCTGGACCACCATGAGCCCGGTGTCGTCCGGCAGATAGTGGTCCAGGAGAACCAGGTCCACGTGGGGCAACGTCTCCAACCGGTGCAGCGCCTCGGCCGCGTTGTGGGCCACACCGGCGACGTGGAAACCGGCGACCTTCGCCACGTAGGCGGCGTTGACGCGGGCGACTCCGGTGTCGTCGTCCACGATCAGGACCTCGATCATCGCGACTCCTTGTCGGCGGCTGTGGTGGCGGCTTCGGGCTCCCGCTCGGGGCCCGGTCGTCCGTCGCGGCCGGCCGTCGGCTCGTCCTGCCGGGCCGGATCGTCGTCGGGTGCCGTGGAGATGGGCTTCGGTGCGGACGTCGGCGTCACCAGGCCCTGTTCCGCGAGTGCGTCGGGCAGTACGACCGTGAACTCCGCGCCGCCGCCCAGCGCCTCCGTGACCCGGGCGCTGCCCCCCTGCCGCTCGGCGAGCCGACGCACCAGACAGAGCCCGATACCGCGCTCGCGATGGGCCGGCGGCGCCTTGGTGGACCAGCCCTCCGTGAAGATCAACTCCCGCTTGTCGGGCGGGACTCCGGGGCCGGTGTCGCGGACCCGGAGGATCGCCGTACGCCCCTCGGCGCGCAGATCGACTTCCACGCGCGCGTGCGGCGTACCCGCGACGGCGTCCAAGGCGTTGTCGACGAGGTTGCCGACGACGGTGACCAGCCCACGGGGGTCGACCAGCCGGTCCGGCAGCATCGTGCCACCGGCGACCGACAGGGCCACTCCGCGCTCGGCCGCGACGGTCGCCTTGCCGACCAGTACCGCGGCGAGGAGCGGATCGTGGATCTTCTCGGTGACCTGCTCGGCCGTCGCCCGATGGTCGCCGACGACCTCGCCGACGAAATCCACGGCCTCGTCGTACAGCTCCAGTTCGAGCAGGCCGAGGAGTGTGTGCATCCGGTTGGCGTGCTCATGATCCTGGGCGCGCAGGGCATCCGTCAGACCGCGTGTGGAGTCGAGTTCGCGGCCGAGCTGCTCCAGCTCGGTGCGGTCGCGCAGGGTGGCCACGGCACCGCCGTCGTCGGTGGGCATGCGGTTGGCGACCAGCACGCGCTGACCGCGCACGGTCAGCAGATCCGTGCCGGTGACCCGGCCCGCCAGCACATCGGTCGTACGGCCGGGGCCGAGCGCGTCGTCGAGCGACCTGCCGACCGCCTCGTCGCCCATCCCGAGCAGCCGCCGCGCCTCGTCGTTCAGGAGGCGTACGCGCCCGGCGCGGTCCAGCGCGACCACGCCCTCCCGGATGCCGTGCAGCATCGCCTCGCGCTCCGCCAGCAGTCCCGCGATGTCGGAGAAGGCCAGGTCACGGGTCTGGCGATGCACCCTCCGGGAGATCAGATACGCGGCCAGCGCCCCGACCGCCATGGCACCGCCGGCGTACGCCAGGAGCCCGGGGATCGCGTGGATCAGCCGGTCGCGCACACTGTCGTACTCGATGCCGACCGAGACGGCGCCGACGATCTTCCCGTCGGCGTCACGCAGCGGCACCTTGCCCCGGGCGGAGCGCCCCAGAGTCCCCGAGTCGATCTCCATGATCTCGTTCCCGGCCAGGGCGCGGCGCGGGTCCGTCGAGACCAGCCCGCCGATCTCCGCGGGGTCGGGGTGCGACCAGCGCACCCCGACCCTGTCCATCACGACCACGTACTCGGCTCCGCTGGCCTTCCGGATCCGCTCGGCCTCGACCTGAACGGGGCCGGTCACGGACGGTTGCGTCGACACCAGGTCCTGGGCGATCTGCGGCTGGACCGCAGTGGTCTGCGCGATCGCGAGGGCCCGGCGCATCGCCTGGTCGTCCAGCTGTTCGCTGAGCGGCGCGAGGAACAGCCCGGTCGCGAGGACGGCGACACCGGCGGCGATCGCCACCTGCATCAGCAGAACCTGCGAGAACGCCCGCCGCGGCATACCGAGACGCAGGCGGCGTGCGGAGGGAGTGGGGCTCATACCCATGACGGTACGTGGACGGGGTGGTCCGGCCGTAGAGGGGTGTGGCAGGGATCTCAGGCACGGGGTGTTTGTACGGCGACGGGACCCGGGGCTGAGGCCGGGCGGCCTGTCGGCTCCGCCGTGACAGGCCGTCGGTCGGCTAGCGCGTGATCGCGGCCGGTGACAGCTCTCGTACGGTCAGCACGTGCATCCTCGCCGGGGAGCCCAGTGCGGAGCCGCAGCTCTCCGGGCGGGGCGGCTGGGCGGCGCCCTGGGAGACGGCGACGGTCCAGCGGCGGCCGTCGGTGTGGGCGACGGTCACGTCCCAGTGGGGCGCCGCGCCCTGCGTGTGGAGGACGGTGAGCGAGTCGGCCGCGTCCGCGCCCGTCTCCGTACGCACCGCCAGCTCCGCAGCCTGCCCGGGGCGCTCCCAGGCGGAACTCCCGCGGCACCCCTCGGTGACGACGCGGCCTTCCCGTACGCCTTGGAGGACCTCCTTGACGTGGTGGGCCTCGGCACGGCCGTACACGTAGCCGAAGGGCAGCACGAGCACGGTCGGCGAGAAGCGGTGACCGCCCAGATGGGTGACCTCCCAGGTGCCCTCGACTCCGGAGGCGGCCAGCTCGGCGGCGAGCGGTCGGCCGAGGAGCGCGCAGCAGCGGTCGCGCTTGCCGTTGGTGCAGACGAGCGCGAGGGGGGCGCCGGTGTGGGGCCGACCCCGCAGAACCGTCCCGAACGTGTGGTGGTCGCCCCTGCCGAGGGCGGTGAAGTCGAGGTCGAGCAGTCGCCCGGGGTCGGTCGTCGTGGTGCTGTGCAGCCAGACGTTCCCGGGGACGGTGTGGGCCACGTACACGCGGCGCTCGCGGACCTCGCGGCGGTCCGCGTGGCGGCCGGGGCGCCGGATGAGCGCCACGCGTACGCCGGTGCCCTCCGCCGCGGCTTCGAGAGCGCGGCCGAGCACGGGGTCCAGGTGGCTCGAGGTGAGCGCCTTGACACCCCAAGGGCCCGGCTGTTCCAGCAGCAGCCATGTCCTCGCCGTGGCGGCGGTCCCCGCGAGAGGCTCGCCGAGGTGTCGGGACGCGGAGGTGCACGTACTCACAGAGGTGAGCCTAACCTGACTTGCGTGCGAGCGAAGGTGAACCCGGTCCGAAGGGGGGACAGAGGGCCCACACGGGACGCGTACGAGACCCGGAGTCGGGTCCCGGGTGAGGCGGAGCGCGGGTTGGCGGGCGGTACGGCCCGCTAGTCCGGGAGCGCTCGGGTGGTCTCGTTCCCACGGGCCGGCCGCTCGGCCGCATCCGCAGCGGACGCTCGCCGTACTCCTCCAAGGCGTGGGCGATCCAGCCCGCTGTGCGGGCTACGGCCAACGCGGTCTCACTCGCGGCAGGAGCCATGCCGAAAGGGACCGTGAGGACCGGGAGGGCCAGGTCCACATTGGCGTGCAGGGTGTGTGGTGGGTTGTCGTCGCCACGATGTCGCGGGCCGCAGCGGGGGCGGGCGCTGCCTGGGGGATGCTCTCCAGGAGCACGAACAGAGCTCGCGCGCGTGGATCCTCGCCCGTGTAGAGGCGGTGGCCCAGCCCGGGGATGCTGCGCCCGGCCCGCAGCTCGTCCGCGATCATGGGAGCCGCGCCGCCCTGGTCCAGCACATCGAGGAGCAGCCTGTGGGCGAGTGCGCCGGCCGAGCCGTGCAGCGGGCCTTCCAGGGCGCCGAGGCCGGCCGAGACGGCCGCGTACGTGTGG
>NZ_LRTR01000114.1 GCF_001550375.1 Streptomyces europaeiscabiei | reverse complement strand
CGAGCCCGCGATCTCGGCGGCGAGCGCGCGCTCCGGCCCGCTGTCCGGCCTGCGTTCCGCCCTGTCGCTGTTCGGTGCCGCCAAGGGATTCCGGCCGGTGTACGACCTGGAACCGGACCGGCGCCGCGTGGACGCGCCGGCCGCGTCGGCGGTCGTGCCGACCCTGCTCACGGCGCTGTACCCGCTGGGGCGGGGGCTGGAGCCGATCGAGCCGAGGGACGACCTCGCGCACGCCGCGAACTACCTCTACATGTTGACCGGTTCGGAACCGGACCCCCTTCGGGCGCGGGCGATCGAGCACTACTTGATCTCGACCATTGGCCATGGCTTCAGTGCGTCAACATTCACGGCTCGGGTCATCACGTCGACGGACGCGGACGTGGCGGCGCGTCTCGTGGGCGCCGTGGGTGCCCTCTCCGGCCCCCTCCACGGCGGTGCTCCGAGCCGCGCCCTGGACACCCTCGATGCCATCGGCACCGCCGATCACATCGACACCTGGATCCGTGGACGTGTCCACGCCGGTGACCGCATCATGGGCTTCGGTCACCCCGTCTACCGCACAGAGGACCCTCGCTCACGCATGCTTCGCGACATCGCGGAGCAGTTCGGTGGCCCTCGGGTCGCCTTCGCGGTGCAGGTGGAACGCCAGGTCGAGTCGATCCTCGCCGAGCTGAAGCCCGGTCGCGCCCCGCACACCGACGTCGAGTTCCATGCGGGCGTCGTCATGGAGCTCTGCGGCCTGCCCCGCGAGATGTTCACTCCCACCTTCGTGGCAGCCCGCACCGTCGGCTGGAGCGCCGACATCGTCGAACAGGCCGAGGACTCCAAGATCATCCGTCCGGCGGCCCGATAGGTGGGGCCGAGGGCGCCGGTGGCGGTGCCTGTGGAGGTATGACGCATGCGTGAGGCCCGGTGCCGATCTCGCAGCCGGGCCTCACGAAGTGTGCTGAGCAGGACAGGGATGGTGCTGCTCCAAGCCCCGAGGCGCTCATCGATGGCGTGCGGCGGGGCGTCTCAAGGGAACGAGCCCGGTCGGGCCCGTCGCGTGGCGGGCGGGTGTCAAGCGTCGGGGATGTCGGCCTTGGCGCGAATGAGTGTTTCCCGGCTGATGACGACGATGCGTTCGTAGTCCGCGCGCGCTGCGTCCTCAGGAAGCTCACTGTCGAGCTTGAGCGTGGCTTCCGATCCGATGACGGCGAAATCACCATCGCTCAGTTCGAAGATGTCGGGGCATGAATCGCCCGACAGGCTGCCTCGCTCACGGGGGGACGCACCGATGCGGCGCACGATCTTCAAAGGGATCCCTGTCCTTTGGGGCGGTCGATAGTACTGACGTGAAAGTGATGCATGTGTGGAGCGGGGACAGGCTAGCCCTTGATCGTTACCCCCTGTGACAGTTGGGCAGAAGAGGGCATGTGTTGGTTGACGGTATGTCAACTTGCGTCATTCTGTGGGCGGTTCACCCACCACCCACCACTCCTCCGTGTCGGCTTCGTCCAGATCCTGGATTAAACCGTCCACCATTTGGCCCACCCTTGCTTCGTCCGAGCCGCTCTTGAGGCTTGCTCGGTGCGGACGGTGGGCCTCCCAGTAGTCGCGAAAGATCGCGTTGCGGCAGATCATCCGGAGGTGGCCGTGCAGCTCCTCCCAGTTGACGATGCCTACGCGGTAGGCCAGCAGAGCGTTGGTGTACATGGCGTTCGCGAACAGGTACTGGCGGCGTTGTGTCGGCGAAGCCACCTGCACGTTGCTGTAGACCGCGGCGAGGTCGGGATCCTCCATGGCCTGGTGGAGGAGATAGAACTGGAGGCGCTGCTGTTCCGTGAGCATCGCCTGCCGCTCGTGCCGCTCCACGTTGGCGACGCGTAACCACAGCTCCTCGAGGCGTCGCTGTCGTGCGACCAGTGCGGTGACCGCCCCGGCCGTGAACGCGAGCCCCGCCATGGCGGCAGCACTCCACCCCCGTGGTCCAAATTTCTGTGTGGCCATGTCAACCCCCGGTTCAGGCGGCCGTCCGCCGGCCGTCGGGTGCGGGGCGACGGGATGGGGACCGGCGAGCGGTGGGCGGCGCTTGCCGCCTCTCAGTGTCGCCGAGCGGCGCTGGCCGGCTGGGAGGCGGAGAGGAGGCGCACGGAGGGATGTGCGGGTCGCGCGAACCGGCGCCATGCTCAACGTGTGCCCCGCGGGCGCCGCTGACAATCGTTCGCTCCACGGGGCGTTCGCCCCCACTCGTATCCTGGGGCGGCATTCAATGGACGTGCGCGAGCTGCGGCGTTCCGGTGAGAGCCGGTCCATGAGCCGGCCTCGTGCGGTGGTCGGCCGTGAGCCGGCGCACGCAACGGTGTGGGAGAGGGCGCGTGTTGAGCCAGTCGTCGAGTCAGGGGCCGGGTCCGGGGCGGGGTCCGCAGGGGGTGCCGCAGATTCCCGTCGTCGTCCTCGCCGGGTTCCTCGGTTCCGGTAAGACCACCCTGCTCAATCACCTCCTCCACCGCAGCGGTGGCAGCCGTATCGGTGCCATCGTCAATGACTTCGGGGCGATCGAGATCGACGCGATGGCGGTGGCCGGGGCGCTCGGCGATTCCACCGTGTCGCTGGGCAACGGATGCCTGTGCTGTGCCGTCGACGTCAGTGAGCTGGACGTCTATCTGGAACGGCTCGCCGAGCCCGCCGCCGGGATCGACGTCATCGTCATCGAGGCGAGCGGGCTCGCCGAGCCGCAGGAACTCGTGCGGATGGTCCTCGCCAGCGAGAACCCCCGGGTGGTGTACGGCGGGCTCGTCGAAGTCGTGGACGCGGCCGAGTTCCCGGAGACCCGGCAGCGGCATCCCGGGATCGACCGGCATCTCGCCATCGCCGACCTCGTCGTCGTCAACAAGCTCGACCGGGCGCAGGACGGGGAGCGGGTCCTGTCGCTCGTCCGGTCGCTCAGTGACCGTGCGGCCGTCGTGCCCGCCACCTACGGGCGCATCGACCCCGAGTTCCTCTTCGACTGCCGGCCCTCCGAGGAGCGCGTCGGTCAGCTCTCCTTCGACGACCTCCACCGGCACGACCACGACGGGTATGACGGGGAGGACGGGCACGACGAGGAGGACGGGCACGATCACACCGGGCATCTGCACTCCGGCTACGACAGCGTCGCCTTCGTCTCCGACGTGCCGCTCGACCCCCGGCGGCTCATGGAGTTCCTGGACGGGAGGGCCGACGGGCTCTACCGCATCAAGGGGTACGTCGACTTCGGGCCGTACGACCCGCGCAATCGCTACGCCGTGCATGCCGTCGGGCGGTTCCTGAGGTTCTGTCCCGAGCCCTGGGCGGAGTGCGAGGGGAACGGTCAGGACCGCCGACTCACGCAGCTCGTGCTCATCGGGGCCGGTATCGACGCCCCCGCCCTGCTCAAGGAGCTGGAGGCGTGCAGGGCCGAGAACGACGCCCCGCACGCCGACGAGCACGGCATGTGGGGCGTCCTCCGTTACGTCCAGGAGGCGGCGGCCGAGGAGCCCGAGGCCTCCTACGACAACCTGTGAGGGCCTCGGCTCACCAACCGTGAAGGGCTCGGCTCACACCGGCCCCGCCACCGACGACACCGTCCTGCCCAGGGACACGCCCGAGCCGTCGCGGCGCGGGTCCATCTCCGGGAGGTCGGCCGGGGTGCCGTTCTTCTGGGCGGCGCGGGCCGGTGCGGGGCCCGCCCAGGCGACGGAGAGGCAGTCCTCGCCCTTGAGGAACCGCTGGCAGCGGACGCCGCCCGTGGCGCGGCCCTTGCGGGGGTACTGGTCGAACGGGGTGAGCTTGGCCGTGGTCTGGACGGAGTCGTCGAGGGTGCCGCGGGAACCCGCCACCGTGAAGACGACGGCGTCGACGGCCGGGTCGATGGCGGAGAAGGAGAGGACCTTCGCACCCTCGGTGAGCTTGATGCCGGTCATACCGCCGGCCGGGCGGCCCTGCGGGCGGACGTGGGAGGCCTGGTAACGCAGCAACTGGGCGTCGTCCGTGATGAAGACCAGGTCCTCCTCGCCGGTGCGCAGCTCGATGGCGCCGACGATCCGGTCGCCCTCCTTGAGCGTGATGACCTCCAGCTCCTCCTTGTTGGTCGGGTAGTCGGGGACCACGCGCTTGACGACACCCTGCTCGGTGCCGATGGCCAGGCCCGGCGACGACTCGTCGAGCGTCATCAGGCAGATGACCGTCTCGCCGTCCTGGAGGGAGAGGAACTCCGCGAGCGGGGCGCCGCCCGACAGGTTGGGGGCCGCCGACGTGTCCGGCAGCTGAGGCAGATCGACCACGTTCAGGCGCAGCAGGCGGCCGGTGGAGGTCACCGCGCCCACCTCGCCCCGGGCCGTCGCCGGGACCGCCGAGACGATGACGTCGTGCTTGGCGCGCTTGCCGTCCTCGTCCGCCGCGAAGGGCTCGCCGTTCGCCGTACGGGCCAGCAGACCCGTCGACGACAGCAGTACCCGGCACGGGTCGTCCGCCACCTGGAGCGGGACCGCGGCCACCTGGGTGCCCGAGGACTCCAGCAGTACCGTACGGCGCTCGGTGCCGAACTTCTTGGCCACCGCGGCCAGTTCGCCGGAGACCAGCTTGCGCAGCTCCGCGTCCGAGTCCAGGATGCGGCTCAGCTCGGCGATCTCGGCGCTGAGCCTGTCCTTCTCGGACTCCAGCTCGATGCGGTCGAACCTGGTGAGGCGGCGCAGCGGGGTGTCGAGGATGTACTGCGTCTGGATGTCCGACAGGGAGAAGCGCTCGATCAGGCGCTCCTTGGCCTGCGCGGAGTTGTCGCTGGAGCGGATCAGACGGATGACCTCGTCGATGTCGACCAGCGCGGTGAGCAGACCCTCGACCAGGTGAAGACGGTCGCGCTTCTTGCCGCGGCGGAACTCCGAGCGGCGCCTGACGACCTCGAAGCGGTGGTCGAGGTAGACCTCCAGGAGTTCCTTGAGGCCCAGGGTGAGGGGCTGGCCGTCGACCAGGGCCACGTTGTTGATGCCGAAGGACTCCTCCATCGGCGTCAGTTTGTAGAGCTGCTCCAGGACCGCCTCCGGCACGAAGCCGTTCTTGATCTCGATGACCAGGCGCAGGCCGTGCGCGCGGTCGGTGAGGTCCTTGACGTCGGCGATGCCCTGCAGCTTCTTCGAGCCGACCAGGTCCTTGATCTTGGCGATCACCTTCTCCGGGCCGACGGTGAACGGCAGCTCGGTGACGATCAGGCCCTTGCGGCGGGGCGTCACGTTGTCCACCGTCACCGTGGCGCGGATCTTGAAGGTGCCGCGGCCCGTCGCGTACGCGTCCCTGATCCCGGAGAGGCCGACGATCCGGCCGCCGGTCGGCAGGTCGGGGCCCGGGACGTGCTTCATCAGCGTGTCCAGGTCGGCGTTCGGATACCGGATGAGGTGGCGGGCGGCCGCGATGACCTCGCCCAGGTTGTGCGGCGGCATGTTGGTGGCCATACCGACGGCGATGCCGGACGCGCCGTTGACCAGCAGGTTCGGGAAGGCGGCGGGCAGGGCCACCGGCTCCTGCTCCTGGCCGTCGTAGTTCGGGGAGAAGTCGACCGTGTTCTCCTCGATCGACTCCGTCATCAGGCTCGTCGCGTCGGCCATCCGGCACTCGGTGTACCGCATGGCGGCCGGCGGGTCGTCGTTGCCCAAGGAGCCGAAGTTGCCGTGGCCGTCGACCAGGGGGAGGCGCATGGAGAAGGGCTGGGCGAGGCGCACCAGGGCGTCGTAGATCGACGAGTCGCCGTGCGGGTGCAACTTGCCCATGACCTCGCCGACGACACGGGCGCACTTCACATAGCCGCGGTCGGGGCGCAGGCCCATCTCGTTCATCTGGTAGACGATCCGGCGGTGCACCGGCTTCAGCCCGTCACGGGCGTCCGGCAGGGCTCGGGAGTAGATGACCGAGTACGCGTACTCCAGGAAGGAGCCCTGCATCTCGTCGACGACGTCGATGTCGAGGATCCGCTCCTCGAACGCGTCGTCGGGCGGCGGGGTCTTCGTGCTGCGGCGGGCCATCGCTGCCGGCTCCTCTTTTTCTGGTCGCTCACCTACGGGGCGCGCTCACGTCTCCGGTTCACTTCACCGAGACGTGAACGGGATCTGACGCGCACCATTGTGGACTGCCGCACCGACAACCCCGACACGACCCGGCACCGACCGCTGGTCGCGGCCTCCCGAGCCGCCGCGTCAACAGCGTGCGCCGACTTTAACCAGTGACCGCCGGCCGCAACCCCCATCTCGCTCTCGGCGTACGACGCCCGGGAACTTCTCCAGGGGTCCACGCGCTTGCATACAGTGGCAGGACCGGCAGGAGAACAGCGGTTTCCGCGACGGTTCCACGACGGATCCCGCGCACACAGCACAGCGATCGAAGGGACGTACCGCCCATGGGTCACACGGCCACAGCCGAGGCCGGCTCCGAAGGCCTGACAGTGAGGGAGCACCGCCTGGACAACGGCCTGCGCGTGGTGCTCTCCGAGGACCACCTGACCCCGGTCGCCGCGGTGTGCCTCTGGTACGACGTCGGTTCGCGCCACGAGGTCGAGGGTCGTACGGGCCTCGCCCACCTCTTCGAGCACCTGATGTTCCAGGGCTCGGGACAGGTGAAGGACAACGGTCACTTCGAGCTGGTCCAGGGCGCGGGCGGTTCGCTGAACGGCACCACCAGCTGGGAGCGCACCAACTACTTCGAGACCATGCCCACCCACCAGCTGGAGCTCGCGCTGTGGCTGGAGGCCGACCGCATGGGCAGCCTGCTCCTCGCGCTCGACCAGAAGAACCTGGACAACCAGCGGGCGGTCGTCAAGAACGAGCGCCGCCAGCGGTACGACAACGTGCCCTACGGCACGGCCTTCGAGAAGATCTTCCGCCTGGCCCACCCCGAGGGCCACCCCTACCGGCACACGCCGATCGGCTCGATGGACGACCTGGAGGCGGCCAGCCTGGAGGACGCCCAGCAGTTCTTCCGGACGTACTACGCGCCCAACAACGCCGTCCTGTCGATCGTCGGCGACATCGACCCGGACCGGACACTCGCGTGGGTGGAGAAGTACTTCGGCTCCATCCCCTCGTACGACGGCAAGCCCGAGCCGCGCAGCGGCGCGCTGCCCGACGTCATGGGCGAGCAGCAGCGCGAGGTCGTCGAGGAGAACGTGCCCGCGCGCGCGTTGATGGCCGCCTACCGGCTGCCGGAGGACGGCACGCGCGCGTGCGACGCGGCCGACCTGGCGCTCACGATCCTCGGCGGCGGCGAGTCGTCCCGCCTCTACAACCGGCTCGTCCGCCGTGACCGTACGGCCGTCACGGCCGGGTTCGGCCTCCTGCGGCTGGCCGGCGCGCCCTCCATGGCGTGGATGGACGTGAAGACCTCCGGTGACGTCGAGGTGCCCGTCATCGAGGCCGCCGTCGACGAGGAGCTCGCCCGGTTCGCCGCGGAGGGGCCCACGGCGGAGGAGATGGAGCGCGCCCAGGCCCAGTTGGAGCGCGAGTGGCTGGACCGGCTCGGCACGGTCTCGGGCCGCGCCGACGAACTGTGCCGGTACGCGGTCTTGTTCGGCGACCCGAAGCTCGCCCTCACCGCCGTCGACCGTGTCCTCGAAGTGACGGCCGACGAGGTCCAGGAGATCGCCAAGGCGCGCCTGAGGCCCGACAACCGCGCGGTACTCGTGTACGAGCCCGTCGCCGGCGAAGAGGGCGCCGAAGAGGAGGCCGCCGAGGCGGAGGCCGTCGAAACCACCGACGAGAACGAGGAGTCGGCGAAGTGACCGAGCTCGCGACCATGGACTTCCACCCGCAGCCCCAGGCCGGCGACGCCAGGCCCTGGGCGTTCCCGGCGCCCGAGCGCGGCACCCTGGACAACGGTCTGACCGTGCTGCACTGCCACCGCCCCGGCCAGCAGGTCGTCGCCGTGGAGGTCATCCTCGACGCGCCCCTGGACGCCGAGCCGACCGGCCTGGACGGCGTCGCCACCATCATGACCAGGGCGTTCTCCGAGGGCACCGACAAGCACACGGCCGAGGAGTTCGCCGCCGAGCTGGAGCGCTGCGGCGCCACCCTCGACTCGCACGCCGACCACCCCTGCGTACGTCTGTCCCTCGAAGTGCCCGTGTCGCGGCTGGAGAAGGGCCTGGGGCTGCTCGCCGACGCGCTGCGGGCACCCGCGTTCGAGGACAGCGAGATCGAGCGGCTGGTGGCCAACCGGCTCGACGAGATCCCGCACGAGACCGCCAACCCGGGCCGCCGGGCCGCCAAGGAGCTCTACAGGGAGCTGTTCCCGGCCACGTCCCGCATGTCGCGGCCCCGCCAGGGCACCGAGGAGACCGTCGAGGGCATCGACTCCGCGGCCGTACGTGCCTTCTACGAGCGGCACGTGCGCCCCGCGACGGCCACCGCCGTGGTCGTCGGCGACCTCGCCGGGGTCGACCTCGACACGCTGCTCGGCGAGACCCTGGGCGCCTGGACCGGCTCCGCGGCCAAGCCGCGCACCGTGCCGTCGGTGAGCGCCGACGACACCGGGCGTGTGATCATCGTGGACCGTCCCGGCTCCGTGCAGACCCAGTTGCTCATCGGCCGGGTGGGCGCCGACCGGCACGACCGTGTGTGGCCGGCCCAGGTGCTCGGCACCTACTGCCTCGGCGGCACCCTCACCTCCCGCCTGGACCGTGTCCTGCGCGAGGAGAAGGGCTACACCTACGGGGTGCGCGCGTTCGGCCAGGTGCTGCGTTCCGCGCCCGACGGCTCGGGCACGGCGATGCTCGCCATCAGCGGCTCCGTCGACACACCCAACACCGGTCCGGCGCTCGACGACCTGTGGACGGTGCTGCGCACCCTCGCCGCCGAGGGGCTGACCGACGCCGAGCGAGATGTCGCCGTGCAGAACCTCGTCGGGGTCGCCCCCCTCAAGTTCGAGACGGCCGCGGCCGTGGCGAACACGCTGGCCGACCAGGTCGAGCAGCACCTGCCTGACGACTACCAGTCGACGCTGTACCGCCAACTCGCCGCCACCGGCACGGTGGAGGCCACCGCGGCCGTCGTGAGCGCCTTCCCGGTGGACCGTCTGGTGACCGTCCTCGTCGGCGACGCCGCGCAGATCGAGGAGCCGGTCAGGGCCCTCGGAATCGGTGAAGTCACCGTCGTACCGGCCGAGTAGAAACCGGACGGAAGGACACACGCCTGTGGGGCCCTGGTGACTGAAGAGTCACCAGGGCCCATGTTTGTCCGTATTGATGGCGGAGGCTGCGTGTCTGACCTGTGGCGTACTTAACAAATCCTGTGATCCGTTTGTTATTTCGAAGACGGCGCACTTAGCGTCGGTCCGGCTGTTCGTCAGAAGTTCGCCGCAGCCGCGGCACCGGACAGTCATCGCCGAGTCCCCGCATGGCGCGAGCCAGGGGAGCCGGGGACCCACAGTCCCTGGGGTGAATCGGGTGCCCTTCGCGAGCGACGCGAAACGAGGGGTGGCCGTAGGAGACCTTCCTGCTCCGAACCCGTCAGCTAACCCGGTAGGCGAGAGGGAAGGAAAGGACCAGCCACTTCATGGCGTTCACCCGCGCCCCCGGGAGGCACCGCCGCCCCGGCCGTGTTCAGCGCACGACCACGAGGAACGTGGGCGTCGCCGCTCTCACCACCACCGGTGTCATCGGCACCCTGGCCGCTCCCGCGCTCGCCGCGGAGGAGCCCGCAGTCGAGCAGACCGGCCTGAACCAGATCATCGTCCTCGGCGACACGGTCGCCGACCAGGTGGACGCCCAGGCCGCTGCCCAGCAGCAGGCCGCCGAGGTGGCCGCGGTGAAGAAGAAGGCGCAGGAGGAGGCCAGGAAGGCCGCCGCCGAGAAGGCCGAGCAGGAACGTGCCGCCGCCAAGGAGCGCGAGGAGATCAAGGTCCGTGCCGCCCGCGCTGCCGAGCGCGAGCGCCTCAACACCTATGTCTCCCCCATCAGCGGCTCGTACATCTCCACCGGCTACAAGGCCGGCGGCGCCGTCTGGTCCTCCGGCAGCCACACCGGCGTCGACTTCCATGCCGCCACCGGCACGGCCGTCCTGGCGGTCGGCTCCGGCACCGTCGTGGAGGCGGGCTGGGGTGGCGCGTACGGCAACAACATCGTCATCAAGATGACCGACGGCACGTACACCCAGTACGGCCACCTGTCGTCCATCGGCGTCTCCGTCGGCCAGACGGTCACCCCCGGCCAGCAGATCGGCCTCTCCGGGGCGACCGGCAACGTCACCGGCCCGCATCTGCACTTCGAGGCCCGGACGACGGCCGAGTACGGCTCGGACGTCGACCCCGTCGCCTACCTGCGCTCGCACGGCGTGAACGTCTGACGCAGCGCGCAACGCTTCCCCGAAGGCCCCGGCTCACGAGCCGGGGCTTTTCGCGTTGTGACGTACCTCCTGTCCCGTACCTCCTGTCCAAAAAATATCCCTGGATTCCGGCCTGCCATCGGAAATTCCGGTCCGCTGCAATAGAGTCGCTGGAACACACGTCAATCATCGACGTTTCACGGGGATTAAGGCGGAGATCGGTATGCGTATTCCGGCGCACTCGGTATGCACGGCGATCCGTGATGACATCGTCGCGGGTGTCTACGAGCGCGGCAGCCGTCTCACCGAGGAACTGCTCGCCCGCCGGTACGGCGTCAGCCGGGTCCCCGTGCGCGAGGCGCTGCGCACGCTGGAGGCCGAAGGCTTCGTGGTGACCCGCAGGCACGCGGGCGCGTGCGTCGCCGAGCCGACCGAGCAGGAGGCCGCCGACCTGCTGGAGATGCGCATGCTGCTGGAGCCGCTGGGTGCCGCCCGTGCCGCCCAGCGCCGCACGGAGGCGCACCTCAAGGTGTTGCGCGGCCTGGTCAGACTGGGCCAGGAGCGGGCCAGGAGGGGCACCAGCGAGGATCTGCGCTCCCTGGGCGGCTGGTTCCACGAGACGCTCGCACAGGCGTCCGGCAGCCCTGCCCTGACGTCGACACTCGCCCAGCTGCGGCACAAGATCGCCTGGATGTACGCGGTCGAGGCACCCGCCAACCCCGTGGAGTCCTGGGCGGAGCACGGCGGCATCGTGGACGCCGTCGCGCGCGGCGACAGCGACCGGGCCCGCACCATCACGTCCCTGCACACCGAGCGCGCCACCGCCGCGCACCGGCTCCGATTTCCGGGCGGGGCCGGCGGGGCCGAGCGCCCGGACCGTGTGAGGACTTCGCAACACCCCGTAAACACGCCGAGCCTGCGGCATTAACACGGGAGCCGTATACAAAGAGGCGGGAATTCCGTGGGGCATTCTTTATGCTGCCCGCGGGGCGTCAAACGGGACGAATAATACGAAGGGCCCGCCCGATAAATCGGACGAGCCCTTCGGTGTGTGTGCGGGTGGCCTTTCAGGCCTTTTCCGTTCGGCCTGCCCGGCCGCTCAGACCGTCTCGGGGAGTTCTTCGAGTCCCTCGGCCACGAGCTTCGCCAGCCGGTCGAGGGCGACGTCCGCGCCCTCGGCGTCGGAGGCGAGCACGATCTCCTCGCCGCCCTGGGCGCCGAGGCCCAGGACCGCCAGCATGGAGGCCGCGTTGACGGGGTTCCCGTCGGCCTTGGCGATCGTCACGGGGATACCGGAGGCCGTGGTGGCCCGGACGAAGATGGATGCGGGGCGGGCGTGGAGGCCCTCGGCCCAGCCGACGTTGACGCGGCGCTCAGCCATGTGATGCTGCCCTTCAGGTGTCTCGGGTGGTTCAGAGAGGTCTAGACCATGTTGTCTAGACCAGTTTCCCATATCGTGCGACGCACCGGAACGGGCCCACGGCCTGACCGCGAACCGGCTGTCGCGCTCGTGTTGTGCGTCCCCAGACTGCCCCGCGCCGTTGCCGTACGCGAGCCGTACTCTGGGGCCCATGCAGACCTCGTCGGACCGGCACGAGTACCCCGCCCACTGGGAGGCCGACGTGGTGCTGCGCGACGGCGGCACCGCACGCATCAGGCCCATCACCGTTGATGACGCCGAGCGTCTCGTCAGCTTCTACGAGCAGGTCTCGGACGAGTCGAAGTACTACCGCTTCTTCGCGCCCTACCCTCGCCTGTCCGCCAAGGACGTCCACCGCTTCACGCACCACGACTTCGTGGACCGGGTGGGGCTCGCCGCCACGGTGGGCGGTGAGTTCATCGCCACCGTACGCTACGACCGCATCGGCGCCGACGGGATGGCCGCGTCCGCCCCCGCCGACGAGGCCGAGGTCGCCTTCCTCGTGCAGGACGCCCACCAGGGCCGCGGTGTCGCCTCCGCCCTCCTCGAACACATCGCCGCCGTCGCCCGCGAACGCGACATCAGGCGCTTCGCCGCCGAGGTGCTCCCGGCCAACAGCAAGATGATCAAGGTGTTCACCGACGCCGGGTATCAGCAGAAGCGCAGCTTCGAGGACGGTGTCGTCCGCCTGGAGTTCGACCTGGAGCCCACCGACCGCTCCCTCGCCGTGCAGCGCGCACGGGAGCAGCGGGCCGAGGCCAGATCCGTCCAGCGGCTGCTCGCCCCCGGCTCGGTCGCCGTCATCGGCGCCGGGCGCACGCCGGGCGGAGTGGGCCGCAGTGTCCTCGCCAACCTGCTGGACGCGGGTTTCACCGGGCGGCTGTACGCGGTGAACAAGGCCCTCCGGGACGACGAGAAGGAACTCGGCGGGGTGCCCGCACACCGGTCGGTCACCGCCATCGAGGGGCCCGTCGACCTCGCGGTCGTCGCCGTTCCCGCCGCCCACGTCCCCGAGGTCGTCGCCGAGTGCGGAGCGCACGGCGTGCAGGGGCTCGTGGTCGTCTCCGCCGGGTACGCCGAGAGCGGTCCCCAGGGGCGCGAGCGCCAGCGCGAACTGGTGCGCCAGGCGCGCACGTACGGCATGCGCATCATCGGGCCGAACGCCTTCGGGATCATCAACACCGCTCCCGACGTACGGCTCAACGCCTCGCTCGCTCCCCAGACACCGCGCTCCGGTCGTATCGGCCTCTTCGCCCAGTCCGGCGCCATCGGGATCGCGCTGCTGTCCCGGCTGCACCGGCGCGGGGGAGGGGTCACCGGCGTCACGGGCGTCTCCACCTTCGTGTCGTCCGGCAACCGTGCGGACGTGTCCGGGAACGACGTCCTCCAGTACTGGTACGAGGACCCGGACACCGATGTCGTCCTCATGTATCTGGAGTCCATCGGCAACCCGCGCAAGTTCACCCGCCTCGCCCGGCGCACGGCGGCGGTCAAGCCGCTCGTGGTGGTGCAGGGGGCGCGCCACGGTTCCGCGCCCCAGGGGCATGCCGTACGCGCCACCATGCTGCCCCACACCACCGTGTCCGCGCTGCTGCGGCAGGCCGGGGTGATCCGGGTCGACACGATCACGGAACTGGTCGACGCGGGACTGCTCCTGGCCCGGCAGCCGCTGCCGGCGGGGCCGCGGGTGGCGATCCTGGGCAACTCCGAGTCGCTGGGGATGCTCACGTACGACGCCTGTCTCTCCGAGGGGCTGCGGCCGCTGCCCCCGCTGGACCTGACGACCGGGGCCTCGGCGCGGGACTTCCACGCGGCGTTGTCGCGGGCGCTGGCCGACGACTCGTGCGACGCGGTGGTGGTGACGGCGATACCGGCGCTCGGGGAGACATCGCCCAGGGACGCGGCCCTGGCCGAGGCGCTGCGGTCGGCGGTGGCCGCGAACCCGTCGAAGCCGGTGCTCGTCGTGCACGTCGAGCTGGGTGGGCTGGCGGAGGCGTTGTCGGCTGCGGCGAGCACCGCACCACGGGTCGGCGAGAAGGACCTCGGCGCCGCGGGCGGTGCCCGGCTTCCCCTGCTCCCGGCTTCGCCCGAGCCGGGGGATCCGCGTCGCCCCGCGGAAGGACTGCCCAGCGAGGTGCGGGAGCAGCCGGAACCCGCCGCCGAGGAGCACCTCATCCCCGCCTACCCCGCCGCCGAGCGGGCCGCCCGCGCGCTCTCCGAGGCCGTGAACCACGCCCAGTGGCGGCGGGAGGCGGCGGACCCGGGGCGGGTGCCCGCGTACGAGGACATCGACGAGAAGGGCGCGGCCGAGCAGATCGACACGTCGCTGGCCGGTGGCGAGCGGCTCACGCTCGGCGCGGAGGAGACGGGCGCGCTGCTCGCGCGGTACGGCATCCGCCTACGGCAGGCGCGGCCCGCCCCCACGCCCGAGGAGGCGGCGCGGGCGGCGGAGGACATCGGTTACCCCGTCGCGCTCAAGACGACCGCCCCGCACCTGCGGCACCGGGCCGACCTGGGCGGTGTGCGGCTCGACCTGGCGGACGAGGAGCAACTGCGGCGGGCGTACGCGGAGTTGACGGAGCTGTTCGGGAGGCCCGAGGAGCTGCGTCCGGTCGTGCAGGGCATGGCCCCGCGCGGGGTCGACACGATCGTACGGTCGGTGGTGGACCCGGCGGCCGGAGCCGTGCTCTCGTTCGGGCTCGCCGGGCCCGCGTCGCAGCTGCTCGGCGACATGGCGCACCGCCTGATTCCGGCCACCGAGCGGGACGCGGCCTCGCTGGTCCGGTCGATCCGGACGGCACCCCTCCTCTTCGGCTGGCGGGGCTCCGCCCCCGTCGACACGGACGCGCTGGAGGAGCTGCTGCTGCGGGTCTCCCGGCTGGTCGACGATCATCCCGAGGTCGTGGCGGTCTCCCTGGAACCCGTCGTCGTCGCGTCGCACGGCCTGAGTGTCCTGGGCGCCACCGTCCGGCTCGCCCGCCCGCCCCTGCGTGACGACCTCGGCCCGAGGACGCTTCCCGTGTACTGAGGGCGGCGTTCTCGGCTTGCCGGCGACGGCGCGCGGGCCCCTCACGGACGGCGCACGGCCCCGCGCATTGATCCGTCCACGACAGAACAGAGACGGCAGAGCGGTCCCTCGCAGTCAGTGCGCCACCGTAGGATGGACGTCATGGCCAAGACCAGTACGACGACCCAGGGGCTGCGTGCGGCGATCGAGCGCAGCGGCTACTACCCGGCCCTCGTGGCCGAGGCGGTGGAGGCCGCTGTCGGCGGCGAGGCCATCAAGTCGTACCTGGTCCACCAGGAGACGACGTTCGACGCGAACGAGGTGCGGCGCCACGTCACCGTCCTCGTCCTCACGGGCAACCGCTTCATCGTGAGCCACACCGACGAGCAGGCCGCGGACACCACCTCGCCGACGCCGTACGCCACGACGTCGACCGAGTCGGTGAAGATCGGCCGGATCTCGTCGGTCGTGCTCAGCCGTGTCGTCGCCAACCCGGAGTCGTACACGCCGGGCACCCTGCCCCGCGAGGTCGTCCTGACCATCGGCTGGGGCGCCGTCTCCCGCATCGACCTGGAGCCCGCCGCCTGCGGCGACCCCAACTGCGAGGCGGACCACGGGTACACGGGCAGCTCGACGGCGGACGACCTCAGCCTGCGGGTCAGCGAGGCCGGGGACGGCCCGGAGACCGTGCGCCAGGCCCTCGCCTTCGCGCAGTCCCTCTCCGAGGCGACCGCGGACACCGCCCGCTGATGGCGCTGCCCACCTGGGACGACCCGGAACCCCTCGCCGTCGGCTCCGCCCCCGTCCCCGAGTACGGCGTCGGCTCGCTCGCCGACCTCCTGCCCACCCTCGCGGCGGGCATGGGGGTCCCCGGGACGACCGCGTCGATACCGGAACTGACGGCGGCCGACCGGGCCTGCGTGTTCCTGGTCGACGGCCTGGGCTGGGAGCAGCTGAAGGCGCACCCGGACGAGGCGCCCTACCTGACCGCGCTGCTGGCGTCCTCACGCGGCGGCACCGGCCGCCCCATCACCGCCGGCTACCCCGCCACCACGGCGACCTCCCTCGCCTCCGTGGGCACCGGCCTGCCCCCGGGCGCGCACGGACTGCCCGGCTACACGGTCCGCAACCCGGAGACCGAGGAGCTGATGAACCAGCTCCGCTGGCAGCCGTGGACGTCACCGCGCGTGTGGCAGCCGTACCCCACGATCTTCCAGCTCGCCGACAAGGCGGGTGTGCACACCGCCCAGGTCACCTCCCCGGTCTTCCAGAACACCCCCCTCACCCAGATCGCGCTGAGCGGCGGCACCTTCCACGGCCGCCTCGCCGGCGAGGACCGCATGGACGTGGCCGCCGCACAACTGGCCGCCGGGGACCGCGCGTTGATCTACACGTACTACTCCGAGCTGGACGGTGCGGGGCACCGCTTCGGTGTCGACTCGGATGCCTGGCGCGGCCAGCTCATGCACGTCGACCGGCTGGTCCAGCGCCTGGCGGAGCAACTGCCGCCGCGCACCGCGCTGTACGTCACCGCCGACCACGGCATGATCGACATCCCGTTCGACGAGCAGCACCGCATCGACTTCGACGAGGACTGGGAGCTGCGCGCCGGGGTCGCCCTGCTGGGTGGGGAGGGCCGCGCGCGCCATGTGTACGCCGTTCCGGGCGCCCAGTCGGACGTCCTGACCTGCTGGCGCGAGGTGCTGGGCGAGCAGTTCTGGATCGCCTCGCGCGATGAGGCGATCGAGGCGGGCTGGTTCGGACCGCACGTCGACGAGCGTGTGTACGCCCGCATCGGCGACGTGGTCGCGGCCGCGTGCGACGACGTCCTGATCATCGCCTCCGAGCGGGAGCCCAAGGAGTCGGCGATGGTCGGCAACCACGGTTCGATGACCCCCGCGGAACAGCTGGTCCCGCTGCTCGAAGTACGCTCCTGAAGCCCTGCCCGCCTGCCCGCCTGCCCCCCTCGCCGTCCTGACAGCCCCGTCGCCCCCTCGCCCTCCATGCCGAAAGGTGCTCAACTCACCATGCCCGAGCTGGTGTTCTTCTCCGGAACCATGGACTGCGGGAAGTCGACGCTGGCCCTCCAGATAGAGCACAACCGTTCGGCGCGCGGCCTCCAGGGCATGATTTTCACGCGTGACGACCGCGCGGGCGAGGGCAAACTGTCGTCGCGGCTCGGCCTGGTCACCGACGCCGTGGAGGTCGAGGACGGCCAGGACCTGTACGCGTACCTCGTCGACCACCTCTCCCAGGGCCGCCGCGCGGACTATGTGATCGCCGACGAGGCCCAGTTCCTCGCCCCCGAGCAGATCGACCAACTCGCCCGCGTCGTGGACGACCTGGGTCTCGACGTCTACGCCTTCGGCATCACGACCGACTTCCGCTCCAAGCTCTTCCCCGGCTCCCAGCGCCTGGTCGAGCTGGCCGACCGCGTCGAGGTCCTCCAGGTGGAGGCCCTCTGCTGGTGCGGCGCCCGCGCCACGCACAACGCCCGCACCATAGGCGGTCAGATGGTCGTCGAGGGGGCCCAGGTCGTCGTCGGCGACGTCAACCAGCCCGACGACATCGGCTACGAGGTCCTCTGCCGCCGTCACCACCGCCGCCGTACGACAGCGGCCACGGCCCACGCGAGCGCCCTCTCCCCGGACGTCCTGCCGGTCGAGGCGGTCTGACCGGAACGACCGTTCCCAGGGTCACCCGAGCGCACCGGGTCACCTGAGATCACCCGACCGTGCGACGGGCCGAGCCGGCGGCTCAGCGTTCCGTGTGCACCACCGCGAACGTCGCGCCCTCCGGATCGGCGAGGGTGGCCACGGGGCCGTGCGGCGTGTCGTGGGTGGGCTGGAGGACATGCCCGCCGAGTTCGATGACACGGTTGGCGGCCTCGTCGGGGTCGGTCACCTCGAAGTAGGTCAGCCAGTGGGGGCCCCGGTCGCGGGGGAGCGCGCTGCCGACGCCGTGGATGCCGGCGACGGGGCGGCCCCCGATGCGGAGGGTGACGTAGTCGTGGTCGGCGGAGACCACGGGCTCCTCCTCGTAGCCGAAGGCCGTCTCGTAGAACTTGGCCACGAGCGAGCTGTCGACGGTGAGGAGTTCGTCCCACGCCGGGGTGCCGGGGACGCCGGTGATGTCCGCGCCGAGGTGCTCCGCCGCCTGCCAGATACCGAAGACGGCGCCCGACGGGTCGGAGGCGATCGCCAGACGGCCCGCCTCGCCGGCGTCCAGCGGGCCGACGCCTACGGTGCCGCCGCAGTGCCGTACGGTCTCCGCCGTCCGGTCCGCGTCGTCCGAGGCGAAGTACGGCGTCCAGGCGATGGGGAGATGGCGGTCGGGCGGCAACTGGCCGATGCCCGCCACCTGGTGCCCGTCGAGCAGTGCCCGCACGTACGGGCCGAGCTGCTGGGGGCCGGGCTGGAACTCCCAGCCGAACAGCGCCCCGTAGAAATCCTGGGTCGTGGTCATCCCGTGCACCATCAGGCTCACCCAGCAGGGTGTGCCGGGTGGATACGCCGTACCGTTCAGCCCGGTCGACCCCCGTGCCTCGGTCATCGTCACTCTCTCCTCGGCCCCTCGCGGCGGCCGTGTCCGTCCGCCCTCCGTACGCGTGTACCGCGTCCGCGTGCGATCACGCCCCGTGCCGATGCTCGCACCACCCGTAGTGCCACGGGCCCGCGCCGCACCGCCGGCGCGACGCGTCCGTACGCGAGGATGCCCGGCTCGCCGCTACCGGCCGCTTTCCGTATCACTGCCGGGCGGTGTCCATCGGCCGTACGGCATGTGCCCGAGCCGGTACGCCTCGTGATCGGCACCGCCCGGCGGGCAGAGTAGCCGGACCCGGGCGACGCGGCCACCCCATACGCGAGGATGGGGCCATGAACGCCATCATCTCCGCCTCCGACCTCGCGAACGAGCTGGCGGGAGCCCACCCGCCGGTCCTCCTGGACGTCCGCTGGCAGTTGGGCGGCCCCAACCTGCGCCCCGAGTACGAGAAGGCGCACATCCCGGGAGCCGTCTTCGTCGACCTGGACGTCGAACTCGCCGGTCCGGCGGGCTCCGGCGGCCGCCACCCGCTGCCCGACATCGGCGCCTTCGGTACGGCGATGCGGTCGGCCGGAGTCCGTGCCGACCGTGCCGTCGTCGTGTACGACGGCGGGCTCAACTGGGCGGCCGCGCGGGCGTGGTGGCTGCTCGGCTGGGCGGGCCACCCCTCGGTACGGGTCCTGGACGGCGGTCTGGCTGCCTGGGAGGGCCCGCTGACGGCGGAGATCGCGGAGCCCGCGCCCGGTACCTTCGAGCCCGCCCCCGGCGCGCTGCCGCTGCTCGACGCGGACGGC
>NZ_LRTR01000113.1 GCF_001550375.1 Streptomyces europaeiscabiei | reverse complement strand
TCGGCGCGCTGCCGCCGCTCGCCGCGGACGGCGCCGCAGCGCTGGCCCGCACCGGGCTGCTCCTGGACGCACGGGCCGCCGAGCGCTACCGCGGTGACGTGGAACCCATCGACCCGGTCGGGGGGCACATCCCGGGCGCGGTGTCGGCCCCGACCACGGAGAACGTGGCCGAATCCGGCCGCTTCCGGTCCGCCGCCGAGCTGGCCGACCGCTTCAAGGGACTCGGCGCGACCGCCGACTCCGAGGTCGGCGTCTACTGCGGCTCCGGCGTGTCCGGTGCCCACCAGGTGCTGGCTCTGGCGGTCGCGGGCATCCCGGCGGCCCTGTACGTGGGCTCGTGGTCGGAGTGGTCCCGGGACGGCGGCCGCCCGGTCGCCACCGGGCCCGATCCCCGGTGACCCACGGCTGACGGCACACCGTGGGGCCCGCGTCTGAACGACACGGGCCCCACACACGTATGAAGGACCGATCCTGCACCAACAAGGACCAACAGAGAAGCAAGCGAAGACACAGCCGCGAACACGGACGAAGAAACGGATCTGCGTGAACGACCGGTCCAACTCCCCACCGCTGGGGGCCCGCTACTCCTGCTTCTTGCGTCGGGTACCGAACACGATCTCGTCCCAGCTCGGTACCGCCGCGCGACGGCCCGGCCGGACACCGTCGGCCTCGGCCTGGCGGTCGGTGGCGCCGACGAGCCGGTCGCGGTGGCCGTTGACCGACCGAGGCATGAGGACGTCCGCGTAGGCGGAACCGGCCGAGGCCGCGGGGGCCGCGGACTCCTCCTCCGCCACCTCCTCGACGGACTCCTCCTGCGGTTCGACGGAGGGCAGATCGGGCACCACCAGGTCGCCCCGGTAGCTGGGGACGGCCTCCAGGATGCTCGTGAGCGAGTCGCGCTCGCTCACCAGCTCCTCGTCGGACTCGGACGGCGGGGGCAGGGCGGGACGTTCCGCCTGGCGGTCCAGGGGGCGGTCACGGGGCAGCCGGGCGATCCTCGGCACGAACGGGAAGCTCGGCTCGGGCGTCCCGAGGTCGTCGGACTCGCCGATCAGCGAACGCGCCTCGTCGTCGACGGCCTGGACGAGCCGCCGGGGCGGGTCGTACGTCCAGCTCGCCGAGTGCGGTTCGCCCGCGACGCAGTACACCAACAGGACTTCCCAGGTGCCGTCGTCGCGGCGCCACGAGTCCCACTGGACGGTGTCCTTCTCGGCGCCGCGCAGCACCAACCGCTCCTGGACGGCCTCGCCGAGCTGGGGCCCGGCGTTCTCGCCGGGGCGGCGGACCGGGGTCTTGCGGGCCCGCTCGGCCATGAAGGCGCGTTCGGCCAGTACGGGGCCCTCGAACCGGCGTACCCGGTCGACGGGGATGCCGGCGAGCTGCGCGACTTCCTCGGCCGTGGCACCCGCGCGTATCCGCGCCTGGATGTCACGGGGGCGGAGATGGCTCTCCACCTCGATCTCGATCTGACCGAGGCGTGGACGGTCGCCGCGCACGGCGGCACGCAGCCGTTCGTCGATCGGTAGCGTGTACTCCGTGGAATCGGCAGCCTTCAGCACCAGCCGTGTGCCGTCATTGGAGACGGCCACGACACGCAGTTCGGGCATGGGAACCTCCCGGGTGGTGCCTGCCGACGTCACGTGCGTCGCTGCTTCCGCTAGTCGAGTGTGGCCTGCCCGGGTGCAGCCTGCCACAACCTTGCCGAGTTGCCCGGCGTGTCGAGCGTGAGCCCGAGGCTGCCGTTATGGCACGGTTATCAATTCGCAACGCTAAGTGACGAACCTCATCACCCTGTGCAACGATCCCCCTCCCGGCGGTCCTCTAAGGCCCCGGACACCCTGGCGGGAGTCCGGATCCAGGGCTCGCAACAGTACTCCATTCGGGCCACTTGCGTGGATCGGCACGCCGCTCAACTTCTCATGAGGAACGGCGATCCGCTGCCGGAACAGACCATTTCGTGACCTCGGGAGGGACACGCTTCACGCGATCACCAGAACCGCCCGCCCGGCTAGGCCCCGAGCACCCGGCGCAAGTAGTCGTTCTGGAACCGCCGTTCGGGGTCGAGCCGGTCACGCAGCGCGGTGAACTCGCCGAAGCGTGGGTAGACCTTGGCGAAGTAGTCCGTGTCCCGGGTGTGCACCTTGCCCCAGTGCGGCCGCCCCTCGTGCGCGGCGAAGATCCGCTCGGCGGCGGTGAAGTACGCCTGATAGGGCGTGCCCTTGAACATGTGCACGGCCACGTACGCGCTCTCCCGGCCGGAGGCGGTGGAGAGCGTGATGTCGTCGGCCGGCGCGGTGCGGACCTCGACGGGGAAGCTGACGCGCAGCTTCGAACGGTCGACCATCGCCTTGAGTTCACGCAGCGTGTCCACCAGGGCCTCGCGCGGAACGGCGAACTCCATCTCCACGAAGCGCACTCGGCGCGGAGACGTGAAGACCTTGTAGGGGATGTCGGTGTAGGTCCGCGCGGACAGGGCGCGGCTGGAGATCTGCGCGATCGTCGGGATGGTGGCGGGGACCGCCTGGCCGACCCAGTTGGCCACCTGGAAGACGCCGTTGGAGAGGAACTCGTCCTCGAACCAGCTGTTCAGCTGTGGTACGGGCTTCTCGGGACCGGCGCTGCGGTTGTTGCGCTTGGTGTTGGTGCTGCCGGTGTGCGGGAACCAGTAGAACTCGAAGTGCTCGTTCTCGGCGTGCAGTTCGTCGAACTCGGCCAGTACCTTCTCGAACGGCATCGGTTCCTCGCGTGCCGTGAGCAGGAAGATCGGCTCCACGGCGAAGGTGATCGCGGTGACGATGCCGAGGGCGCCTATACCGACGCGGGCGGCCGCGAAGACATCGGGGTTCTCCGTCGCGGAGCAGGTGAGGATCGAGCCGTCGGCGGTGACCAGTTCGAGTCCCCGGATCTGGGCGGCGATCGAGGCCGAGTCGCGGCCGGTGCCGTGCGTGCCGGTGCTCGTCGCGCCGGAGACCGTCTGCTCCATGATGTCGCCCATGTTCGTGAGCGACAGCCCCTCGCGGGCGAGAGCCATGTTGAGTCTCTTGAGCGGGGTGCCGGCGGCGACCGTGACGGTCATGGCCTCACGGTCGATCTTGCGTATGCCCGTCAACAGTTGAGGACGGATCAGCACGCCGTCGGTCGCGGCGGCCGCTGTGAAGGAGTGGCCCGTGCCGACCGCCTTCACCCGGAGGTCGTCCTCGGCGGCCTGCCGTACGGCAGCGGCGAGTTCCTCCACGGTGGCAGGCGTGACCTCCCGTACGGGCCGGGCGGTGACGTTCCCCGCCCAGTTACGCCACGTGCCGCTCTTCCCGATCACTGTGGTGCTCATGGGGCCCTCCCCGCCTTGGAGCCGGCCTGCGCAGCCGGCGGTACCCGAGAAAACCGACCGCGACCGCGACGGTTCCGGACGCCGCCGGAACCACGTACCCCGCCTCCGCCCCGGCCGCGTCGATCACCCAGCCGGACACCGAGGAACCGAGCGCGACCCCGACCGCGAGCCCGGTGCCCACCCAGGTCATGCCCTCGGTCAGTTGCGTGCGTGGTACGTGCTCTTCGATCAGGGACATCGTCGTGATCATCGTGGGTGCGATGGACAGTCCCGCCACGAAGAGCGCCACGGCCAGAAACGGCAAGTTTCCGACCAGTAGGAGGGGGATCATACTCACGGCCATCCCGCACACGCCCAGCAGCCATCGACGTTCCGCGGCCCCGGTGAAGCGCAGCAGCCCGAAGACGATGCCCGCGGCGCACGAACCGGCCGCGTAGAGGGCCAGGACGACGCTCGCGGCGGCCTTGTGGCCCTGCTCCTCGGCGAAGGCCACGGTGACCACGTCGACGGCCCCGAAGATCGCCCCGGTCGCCACGAAGGTGGCCACCAGGACCTGCAGTCCGGGCGAGCGCAGCGCCGAACGGCCCTTGTCGTGCCCCCCGCGCGGGTGCGGCGCCGGTTCGGTGGCGCGCTGGGCGGTCAGCCAGAAGACGCCGACCGCGAGGAAGCAGGCGGCGAGCAGCGGCCCGGCCTCCGGGAACCACGCCGTGGACAGCCCGATGGAGATGATCGGCCCGAAGATGAAGCAGACCTCGTCGATGACGGACTCGAAGGAGTACGCGGTGTGCAGCTGCGGGGTGTCCCGGTACAGGGCCGCCCAGCGCGCCCGGGTCATCGCCCCGAGGCTCGGCACACAGCCGATGCCGGCGGAGCAGACGTAGAGCACCCAGTCCGGCCAGCCGTAGTGCGCGGCGAACAGCAGCCCGGCCGACGCGGTCAGCGCGACCAGGGTCGCCGGGCGCAGCACCCGCCGCTGGCCGTGCTGGTCCACCAGCCGTGAGATCTGCGGGCCGAGCACGGCGGCGGACAGCGCGATGGTCGCCGAGAGCGCGCCGGCCAGGCCGTACCGCCCGGTGAGCTGGGAGATCATCGTGACCACGCCGATGCCCATCATGGACAGCGGCATCCGGCCGAGGAGACCCGCGGCGGTGAAGCCCTTGGTGCCGGGGGCGGCGAACAGGGCGGTGTAGGGGCTGGGCACGGGGTCTCCGGTGGGGTCCGGTAAGCGGAGGAGTGAGTTCCTCGTAAGGCGTGACTTCGGTCCACACAGCTTACGGGTGAGGTGCCCGGGTCATCTTCGGGCGTGGGCCGGGATCTCGGCCGTCGGCGCCTGGTGGCAGGATCGGAGACATGCGACACGCGCACGACGCCACCCCCTACGACGCCCTGCTCCTGCTCTCGTTCGGCGGCCCGGAGGGCCCGGACGACGTGGTCCCGTTCCTGGAGAACGTGACGCGGGGGCGCGGCATCCCCAAGGAACGTCTCAAGGAAGTCGGGCAGCACTACTTCCTGTTCGGCGGGGTCAGCCCCATCAACGACCAGAACCGCGCCCTGCTCGACGCGCTCCGCAAGGACTTCGCCGAGCACGGCCTGGACCTGCCGGTCTACTGGGGCAACCGCAACTGGGCGCCCTACCTGACCGACACGCTGCGCGAGATGGTCACCGACGGCCGCCGCCGCGTCCTGGTCCTCGCCACCAGCGCCTACGCCTCGTACTCGGGCTGTCGCCAGTACCGCGAGAACCTCGCCGACGCGCTCGCCGCCCTGGAGGCCGAGGGTCTGGAGCCGCCGAGGGTCGACAAGATCCGGCACTACTTCAACCACCCGGGCTTCCTGGAGCCCATGATCGACGGTGTCCTGGAGTCGCTCGCCGACCTCCCCGAGGACGTCCGGGACGGCGCGCACCTCGCCTTCTGCACGCACTCCGTCCCGAACGCCTCCGCGGACACCTCCGGCCCGGTCGAGGAGCACGGGGACGGCGGCGCGTACGTCGCGGAGCACCTGGACGTCTCGAAGCTCATCGTCGACGCCGTGCGCGAGCGGACCGGCGTCGAGCACCCCTGGCAGCTCGTCTACCAGTCCCGCTCCGGCGCCCCGCACATCCCGTGGCTGGAGCCCGACATCTGCGACCACCTGCAGGAGCGGCACGAGTCCGGGGCCCCGGCCGTCGTGATGGCGCCCATCGGGTTCGTCTCGGACCACATGGAGGTCCTGTACGACCTCGACACCGAGGCCATGGCCAAGGGCCGGGAACTGGGCCTGCCGGTCCGCCGCTCGGCCACCGTGGGCGCCGACCCCCGGTTCGCCGCCGCGATCCGCGACCTCGTCCTGGAACGTGCCGCGGCCGAGCAGGGCCGGGACGTGACGCCC
>NZ_LRTR01000112.1 GCF_001550375.1 Streptomyces europaeiscabiei | reverse complement strand
CGGCACGCTCGGCGCGAGCCACAACCTGTGCCCGGTCGGCTGCTGCCCGGCCCGCGCCCCGCAGCCCGCAGCCGCGGGCGCCGACAGCCCGTACGCGTGAGGAGCAACGTGACCGACCAGTCAGAGCGTCCGGACGGCCTGAAGGCCGAACTGCTGGAGATCGCCCTGGACGCGGCCCACCGCGCGGGGACCTTCCTGCGCGACGGCCGGCCCGCCGATCTCGGCGTGGCCGCCACCAAGTCCAGCGCGGTCGACGTCGTCACCGAGATGGACATCGCCTCCGAGAAGCTGATCACCGACCTGCTGGCCGAGCGCAGGCCGCACGACGGCGTGCTCGGCGAGGAGGGAGCCAGCGTCGAGGGGACCAGCGGCGTCCAATGGGTGATCGATCCCCTCGACGGCACCGTGAACTACCTGTACGGACTGCCCAGTTGGGCCGTGTCCATCGCGGTCCGGGTGGACGGTGAGACGGTCGTCGGCGTGGTCGACGCCCCGGTGCGCGGCGAGGTCTACCGGGCGGTACTCGGTGAGGGCGCGTACGTGAACGACCGTCCCGCGCGCGTGCGCCCCGCCCCGGAGCTGGGGCTGGCCCTCGTCGGCACCGGCTTCGGCTACCGCGCCGAGCGGCGGGCCAGCCAGGCCGACGTGCTGCGCGAGCTGATCCCCCACGTGCGGGACATCCGGCGCGGAGGCTCGGCCGCGATCGACCTGTGCGACGTGGCCGTGGGCCGCCTGGACGCGTACTACGAGCGTGGTCTCAACGCCTGGGACTACGCGGCGGGTGACCTCATCGCCCGGGAGGCGGGCGCCCTGACCGGTGGCCGCCCCTCAGAGCCCCTCTCACCCGACCTGACCATCGCGGCCCCACCCGCCCTCTTCGAGGCCCTCCAGACCCGCCTGGAGGACTTGGGCGCCTGGCACGACTGACACGGCCACAACAGCAGACGGCGCCCTACGGCGAGTGAGCCGAAGGGGCGCGCCTGTGCCGAGAGCCCGAGCGCGCGGAGGCCCGAAGGGTCGAGCACGGTCGGGCTCTCGGCACAGGCACGGGCGCCCCGGAGGCGAACCGAGCCCTCAAAAAGCAGCGAACCCCCGGTCTGGATCTGCCGGGGGTTCGCTGTCGTGCGTATGGGCCGGGAATTCAGACGCTGTACGCGCCGACCTCCACGCCGTGATCGGCGGCGAGGCGGCGCAGGTCGTCGAGTTCGCCCTGCTCCACCTCGGCGAGGAAGTCGTCGCCCTCGTCGCGAGCCCTGGTCAGGTCGGACTCGGCCGTCCTTATGCGCTGCAGAAGTCCTGAGGTGAATGCGTCCATGCTGCGCCCCCTCGTCCTGGGTCGTGGGTCGGTGGCACGGGGGTGTGCCGTTCGGAAGGGGCGATCACGTCTCTTGTGGATGCCCAGCGCTGCCCAGGCCGGGCGGCGACGGTGCCGGACACCCACGCCCGCTCTGCGGAAAAGCGGAACGCTGCGTACCGCATGGTGGTGCGGCACAAGCAGAGCGTGATCGCGGGGTGTAAAGCCGTCTTCCCCCCGGTCTCTCGGACGGAAACCTCGGCCGGACGAAAAAATCCCGCATTCCCACCCGTGCGCCTTCGGCCTTCCTGTCCCGAGGGTCGCCTTACAGCCGACTTACGGCCGAAAAAGGCAGGATGGACGTCACACACCCACGAACACCCTGCCCGGGTGCGCCTTCGGCGCGCTACGCGGGTGGACACAGGAAGGACAAGCGACGTGCGCGTACTCGTCGTCGAGGACGAGCAGCTGCTCGCCGATGCGGTGGCCACCGGACTGCGCCGGGAGGCCATGGCCGTCGACGTCGTGTACGACGGTGCGGCGGCCCTGGAACGCATCGGCGTCAACGACTACGACGTGGTCGTCCTCGACCGCGACCTCCCCCTCGTCCACGGCGACGACGTCTGCCGCAGGGTCGTCGAGCTCGGCCTGCCCACGCGCGTGCTGATGCTCACCGCGTCCGGCGACGTCAGCGACCGAGTCGAGGGCCTGGAGATCGGCGCCGACGACTATCTGCCCAAGCCGTTCGCCTTCAGCGAGCTCATCGCGCGCGTACGGGCCCTCGGCCGGCGTACGAGCGTGCCGCTGCCGCCCGTCCTGGAGCGCGCCGGAATCAAGCTCGACCCCAACCGCCGCGAGGTCTTCCGTGACGGCAAGGAGGTCCAGCTCGCGCCGAAGGAGTTCGCGGTCCTGGAGGTGCTGATGCGCAGCGAGGGCGCCGTCGTCTCTGCGGAGCAGCTCCTGGAGAAGGCCTGGGACGAGAACACCGATCCGTTCACCAACGTCGTGCGGGTGACGGTCATGACGCTGCGCCGCAAGCTGGGCGAGCCACCGGTCATCGTCACCGTGCCCGGCTCCGGGTACCGGATCTGATCCGCCGTGGCCCCCACCCCCGCGCCGCCGCAGGCGCCCCCGAAGCCCACCTGGGACCCCCGGCGGGCGCAGACCCCCTTCCCGTGGCTGCGCCCGACCATCCGGATACGGCTCACGCTGCTGTACGGCGGCATGTTCCTGATCGCCGGGATCCTGCTGTTGTCGATCATCTACCTGCTGGCCGCCCAGGCCGTGAGCACCGGCAACACGCCGGTGTTCAAGATCGAGGGCGGAACGAACATCAGTGTCTCCAGCGACATCTGCCGCGCGGTCGACGCCGACACGGCCCCCACCAATCTGCAGCTCGACGACTTCAACAGGGCGATCGCCGCCTGCATCGACCACGAGCGCCAGGTCGCCCTCGACACGCTGCTCAGCCGCTCCCTGCTGGCCCTCCTCGGGCTCGCCGTGATCGCGTTCGCCTTCGGGTACGCGATGGCGGGCCGGGTGCTCGCGCCGCTCGGCCGGATCACCCGCACCGCGCGCGCGGTGGCCGGCTCGGACCTGTCCCGCCGTATCGAGCTGGACGGTCCGGACGACGAGCTGAAGGAGCTGGCGGACACCTTCGACGACATGCTGGAGCGGCTCCAACGGGCCTTCACGGCCCAGCAGCGGTTCGTCGGGAACGCCTCGCACGAGCTGAGAACACCGCTCGCGATCAACCGGACACTCCTCGAGGTGCACCTCTCCGATCCGGGAGCGCCGGCCGAGCTGCAGCAGCTGGGCAAGACGCTGCTGGCCACCAACGAGCGCAGCGAGCAGCTCGTCGAGGGTCTGCTGCTGCTCGCCCGCAGCGACAACCAGATCGTCGAGCGCAAGCCCGTGGATCTCGCCGAGGTCGCCTCCCAGGCCATCGACCAGGTGCGCTCCGAGGCGGAGAGCAAGAAGGTGGAGATCCGCGGCGAGTGGGCCCCCGCGGTCGTCCAGGGCAACGGTGTCCTGCTGGAGCGGATCGCCCTGAACCTCGTCCAGAACGCCGTCCGGTACAACGTGCCGGGGCAGGGCGGCTGGGTGGAGGTCACGACGGAGCTGCAGCACGGGCAGGCGGTCCTGGTGGTCACGAACACCGGGCCCGTGGTCCCGGCGTACGAGATCGACAACCTTTTCGAGCCGTTCCGGCGGCTGCGTACGGAGCGCACGGGCAGTGACAAGGGCGTGGGCCTCGGCCTGTCGATCGTCCGGTCCGTGGCCCGAGCGCACGGCGGCCACATCGCCGCCCGGCCACGTGAGGGAGGCGGACTCGTGATGCGCGTAACCCTGCCCGTCTGAGAAAATGAGCCCGGTTCCGGGACGTGTTCGCTTTGCGCGGAATTTCCTGGGACCCGATCGAATCGGTCGTGCACGACCGATGTGTGATCGATCACATGGGCGATTTTCCAGCCATCTACCGAGCGTGATCATGTGGCCTCCGGAAAGCCGGGAAAATCCGGGTTTTCGGGGGTTGAGATCACGGGAAGTACATGCTGGGGCGCCTTTGTATGCAGCCTCAGGACCGTGTACGGTCCCGTTCGCCATCCAAGCCGATCACTCTTGAGGAGTCCGGTTGGGTGTCGATTGAGTAACAGACCTTGATGTGAGGCAAAATCTCCGCCTCAGGTCGGGCACAAGTCCGGCCTCTCACGCGTTACGTGCGCTGGAGACACCGCAGACACCCAGAGGGGGAGAGCGCGACATGGCAACGGATTACGACACCCCACGCAAGACCGACGACGACGTCGACTCGGACAGCCTGGAAGAGCTCAAGGCTCGCCGGAACGACAAGTCGACGTCCGCCGTGGATGTAGATGAGTTCGAGGCAGCAGAAGGCCTGGAACTGCCCGGGGCCGACCTCTCGAACGAGGAGCTGGCCGTCCGGGTGCTGCCCAAGCAGCAGGACGAGTTCACCTGCATGAGCTGCTTCCTGGTGCACCACCGCAGCCAGCTGGCCCGCGAGAAGAACGGTCAGCCGATCTGCCGCGACTGCGACTGAGGCAGGGTCGGCCGTGACTGGCTCGACCCCTCCTTGGAAGCGCCGCTCCCGCAAGGGGGCGGACCCGGGGCCGTACGAAGGCTCCGACGGCGTGCGTGAAGACGAGCGGGGCTCCTCCGACAAGGGAGCGGCCTCGCTCGAACGTGCGCCCGCTGCGGCGTCGGGGGGCGCCACGGATGAGCAGGGACGCCTGCCCGTACCGGTGGGCACTCCGGCGCCGGTCGCCGGACGACGCGCGGCCGTCGTCCGGGACGGACTGAGACAGGGCCTCAAGGTGGGGGTCCGCAAGAGCGGTGACGGGGCCAGAGCGGGCCTCGCGTACATCACCGACCGCGTCATCGAGATCGCCCCGCGGATCCCCGTGCGCGACCTCGCGACCCTGCGCGCCCACTTCCCGGGGCTGGGGCCCGAGCAGATCGCCGACAAGCTCGTCGCGGGGGCCGCCAACGCGTCCTCCACGGTGGGCGCGGGCGTCGGGGCCGCCGCGATGCTGCCGACGCCGCCCGCCATGCCGGCGGAGCTGGCCGCCGAGATCACCGGGGTCGCCGCGATCGAGCTGAAACTCATCGCCGAGCTGCACGAGGTGTACGGGGCGCGGCCGCCGGGGAGCCTGCGGCAGCGCAGCACCGCCTATCTGAACTCCTGGTCCGGGGAGCGTGGCATCGACGTGACCCGGCCGTCGACGGTCAACTCGGCGCTCGGCGGGCAGATGAAGCGGCAGCTGCGGCAGCAGATCATGAAGCGGATGGTGCGGAATCTGCCGAACCTGATGCCGTTCCTGGTCGGCGCCGCGGTCGGGGCGGTCATGAACCGCAGGGACACCAAGCACCTCGCTGAGCGGATCCGCAAGGACCTGCGGCGGACTCAGGTGCCGTGGGAGGCGTTGCCGGAACTGCCGCCGCTGGAGAAGCCGGTCGATCCCCTGACGGTGGGGGAGCTGCCCAAGGAACTCGGAGGGGGCTGAGCGGAAGGTGCCGGGCGCCCTCGGTCCGTCGACCCGGCGCGCCCGAGTCCGGCACCGTCCTCGTCGGGATCGCGCCCCAGAGGCTGATCGCCCTCACTGAGGCACACGGGTTCTCGTGCGGCAAGCCGTGCCCGGGCGGTAAGAGTTCGGCGAGAAACCACGCGGTCGAGTCGGTCCGCCGTCGTGGCCCGCCTCGGTCCGCCACCGCTGGGTGACGAGCCGCGCTATGCCGCCGTCCTGGCCGCCTCCAGGGCGGCCACCAGACGCTCCGGTTCCCTCGTCGACAGGTACGCGTACGGGGTCGGGTCCGCCGGGTCGGTGATCGGGATGCGGAGCGCGGTGGGAATGTAGGCGCGCAGCAGCATGAAGGCGTGGGAGTTGGCCTTGTACGTGCGCCAGGCCTGGGCCTCCTCGCGGTCGAGGATCTCCGGCTCGCCCAGGGCGCTCACCGGGATCTTCGCCTCGCCCGCGATCAGTGAGTCGCCGACGACGCGGATACGGACCGAGCCGTACGAGCTGGTGACGACCGCGGCGACCGCCGTGCCGCCGGCGAGCCCGCCCAGTAGAGGGAGCGTGCCGAACGGCAGCAGGATGAGGGCCATCGAGACGCCGACCAGGAAACAGACGAGCCACCAGGTGCGGGGAGCGGTCAGGCGTTCTTCGTACGGCGTGGCGGAGGGCTGCATGGCGTCAAGCTTGGCATGCCGGCCCGCCGGGCCCGGAATTAGGGGCGCCCGAGGGGAAACCCTGCCCGTTGGGGCGATGGCCGGGCGCTGACGGACGGGTAAGGTCTGCGCCTGTGAGAGGTACTTCCGCGGCCCTGCGACCCCCGGCGGACGCCACGGCGCCCGTACGGCATCCCGAGGCGCCCGCCCCCGGTGAGTTGCTCGGCACGCACTACGGGCAGTGTTTCGGCTGTGGTGGTGAGCAGCCCCACGGGCTGCATCTGGAGGCGACGGCCGGTGAGGGCGTCACGCTCACCGCAGAATTCACCGTGCGGCCCGCGCACCAGGGAGCCCCGGGCCTCGCGCACGGCGGAGTTCTGGCCAGCGCCCTCGACGAGACCCTCGGCTCCCTCACCTGGCTGCTGCGCACCATCGCGGTGACCGGGCGGCTGGAGACCGACTTCCTGCGGGCCGTCCCCGTCGACACCGTGCTGCACCTGCGGGCAGAGGTGACGGCGGTGGCCGGGCGGAAGATCTTCGCGACCGCCCAGGGACGCATCGGTGGCCCCGACGGCCCGCTGGCCGTCCGCGCCGACGCGCTCTTCGTCGAGGTCAAGGTCGACCACTTCATCGACCACGGCCGGGACGAGGAGATCCAGGCGGCCATGAAGGACCCGGACCAGGTCCGGCGGGCCCGCGCCTTCGAGGTGAACCCGTGAGCGGCGGCCGTACTCCTCTCGACGTCCTGATCCGGCGCGTCGACCCCGACGTGCCGCTGCCGGACTACGCGCGGCCCGGTGACGCGGGGGCCGATCTGCGCACCACGGAGAGCCGGGAGCTGAAGCCGGGTGAACGGGCCGTACTTCCCACGGGAGTGTCCATCGCGCTCCCGGAGGGGTACGCGGCCTTCGTGCACCCACGGTCCGGCCTCGCCGCCCGCTGCGGCGTCGCCCTGGTGAATGCCCCGGGGACGGTTGATGCCGGGTACCGTGGGGAGATCAAGGTGATCGTGGTGAATCTCGACCCGCACGAAGCCGTGCGGTTCGAGCGCTTCGACCGGATTGCCCAACTGGTCGTCCAGCAGGTCGAGAAGGTGCGCTTCCAGGAGGTGGCGGAGCTTCCCGACTCGGCGCGGGCCGAGGGGGGCTTCGGGTCCACCGGCGGTCATGCCGCCGTGGGCGGCACAACGGGTGGGAATCGATACGCTTCGGTCGTATCCGACCGGGAAGGACAGTGACGTGTTCGGACGTCGCAAGAAGAAGGGTTCCGCCGAGGACGCGGCGGACGCGGCGAGCGAGGCCGAGCAGGTCGACGGCGTCGCTGGGGACGCCGACACTGAGGCGGACGACGTCGCGCGCGAGCGCGTACGGCTCGAACCCGAACCCCGGCCCGACGGGCCGTGGGACAGCTCCGAGGTGCGTGAGCCCGGCGAGGGCCGGGTGGACCTCGGCGGCATCTTCGTGCCCGGAGTCGACGGCATGGAGCTGCGGGTCGAGGTCGCGGGCGACGCGATCGTCGCGGCGACCGTCGTGCTCCGCGACAGCGCGGTCCAGCTGCAGGCCTTCGCCGCACCCAAGCGTGAGGGCATCTGGGGCGAGGTCCGCGAGGAGATCGCCACCGGCATCACCCAGCAGGGCGGTGTCATCGACGAGGTCGAGGGCCCTCTCGGCTGGGAGCTGCGCGCGCAGGTGCCGGTGCAGCTGCCGGACGGTACGGGCGGCTTCCAGGTGGTCCGGTTCGTGGGTGTGGACGGGCCCCGCTGGTTCCTGCGCGGGGTGATCTCCGGCCGGGGCGCGGTGGAGCCGCAGACCGCCGGGCTGCTGGAGCAGATCTTCCGGGACACGGTCGTCCTCCGCGGCGAGGGTCCCATGGCTCCGCGCGACCCGATCGTCCTCAAGCTGCCGAACGACGCGCAGATGGTGCCCGAGGGCGTTCAGCAGGAGGAGCAGGCCGGTTCCCGCTTCTCCGGCGGCATGGGGCAGCTGCAGCGCGGCCCGGAGACCACCGAGGTCCGCTAGCCGCCGCGTCGGCAGGGCCGTGGGCGACCGCGGGCCCGTGGGGACTCTTCGCGCAGTTCCGCGCCCCCTGTGGGGCGCGCTGTACCTGGCCGTGTACGGGCCGCATTCCCTGGTGGGGTGCGGCCCTTCGCCATGTGCGCGGTCACTGCGGGGGGCAGGGGTGCGTCAGGGTTGCGTCAAGGAGCGGCTCCGGTCCGCCTCGTGTCCCCTTTGCCGTGATTATTGGCCGTAGGGTCGACGCTGCGTAGGCGGCGGTCACGGGAAGACAATGGGGCCATGGGACGCGGGAAGCTTCGGATCTATCTCGGTGCGGCACCGGGCGTCGGCAAGACGTACGCGATGCTGTCCGAAGCGCACCGCCGGATCGAACGTGGCACCGACTGCGTGGTGGCCTTCGTGGAGCACCACGGCCGCTCCCGCACGGAGGTGATGCTGCACGGTCTCGACCGGATCCCGCGCCGGAAGCTGGAGTACCGGGACGCGGTCTTCACCGAGATGGACGTGGACGCCGTCCTCGCCCGGCGGCCCCGGGTCGCCCTCGTGGACGAACTGGCCCACACCAATGTGCCCGGCTCACGCAACGACAAGCGCTGGCAGGACGTCCAGGAACTGCTCGCGGCCGGCATCGACGTGATATCGACCGTCAACATCCAGCACCTGGAGTCGCTCGGCGATGTCGTCGAGTCGATCACGGGTGTACGGCAGCGCGAGACGGTCCCCGACGAGGTGGTGCGGCGGGCCGACCAGATAGAGCTGGTCGACATGTCGCCACAGGCGCTGCGGCGGCGGATGGCGCACGGCAACATCTACCAGCCCGACAAGGTCGACGCGGCCCTGTCGAACTACTTCCGGCCCGGGAACCTGACCGCCCTGCGGGAACTGGCGCTGCTGTGGGTGGCGGACCGCGTCGACGAGTACCTGAACGCGTATCGCAGCGAGCACCAGGTGTCGAGGATCTGGGGCTCGCGGGAGCGGATCGTGGTCGGGCTGACCGGCGGCCCCGAGGGGCGGACCCTGATCCGGCGGGCCGCCCGGCTCGCCGAGAAGGGCGCGGGCGGCGAGGTCATGGCCGTGTACATCGCCCGCAGCGACGGGCTGACCTCGGCCTCGCCCAAGGAACTCGCCGTCCAGCGCACCCTCGTCGAGGACCTCGGCGGCACCTTCCACCACGTCGTCGGCGACGACATCCCGGCCGCGCTGCTGGCCTTCGCGCGCGGTGTCAACGCCACCCAGATCGTGCTCGGCGTCTCGCGGCGCAAGAGCTGGCAGTACGTGTTCGGGCCGGGCGTCGGCGCGACCGTCGCCCGGGACTCCGGACCCGACCTGGACGTCCACCTGATCACCCACGACGAGGCGGGCAAGGGACGCGGGCTGCCCGTCGCCCGGGGCGCGCGGCTGGGCCGGGTCCGGATGGTCTGGGGCTGGCTGGCCGGGACGGCCGGACCGCTGCTGCTGGCACTGCTGCTGGCCAACTTCGAGACCGACCTGGGTCTCGCCAACGACATGCTGCTGTTCCTGTCACTGACGGTGGCCGCGGCCCTGCTGGGCGGTCTGCTGCCCGCGCTGGCCGCCGCCGTGCTGGGCTCGCTGCTGCTCAACTGGTTCTTCACGCCGCCGGTGCACACCCTGACGGTCGACGACCCGACGAACATCGTCGCCATCGTGGTCTTCATAGGGGTCGCGGTGTCCGTGGCGTCCGTGGTCGACCTCGCGGCCCGGCGCACCCACCAGGCGGCCCGGCTGCGCGCCGAGTCGGAGATCCTGTCCTTCCTCGCGGGCAGCGTGCTGCGCGGGGAGACCAGCCTGGAGGCGCTGCTCGAACGGGTCCGTGAGACCTTCGGCATGGAGTCGGTGGCCCTGCTGGAGCGCCGCAGCGACGTGGACCCGTGGACGTGCGCGGGCAGCGTGGGGCCCCGGCGGGTGGACCGTCCGGAGGCCGCGGACGTGGACATGCCGGTCGGCGGCCACATGGCGCTCGCCCTGTCCGGGCGCGTCCTGCCCGCCGAGGACCGCCGGGTGCTGGCCGCGTTCGCCGCCCAGGCCGCCGTCGTACTGGACCGCCGGCGCCTGAAACAGGAGGCGGACCAGGCCAAGGAACTGGCCGAGGGCAACCGCATCCGCACGGCGCTGCTCGCCGCCGTCAGCCACGACCTGCGCACCCCGCTGGCCGGTATCAAGGCGGCCGTGTCGTCCCTGCGCTCCGACGACGTGGCCTGGTCGCAGGAGGACGAGGCCGAACTGCTCGAAGGGATCGAGGACGGCGCCGACCGGCTCGACCACCTCGTGGGCAACCTCCTCGACATGTCCCGCCTGCAGACCGGCACCGTCACCACACTGATCCGCGAGATCGATCTCGACGAGGTGGTGCCGATGGCCCTCGGCGGCGTCCCCGAGGGCAGCGTCGGACTGGAGATCCCCGAGAGCCTGCCCATGGTCGCCGTCGATCCCGGGCTGCTGGAGCGCGCGGTCGCCAACATCGTCGAGAACGCCGTCAAGTACAGCCCGCCCGGCACGCCCGCCCAGGTCTCCGCCAGCGCCCTCGGAGGCCGCGTCGAGGTCCGCGTCACCGACCGGGGCCCCGGAGTCCCCGACGAGGCCAAGGACCGCATCTTCGCCCCCTTCCAGCGCCACGGCGACGCCCCGCGCGGGACCGGCGTGGGGCTGGGGCTCGCGGTCGCCCGCGGCTTCGCGGAGGCCATGGGCGGCACGCTCGACGCCGAGGACACCCCCGGCGGAGGACTCACCATGGTGCTCACGGTGCGGGCCGCGGCGAGCGGCTCCGGGGCCGGTACGGGCCCTTCTTCGGGCACCGATGTGTCGGCAGACACGTCTACGTCGGTGGACATGTCCAGGTCGGTGGACGCCGCCCCGTCGGCGAACACGGTCCCCTCGACGGACACGGTCCCCTCGACGGACGTGGTCCCCTCGACGGACGTGGTCCCCTCGACGGACGTGGTCCCCTCGGGGGACGCGGTCCCGTCGGCGGACAGGGCCGCGTCGGGGAGCGAGGCGGCATCGGCAGAGAGGCGAAACACATGACCCGGGTGCTCGTGGTCGACGACGAGCCGCAGATCGTCCGCGCGCTCGTGATCAACCTGAAGGCCCGCAAGTACGAGGTCGACGCCGCCCACGACGGCGCGAGCGCCCTCGAACTCGCCGCCTCCCGCCACCCCGACGTCGTCGTCCTCGACCTGGGGTTGCCCGACATGGACGGTGTCGAGGTGATCAGGGGACTGCGGGGCTGGACCCGGGTCCCGATCCTCGTCCTGTCGGCACGGCACTCCTCCGACGAGAAGGTCGAGGCCCTCGACGCGGGCGCCGACGACTACGTCACCAAGCCCTTCGGCATGGACGAGCTGCTCGCCCGGCTGCGTGCCGCCGTCCGCCGCGCCGAGCCCGTCGGGGGCGAGGAGGGCGACGTGATCGTGGAGACCGACGACTTCACCGTGGACCTGGCCGCGAAGAAGGTCAACCGGGACGGCAGGGACGTCCGGCTGACCCCCACCGAGTGGCACCTCCTGGAGGTGCTGGTCCGCAACGCCGGCCGCCTGGTCAGCCAGAAGCAGCTCCTCCAGGAGGTCTGGGGGCCGTCGTACGGGACGGAGACCAACTACCTCCGGGTCTACATGGCCCAGTTGCGGCGCAAGCTGGAGGGCGACCCCTCGCGGCCGAGACACTTCGTCACCGAGGCGGGGATGGGGTACCGCTTCGAGAAGTAGCCGGGGTGCGGCTCTGTCGGCGGGCCCCGGTACGCTTTTGTCATGAGTGCTGTTCCTCGTTCCGAGAAGCCGGCGGGCCGGTTCCGGCGCATGCTCGACCGGCTCTCCTCGTCCCAGACGGACCTGGAGTCGGAGGAGCTGCGCGAGGACGCGGACACCGCGGGCTGCACACGCATATGTGACTGCCACGACCGACAGATAGTGACGGTTACTGGTACCTTGCGCACGGTCACGCTGCGCCCCCGGGCCGGTGTCCCGGCCCTGGAGGCCGAGCTGTTCGACGGTTCGGCCGCGCTGGACGTGGTGTGGCTGGGCAGACGCTCCATCGTCGGTATAGAGCCGGGGCGCAAGCTGATCGCATCCGGCCGGGTCTCGATGAGCCGGGGCCGTAGGGTGCTGTTCAACCCGAAGTACGAACTCAGACCCCTCGGACGGGAGTAGCCGGTGACGTCGCTCGACAAGCCGACGGAAGACGCCCAGCGCGGCGTCCAGGACGCACAGGGCGGACAGGACGGCTCGCAGGACTCCAGGGCGGTGACGGAGGCGGCGCTGTTCGAGGCGTTCGGTGGCGTACGCGGCATGGTCGAGACCGTGCTCCCTGGCCTGCTCTTCGTCTCCATCTTCACGATCAACAAGGACCTGCACGCCGCGGCCCTCGCGGCCCTCGGTGTCTCCGTCCTGCTGGTTGTGGTGCGGCTCGTCATGAAGGACACCGTCAAGCACGCCTTCAGTGGTGTCTTCGGGGTCGCCTTCGGTGTGGTCTTCGCGATGATGACCGGCAACGCCAAGGACTTCTATCTGCCGGGCATGCTGTACACGCTGGGCCTCGGGCTCGCCTACATCATCACGACGCTGGCGGGCGTGCCGCTGATCGGCCTGATGCTCGGCCCCGTCTTCAAGGAGAACCTGTCCTGGCGGAAGCGGAACCCCGGCCGCAAGAAGGCGTACGCGAAGGCGAGTTACGCCTGGGGTGCGATCCTGCTCGCCAAGTGCGCGATCCTCTTCCCGCTGTACTGGTGGGCCGACACCACCCAGCTGGGCTGGGTCCTCATCGCCCTGAAGATCCCGCCGTTCCTGCTCGCGGTCTGGCTGACCTGGATCTTCCTGGCGAAGGCGCCGGCCCCGATCGACGTGTTCGCCGAGATGGAGGCGGAAGAGCGCGCGGCGGAGGAGCGTAAGGCCGCGGCGCGGGCGGCGGATTAGGCACCCGTCGTCGGTGCGGGCCTCGCCGCAGGCTGCCGCCCCCAGACCCCCGCTGTCGGCCTGAACGGCCGCGCGCCTTGACGCCGGACGGGGCCGTGGTGCCTGGACCGGGCTGGACGGTTGACGAAGACTTGGGGCGCCGGAGATCTCCGGCGCCCCGAGCTCGTATCGGACCCCGCTAGCTCGTCGCGTCCTCGCGGCGGACCGACAGGAGATCCTCCAGCTGTTCCTCGCGGGCCTGGGCGGCCACGAAGAGCAGCTCGTCGCCCGCCTCCAGAGAGTCGTCCGGGGTGGGGGTGAGGACCCGGGTGCCGCGGATGATCGTGACCAGGGAGGTGTCCTCCGGCCACTCGACCTCGCCCACCTGAGTGCCGGCCAGGGCCGACTCGGGCGGCAGGGTCAGCTCGACCAGGTTCGCGTCGCCGTGGCTGAAGCGGAGGAGCCGGACCAGGTCACCGACGCTGACGGCCTCCTCGACCAGGGCCGACATCAGCCGGGGGGTCGACACGGCCACGTCCACGCCCCAGGACTCGTTGAACAGCCACTCGTTCTTGGGGTTGTTGACGCGGGCGACGACGCGCGGAACGCCGTACTCCGTCTTCGCCAGCAGCGAGACGACCAGATTGACCTTGTCGTCGCCGGTCGCGGCGATGACGACGTTGCAGCGCTGGAGCGCCGCCTCGTCCAGGGACGTGATCTCGCAGGCGTCGGCCAGCAGCCACTCCGCCTGGGGGACGCGCTCGACCGAGATGGCGGTCGGCGCCTTGTCGACGAGAAGGACCTCGTGGCCGTTCTCCAGCAGTTCGCCCGCGATCGAGCGGCCCACCGCTCCGGCTCCGGCAATGGCGACCCTCATCAGTGACCGCCATCCTCGTCGGGGCCCTCGGCGAAGGTCGCCTCGACCTTCTCCACGTCGTCCGTCCGCATCATCACGTGCACGAGGTCGCCCTCCTGCAGCACCGTCTGCGAGGAGGGCAGGATCGCCTCGCCCAGGCGGGTGAGGAACGCGACGCGGACGCCGGTCTCCTCCTGCATCTTGCTGATCTTGTGACCCACCCAGGCAGACGAGGCGTGCACCTCGGCGAGCTGGACACCGCCCGTGGGGTCGCGCCACAGCGGCTCCGCCCCGGAGGGCAGCAGCCGGCGGAGCATCTGGTCGGCGGTCCAGCGGACCGTGGCGACCGTCGGGATGCCCAGACGCTGGTACACCTCGGCGCGGCGGGGGTCGTAGATCCTCGCCGCCACGTTCTCGATGCCGAACATCTCGCGGGCGACGCGGGCGGCGATGATGTTCGAGTTGTCACCGCTGGAGACGGCGGCGAACGCCCCCGCCTCCTCGATGCCCGCCTCACGCAGGGTGTCGCGGTCGAAGCCGACCCCGGTGACGCGCCGGCCGCCGAATCCCGAGCCCAGACGACGGAAGGCCGTGGGGTCCTGGTCGATCACGGCGACCGTGTGCCCCTGTTGCTCCAGGGTCTGGGCGAGGGTGGAACCCACTCGCCCGCAGCCCATGATGACGATGTGCACGACCGTCCTTCCGGTGTCAATAGCTACTGTTCAGCCGAAACGTCGAAAACAGGGTCTCAGACCGTCGCCCAAGCTACACACGTGCGGTCCACCGGGGGCACCCCCGTGCAGACTCGGGTCACATCGTGGGACGACGTCGGCTGATCCGGCGGACGCTGATCCCTGTCAGGACGCCGAGCCCGACGAGGGAGGCGAGAGCGCCGATCAGCTCCGCGGTCGCGGCCTGCATGGGGTCTCCAGAGGGTGAGGAGGGTGAGGTGGACGAGAACGTCACGGGGTTCGTCATATGGACGTGAGGACGCCGTCCGTATGACTGGAGGATGCGTGACGTGACGCACTTCGCAGTCGCCGCCGGACGGATTTCACCCCGGGGCCCGCCGGGATTTCACCCGGATGTGCCCAGAACCAGTCGGGGCGCTTACGATCCTCTGCGTGTCCAAACTGACCGACGTGCCCAAACGGATCCTGATCGGGCGCGCCCTGCGCAGCGACCGGCTGGGCGAAACGCTCCTGCCGAAGCGCATCGCTCTCCCCGTCTTCGCCTCCGACCCGCTCTCGTCCGTGGCGTACGCACCCGGAGAGGTGCTGCTGGTTCTCTCCATCGCGGGCGTGTCGGCCTACCACTTCAGCCCCTGGATCGCCGTCGCGGTCGTCGTGCTGATGTTCACCGTGGTGGCGTCCTACCGGCAGAACGTGCACGCGTATCCGAGCGGTGGCGGCGACTATGAGGTGGCGAACACCAACCTCGGCCCCAAGGCCGGTCTCACCGTCGCCAGCGCGCTCCTCGTCGACTACGTCCTCACCGTCGCCGTGTCGATCTCCTCCGGCGTGGAGAACCTCGGTTCGGCCGTCCCCTTCTTCGTCGAGCACAAGGTGCTGTGCGCGATCGGCATCATCGTGCTGCTCACGGTGATGAACCTGCGCGGCGTGAAGGAGTCCGGGAAGCTCTTCGCGATCCCGACGTACGTCTTCGTCGTCGGCGTCTTCGTGATGATCGCCTGGGGTGCCTACCGCGGCCTCGTCCTCGACGACACGATGCGGGCGCCCACCGCCGGCCTGGAGATCAAGCCCGAGCACCAGGGCCTCGCCGGCTTCGCGCTGGTCTTCCTGCTGCTGCGGGCCTTCTCCTCCGGCTGTGCCGCCCTCACCGGTGTCGAGGCCATCTCCAACGGCGTCCCCGCCTTCCGCAAGCCCAAGTCGAAGAACGCGGCCACCACGCTCGCCGCGATGGGCCTGCTCGCCGTCACCATGTTCTGCGGCATCATCGGCCTCGCCATGGTCACCAAGGTGCGGATGGCGGAGAACCCGGCGGCCGACCTGCTCCGCGACGGCACCCCGGTCGGCGACTCCTACGTCCAGAACCCGGTGATCTCCCAGGTCGCCGCAGCCGTCTTCGGTGACGGCACGTTCTTCTTCGTCGTGCTGGCCGCCGCCACCGCCCTCGTGCTGTTCCTGGCCGCCAACACCGCCTACAACGGCTTCCCGCTGCTCGGCTCGATCCTCGCCCAGGACCGCTACCTCCCGCGTCAGCTGCACACCCGCGGCGACCGTCTCGCCTTCTCCAACGGCATCGTGCTGCTCGCGGGCGCCGCCGTGCTCCTGGTGTGGATCTACGGCGCCGACTCCACGCGCCTGATCCAGCTGTACATCGTCGGGGTGTTCGTCTCCTTCACGCTCAGCCAGACGGGCATGGTCCGGCACTGGAACCGCCATCTGCGCACCGAGAAGGACCCGGCCAAGCGCCGCCACATGGTCCGCTCCCGCGCGATCAACACCTTCGGCGCGTTCTTCACCGGACTGGTCCTGATCGTCGTCCTCGGCACCAAGTTCACGCACGGTGCCTGGGTCGCCCTGCTCGGCATGGTGATCTTCTACGCGACGATGACGGCCATCCGTAAGCACTACGACCGGGTCGCCGCGGAGATCGCCGCGCCGGACGGCCCGAGCGACGACGTCGTACGGCCGTCGAGGGTCCACTCCGTGGTGCTGATCTCCAGGATCCACCGCCCCACCCTGCGCGCCCTCGCCTACGCCAAGCTGATGCGCTCCCACACCCTGGAGGCGCTCAGCGTCAACGTCGACCCGGCCGAGACCAAGGCCCTCCAGGAGGAGTGGACCCGGCGCGGCATCGACGTACCGCTGAAGGTCCTCGACTCGCCGTACCGCGAGGTCACCCGGCCGGTCATCGAGTACGTCAAGGGGCTGCGCAAGGAGTCCCCGCGCGACGCGGTGTCGGTGATCATCCCCGAGTACGTGGTCGGCCACTGGTACGAGCACCTGCTGCACAACCAGAGCGCACTCCGGCTCAAGGGCCGGCTGCTCTTCACGCCGGGCGTCATGGTGACCTCCGTGCCGTACCAGCTGGAGTCCTCCGAGGTCGCCAAACGACGGGCGCGCAAGCGGCAGGAATGGAGCGCGCCGGGGTCGGTGCGGCGTGGGCCGGCGCACGAGCGGCCGAAGGAGTCGTCGACCAAGGCATCGGCCAAGACGTCGGCCAAGACGTCGACCAAGTCGTCGAGCGAGTCATCGGCCGACCAGAGCTGACGCTCGCCATGAGCTGACGTTCGTGGTCAACGGTCGGACGGCACCCACGTAGACTGGTGGGCTGTTGTCCGGCCGTTGTCGCGTTCCTCATCTTCTGGAGTCACCCCACCATGCAGGCAGAACCGAAGAAATCGCTGGTGGGAGAGGAATACGAGGTCGAGGTCGGCCCCGTCGCCCACGGTGGCCACTGCGTCGCGCGTACCTCCGACGGTCAGGTCCTCTTCGTACGGCACACGCTGCCCGGCGAGCGGGTCGTGGCGCGGGTGACCGACGGCGAGGAGGGGGCGCGCTTCCTGCGGGCGGACGCCGTCTCGGTCCTGTCGGCCTCCAAGGACCGCGTCGAGGCCCCCTGCCCCTACGCGGGCCCCGGCCGCTGCGGCGGCTGCGACTGGCAGCACGCCAAGCCGGGCGCCCAGCGTCGCTTCAAGGGCGAGGTCATCGCCGAGCAGCTGCAGCGACTCGCGGGCCTCACGCCCGAGGAGGCGGGCTGGGACGGCACGGTCATGCCGGCCGAGGGCGACAAGGTTCCGGCGGGCGAGGTTCCGGCGTGGCGTACGCGAGTGCAGTACGCGGTGGACGCCGAGGGCCGGGCCGGACTGCGCAAGCACCGCTCGCACGAGGTCGAGCCGATCGACCACTGCATGATCGCGGCGCCCGGGGTGAGCGAGCTGGGCATCGAGAAGCGTGACTGGACGGGCATGGCGTCGATCGACGCGATCGCCGCGACGGGTTCGCAGGACCGTCAGGTCATCCTCGAACCCCGGCCGGGTGCGCGTCTGCCGATCGTGGAGCTGGACAAGCCGGTGTCGGTGATGCGGGTCGAGGAGAAGGACGGGGGCGTGCACCGCGTCCACGGCCGCCCCTTCGTCCGTGAGCGCGCGGACGACCGCACGTACCGCGTCGGCAGCGGCGGCTTCTGGCAGGTCCACCCCAAGGCCGCCGACACCCTCGTCAAGGCCGTCATGCAGGGCCTGCTGCCCCGCAAGGGCGACATGGCGCTGGATCTGTACTGCGGCGTGGGGCTCTTCGCGGGCGCCCTCGCCGACCGCGTCGGCGACAAGGGTGCCGTCCTCGGCATCGAGTCCGGCAAGCGTGCCGTCGAGGACGCGCGGCACAACCTCGCCGCGTTCGACCGGGTGCGGATCGAACAGGGCAAGGTCGACGCCGTGCTCCCGCGTACGGGCATCTCCGAGGTCGACCTGATCGTCCTGGACCCGCCGCGCGCGGGGGCGGGCAAGAAGACGGTGGAGCACATGGTCTCGCTGGGGGCGCGGAAGATCGCGTACGTGGCCTGCGACCCGGCGGCGCTGGCGCGGGACTTGGGGTACTTCCGGGACGGGGGGTATCGGGTGCGGACGCTTCGGGCTTTCGATCTTTTTCCGATGACGCATCATGTGGAGTGCGTGGCGATTCTGGAGCCCGTGGCCAAGGGTTCCTGACCTGCGGTTTCGTCGATGGCTGGGCGGTTCGATCTGTTTCCGGTCAGCCATCGGGTTGAGAAGGCCGGCCGCTTGTCCGGCGTTCTGAGCTGCGGTTTTGCGTGGTATCGGAGACCAGGGTGGCAGCGGTGCCACTGTGTCGCCCAGGTATTGACGCTCACACGACGCTCGCCCACGGCCCAGGCGCGCAGTGCGGTGATGGTGGAGTCATCGGGGCCGTGGGCGGCGAAGGCCTCGTTGTCGGTGCAGCGAAGACGTCGATCAGGTCGCGGGGCGCTCGCGGTCGGCGAGGGCGCTGGCCTTGGTCCCGATCACGTCCTCTTCCAGGAGTTCCAAGGGCTCCCGCCGTTCGTCGATCTTGCTTGGCTTAGCTGGTTCGCAAGTTCCGCTTCGGGTAGATGGCGGACGGTTGTTGTACGCGTACTGCCCCTGGCCTTCCCTCATCGAGTGCGGTCCAGTTGGTGGCTGCTGGGGTGCTGGGGTGCTGGGGTGCTGAGGTTGTCACGGGTGAAAGCGCAGTCGACGGTTCAGGTCGATACGGATCGAGTCGTCGTCACGGAGTGGTGCTTCGCCCCGGGCGCCGAGACGGGGCATCACGTTCATGCACACGACTACGTGGTCGTTCCCTTGGTCACGGGGACGGTGCGTGTGGAGGACTCGGCAGGGGAACGCGAAGTCGAGATGCACGCGGGCGTTTCCTACGCGCGGTCTGCCGGTGTCGCGCACAACCTCGTCAGCGTGAACGAGTATGCATTCCGGTGGATGGGGCAGACCACGGTCGCGCCCGCGACCGTCTCGGCCGATCACCACCACGGCGACTCCGAGACCGCCGTCTACGTCGTCAGCGGCCACCCCGAGTTCGTCTTCCTCGCCGATTCCGCCGAGCGCGGGGCGGAGCCCGGAGAAGTGCGGTTGCGCAGCGGGCCGGGCGACTACGTCCTCGTCCCGCCTTTCGTGGCGCACCGTGAGGAGAACCCGGACCCGGACGAAGCGGCCGTCGTCGTGATCGCCCGCAGCACCCAGGAGGCCGTGGTCGTCAACCTGCCGAGCCTGTATGTGCTCCGGTCCGGGCAGGAACAGCACCCCGTCCAGCCGCGAGGAGGGCGTGGCCGACGAGGGCGGATCCCTTCGGCTCACTCCGCGTCGGCGACGACCGAGCCCACCCGCTCGGCCAGGCCGGGGTCACGGCGGACCAGGAGGGTCGCGTAGCCGACGGCTGCGAGCAGGGCGGCCAGGGCCGCGTACGGGAACCAGTTGTACGGGGCGGGCTGGCCGGGCTTGGCGAGGTAGTACAGCGGGACCAGGATGGCGAGGGCGCCGATCGCGGGCAGCACGAGGTGGCGGACGGTCCGGAACTCCTGGGGGCGGTATCTGCGGTAGTACAGCGGCAGCGCGATGTTGGACGCGAGATAGACCAGCAGGATCAGAAGGGCGCCCAGGCTCGACGACTCAGTGAAGAAGACCACCGGGTTCATCGAACCGCCGTCGGGCCCGAGCAGATGGCCCAGGCCCCAGCCTCCGATGATCAGCAGCGCGGTGACGGCGAAGGTGACGATCGCGTTGTTCGGCGTACGACGGATGGGGTGGACGTAGCCGAAGAAGGACGGCAGCAGTCCCTCGCGTCCGGCGTTGAACACCAGGCGTGCCTGGGAGTTGATGCCCGCGATCAGTACGCCCAGGGTGGAGGTCAGGCCGCCGACGTAGGCGAGGAGAGCCAGCGCGCCGAGCGTGTGGTGGGCGACGTCGATGAAGGGGATCGGGGAGGCGCCGAGCCGCTCCACGTCGTAGCCGAAGCCGGTCACCGTGGCGTAGGAGAAGAGGATGTAGCTCACGGTCATGATCGCGACGGAGGAGAACACGGCGCGGCCGACGTTGCGCCGTGGGTTCTCCGTCTCCTCGGCGAGTGCGGCCGAGTTCTCCCAGCCGATGAACAGGTACACCGCGAGTGGGAAGCCGGCCGCCAGCCCTCTGAAGCCGTGGGTGAGGTGGTCGGGCTGGAACGGGATGGCGGAGAGATCGCCACGGTGCTCGACGAGCGTCGCGACCGACACCACGACGAGTACCAGCATCTCCACGCCGAAGAAGTAGCCGGCCCACTTGGTGGAGACCACGATCCCGCGCAGCATCAGTACCACCGAAAGCCCGGTCAGCAGCAGAGTCCAGATGATCCACGGCAGGTCCACGCCCGTGTAGTGGTACAGGGTGATCTGCACGAAGCCGCCCGAGATCGCGATCACCGAGGCCATCGCGATGATGTAGCCGAGTCCGGCCAGCAGGGCCGTGGTCACCGCGCTGACCGGCCCGAACGTCCGGCCGACGAAGGTGGTGAAGCTGCCCGCCGAGGGGTGCGCCCGGGAGAACTCGGCCAGCGTGTTGCCGAGCAGTGCGACCGCCACCCCCGCCGCCACGATGGTCAGCGGCGATGCGACCCCCGCGGTGGTGGTCAGGAAGGCGAAGCCGAAGAAGAAGCTCATCGCCGGGCCGACGTTGGCCATCGTGGCGGCGGCGATGTCCGCCATGCCGAGGACGCCGCCGCGTAGCCGCTGGGGCGCGCCGTCGGCGGGGCCCGACGTCGACGACGGGCCGACAGCTCCGGAGTCCGGCATGGCGACAGCTCCTTCTGCGGGGTGCGACACAGGGAGGGGAGGGAAGAGTAAGGGGAGGGAAGAGAAGGGATCAGTGCAGGCCGGCGTGCCGGTGTGCCTTCACCGCGTGTACCGCCGGGTCCATCGCGCCGCGGGTGAGCTCGTCGAGCAGGTCGGCGTGGCAGCGGTTGCGGGCTCGTACGACCGTGGGGTCCGGCGCGGGCCCCAGCAGGCACTGTCGGCCGAGCAGGTCGGCCGCGAACTCGCGGATCCCGGCGCCACCGAGGGCCTCCGCGAGGCCGAGGTGGAAGCGGGTCTCCAGCTCCAGCAGCCGGGCCGGATCCTCGACCAGGTCCATCTCCTCGGCCAGTGCCCGCAGTCCGTCGAGTCGCCCGTCCGGGACCTCGCCCGTGTTGTGCGCCACGAGACCGCATTCGAGCAGCAGATGGAAGGATTCCAACGCGGCCGCCTCGTCGGCGTCGTGCAGCACGGCGACGACCGCGTCCCAGTCGGCGGCGACGAAGGTCCCGCCCGCCCGGCCCCGACGGCGGTCGAGCAGGCCGTCCTGGCACATGGCCTCCAGCGCGCGGCGCACGGTGATCTCACTGATCCCCAGTTCCTCGGCGAGGACGCCCGCGTCCGGCAACCGGTCTCCCGGCGCCACGGACCTCAGGCGGACCCGCAGGGCGATCCTGGACCGGACGAGCTCCGCTCCCGTGGGGCCCCGGCCTGCCAGGACGCGGGTGTCCCATGCCCCGCCGACCGGCGCGGACCGCGCGGGCACCGGCTGGTTGTAGGGACCGAACTTGCCCGCTGCATTCACCACGACGCCACCCTAACGGCCTGTCGAGCGCGGGCAGGGCCCACGGCGACGACATCCGCACCGAGGGTTCTCGCGACCATGCCGCGGTGTGGTGCACGGGGGCTCCCCAGGGGACCGGAACACGGGAACGACGAGGGGACGAGACGAGGGCGAGACGGGGGCGGTCACGGAGGACGGAAGCCGCCGTACGCGCTGCTCGAAAAATAGAGCAAGGTGAACAGTTAAACAAGTCTTGTTCTTTTAGATCGTACTGAACTAATTTCCAGGGGCCCTGGTCCGCACTCCCTCCATGGATGTCGAGATGACCACAACCGTCCCCAAAAGCCCTCCCGCGGAGCCCGAGTCCGGCCTGCAGGCCGGACTGAAGAGCCGCCATCTGTCGATGATCGCGATCGGCGGTGTCATCGGCGCCGGCCTGTTCGTCGGCTCCGGCTCCGGCATCGCCGCCGCCGGCCCCGGCATCCTGATCTCGTACGCCCTCGTCGGTGTCATGGTCGTCCTCGTGATGCGCATGCTCGGTGAGATGGCTGCGGCCAACCCCACCTCCGGCTCGTTCTCCGCCTACGCCGACCGCGCGCTGGGCCGGTGGGCCGGCTTCACCATCGGCTGGCTGTACTGGTTCTTCTGGGTCGTGGTGCTCGCCGTCGAGGCGACCGCCGGGGCCAAGATCCTGGCCGGCTGGATACCTGCGGTCCCGCAGTGGGGCTGGGCCCTGATTGTCATGCTCGTCCTCACCGCCACCAATCTGGCTTCGGTGAGCTCCTACGGTGAGTTCGAGTTCTGGTTCGCCGGCATCAAGGTCGTCGCGATCGCCGCCTTCATCGTGGTCGGCGGCCTCGCCGTCTTCGGCCTGCTGCCCGGCTCGGACCACCCGGCGAGCGGCTTCTCCAACCTCACGGCGCATGGCGGCTTCCTGCCGAACGGACCCGGGGCGATCCTCACCGGCGTCCTGATGGTCGTCTTCTCCTTCATGGGCAGCGAGATCGTCACGCTGGCGGCGGGTGAGACCGCGAACCCGCAGGCCGCCGTCACCAAGGCCACCAACAGCGTCATCTGGCGGATCGCGGTGTTCTACCTGGGCTCGATCCTGATCGTGGTCTCGCTGTTGCGCTGGGACGACCCGGCCATCCTCAAGGACGGCTCGTACGTCGCCGCCCTCAGCTCCGTCGGCATCCCGCACGCCGGGCAGATCATGAACGCCATCGTGCTGACCTCGGTGCTGTCCTGCCTCAACTCCGGCCTGTACACGGCCTCCCGCATGGCCTTCTCCCTCGGCCGCCGCAGCGACGCCCCGGCCGCGTTCGGTCGGGCGACGGACCGTGGCGTCCCGCGCTCGGCCATCCTGGCCTCGGTGGTCTTCGGCTTCGTCGCGGTCGCCTTCAACTACCTGTGGCCGGACACCGTCTTCCAGTTCCTGCTCAACTCCTCCGGTGCGATCGCCCTGTTCGTCTGGCTGGTGATCTGCTTCTCCCAGCTGCGGATGCGCAAGATCATCGAGCGGGAGTCGCCGGAGAAGCTGGTCGTCCGGATGTGGCTCTACCCCTACCTGACCTGGGCCACCATCGGCCTCATCACCTTCGTCCTGGGCTACATGCTCACCGACACGGCCGACGGCGGCGGCCGCGACCAGGTCGTCCTGTCCACCCTGGTGGCCGTGGGCGTGGTGGTCTTCGCCGTGGTCCGCCAGCGCCGGGCCGCCCGGAACGGGACACACACGCCGGACCGCGTCACGGCGTCCTAGGAGGAAGGAACACCCGCTTCCGCCCCGATCCCCTCGGCGGTGGCATGAGCCTCCTCGGCCATGCCACCGCCGCGGCGTCGCTTCTGCGGAGGGCGGTGCCGGCCGATCGCGCCGAGCGGCTGCGCGAGGTATGCGCTGGGATCGGTCGGCAGGGGGCAGGCCACCGCAGGCGGTGGCCGTGACGCTCATGACGCTCCGGGCCCCGAAGGTCCGTTCAGCGAGCCGAAGAGACGCCCCTGAGCTGCAGGTTCTCTTACCCTCGTTGACGCTGACACGATTCCGATGACGCACCATGTGGAGTGCGTGGCGGTTCTGGAGCCGGTCGCCAAGGGATCCTGACCTGGGGTTTTTCTCGTGCGTGTTACGCGCGGTGTGGGTGGTACGGGCGATGTCTTGACGCTGAAATGACGCTTGTGACGCTCGTTCTGATGGGATGTCAGGCGTGTTGGGATGCTGGTCAGGCCGCCCGCAGCGGCAGGGGAAAGGGCGGCTCTTCAGTGACAAAAGCCCCCGGCGTCGGCCGGTGGGTGGCACGTGCTGGAGTCCAGGTCAGCCGGATATAGCGCGGCGTGCAGCACGCCGGTTCGGGCGAGCGTCAGCGGCGTGGTGACGGAAGTCCGTCGGCTCGGACTGCATGTCTGTCTGGGGCGGACACGGTGGCGTCTTCGCTGCCAGCGTTCCCGGGGCTGCGAAGGATTGGCGCGGCGGACCGATCTCGCCACGCTGGAGTGAGGTTCCCCCGGCGTGCGGGTGGTGCTGATCAGCTGGTCAGGGCGGGTTGACGGGGTTTCAGGTTCGTTCGGCCGTTGCCTGGCCGGCGTAGTGCTTCTCTTCGAACTCGATCGGGCTGAGGTAACCGAGCCGCTTCTGGATGCGCCGGGAGTCATAGAAGCCGTCGATGTACTCGAACAGTGCGAGATTCGCCCTCGGCCCGAGTGGCGAAGCGGCCGCGGATCACTCCGTCTTGATGATCATCCACAGGTTCTCCGCGAGAGTGTTGTCGTGACTGTGGCCGACCGAGCCCATGGATGCTGCAACTCCCGCTCGCAACAGTCGAGTTGTGACATTTGCGGATGTGAATTGACAGCCGCGATCCGCATGGTGGATCAGCCTGCCCGGTTCGACTTCCCGGCTCGCGAGCGCGTACTCGAAGGTGGTCAGGACCAGGTCGGCGTCCGCGCGGGCGGAGGTCTCCCAGGCGACCACCCGGCGGGAGTACGCTTCCCGGATCGCCGAGAGCCACAAGGGGACCCTCGCCGGTGGTAATCATGGTGAGGGCGGTGACCCACAGCCGGTTCGGCTCCGATGCGGTGAAGTCCCGCTCGACCCGCTTGCGCCCCACGTGGACGCCCTCGCGCCTGAGCGCGGCGTGCACGCGCGGCGAGCCATAGATCCCGCCGGATTCGGCGTGTATCTCCTTGATCCGCTCGGTCGGCTCGACGTCGCGGCGCCGCCGTTCGCACGGTTCACGCTCAGCCTGGCGCCAGCGGTAGTAAGCGGAGTCGTCGGGGCCGCTTGCCACCCGCACGGGCGTTCCCCGGATCAGGCTGCCCCCAAGCTTCGATCAGGCCGCTACGACGGCCCGACGGAAGTGGTCTTTCACCACCTTTCGATCAACATCGCGCCTCGTGGCGCACAGCTGCGCCGCGAAAAAAGCCGAGGCCGTCCGCAGGACCTCGTTCGCCCGCTTGACCTGAGCGTTCTCCTTGCGTAGTGCAGGTAGTTCGGCGCGCTCGTCGGTGGTAAGACGGTCGTCATGCTCGTCGGCGTCGGCCTGCCGGATCCAGCCGCGCAGGGCCTCCGGGCGCACGCCGAGATCGACGGCGAGCTTTTCCTCGGTCTGTGGGACTGCGCGCTGGAAGTCTGAGGCCCCTGCCATGATGCCCTGCCATGGGGAAGAGAGACGACAGCGACGAGGCGTACGTTATTGACCTGTGCAACGAGGTGCTGGGCGAGACAGCCCTGGCCCAGCACAAGTTCGACTGGCTTCTGGGAGACCTCGACACGAAGGGCCGACGAGCCAGACTGCCCGTCGATGCTTACTGGTCGGGACATCAGTTGGTCGTCGAATACAGGGAGTTGCAACATGACAGGCCTGTGCCGCACTTTGACAAGCCGGACAGGCTGACTGTCAGCGGTGTCCATCGAGGTGAGCAGCGGGCTGTGTATGACGCCCGACGCGACACCGAGATCCCTGCCCGCGGGCTGCGACTGGTGGTCGTCCGCCCCGCCGACCTGGACGCGGACAGTCGTGGGCGCCTGCGCCGAAACGCGGAGGCCGACATCGTGGCAGTCAGGAGGATCCTCGCGCGTGCCAGCGACGAGGACCGGGTCACGGATGCCTTTCGGACCTGGCTGCTGACCGAAGGCTGGACACCCAGCACGACGTACGGTCTCGGTGATCTTGAAGGCGACGGCATCGGAGCTGAGATCGTTCCCTCCGCCGTGGAGGTCGCCACGTTTGCCGCGCGGGCCGCCGGGGATTCCGTCGACTGGGTCACCCCGCCGCTCGGGACCACCGCGATCGGCACCCACGGCACGCCCGTGCCAGGGGAGACCAGGCGGACGCTGGCCGGGCTGGACGGCTGGTACCTCGGCCCGCACGACTCCGTAGCTTTCCCGGTGCCAAGGCCATCTGCGAGAGCGCCGACCTCGTCATCGTCCGGGAGAACACCGAGGGCTTCTGCGCCGACCGCAACACCTTCGCCGGCACCGGCGAGTTCATGCCCCACCCCCGACACGGAGATCATGATGGGCATCGTCACCCGTCAGGCCACCGACGGGTCGCCGGGTGGCCTTCGACCTCGCGCGCTCGCGCCGCGGGAAGCTGACCGTCGTCCACAAGGCGAACGTCCTCAAGCTGACCACCGGCCTGTTCCGTACGGTGTGGCAGGAAGTTACCCGTGAGTACCGGACGTGGTGGTCGACGACTTCCACATCGACGCCATGACCGCCCATCTGGTGCGCCGGGCCCAGGACTTCGACGTCAGCCTCACCGAGAACATGTTCGGCGACATCTTTTCCGACCTCGCCGGTGAGATCAGTGATTCCCTCGGCACCGCGCCCTCGCTCAACGCCTCCGCCGACACCGCCATGGCCCAGGCCTGCACGGGTCCGCCCCCGATATCGCCGGGCGGAACATCGCCAACCCGGCCGCCATGATCCACTCCGGCGCCATGCTCTTCGCGTGGCGCGCCGCCCGCCATGGCGACCCCGTCCTCACCGCCACCGCGAAGCTCATCGAGCGAGGGGTCGCCGGGGTGATCGCCTCCGGCGTCTCGACGCGTGACCTGGGTGGGTCGGCCTCCACCACCGAGTTCACTGCCGCTGTCGTGGAGGCCGCCACGGGCGATGGCGAACAGAGCTGGTCTGGCTGGACGACCCGAGACTGACGGCGCGGTGTGCCGCGCTGTGGTGCGCGGCGGTGGCTCAGCCCGTGCCGGGTGAAGCGCGCGAGGCCGAGGGTTCGGCGGCCTGGGCCGGGGTCGCCGATGGCGCGGTGGTCGCGGTTGGCGCGGTCTCGGTGCCGGACCTGGCGGGTGGGGCCGAGGGGACGGGGCTCGGGGGTTGTTCGGTGGGTTCTCCGGTTCGCTCTTCAGCGGGTGGAACGGTGTCGGGTGTTTCGGATGTGTCGGGTGTGTCGGAGGTCGGTGGAGTG
>NZ_LRTR01000111.1 GCF_001550375.1 Streptomyces europaeiscabiei | reverse complement strand
AGGGTCCGGGTCGGCCGGTTGCCGATCGCGGCGGCGCCGACGCCGACCAGCGCGACCCGGGTGCGCAGCAGCCGGCCGGTCGCGCAGAGCAGGAACAGCGCGTACGGGAAGCCCCACGGCCGCAGTGGCAGCGTGGCCTCCAGGACGCCCATGCCCGGCACGATCACCACGTCGTGCCGGCGTACCCAGGCGGCGGTGCGGAAGGCGTCGACGAGTTTGCCCAGCCCCTTCCCCCCGATCGCGCCCGCACGCGACGCGGTCCGGTACTCGCCGCGGTACCAGTGCAGCCGTGTCGCGGGGATCCCGTACCGGGCCGCGACGACCTCGGGTCCGCCGCACAGCGCGTCCACGACCGCCTCCGGGTGCTCGGCGCGGAGGTACCCGAGCACGGCCTCCAGCGACCCGTCGTTGCCGAGGTTGCCGGAGCCGAGCAGGCCGAACACCCCGACCCGCACCGGAGCCCCGTGCCCGGACCTCATGCCTGCCTGCCCTCACGGCCGGCGACGAGGGCGTCGACGGAGACGGTGAGCCGGTCCGGGGCGACCGGGGCGCGGTCCTCGACCCGCTCGCCGGCGCCCGGCCGGACCCGGCTGGTCATCCATGCGGCCAGGTGTCGATAGCACGCGCGCCGGTCGGCCGGGGACAACGGCGCCCGCCGGATCGCCGAGACGAAGCCCCAGACGTACTCGGCGAGCAGCCGGGGCGTCGGGTGCAGCGGGCCCGCCCGGCGCGGGTCCAGGTTGACGCACCGGGAGCGCTTGGACGGGTTCGCCCGCTCGGCGCGCGTGGGGTGGTCGCGGCGGAAGTACAGCAGCTCCGGAACCTGGTGGAAGGGCCCGTGCAGGGTGATCTCTGCGACGAACGTGCGATCCGCGTGGTGGTAGCTGTCGTGCGGCTTCACCCGGCGCAGCACGTCGGCCCGCATCACCCCGTAGAAGTCGTCGCCACCGGGTTCGAACAGCAGGCTGCGGAAACGCTCCGGCGCGTGCGGCGAGTCGGTGGCGAGCCCGTACTCGTAGGGCACCTTCACCTTGCCGTCGCCGTCGATGACCGCCTGGCCGCTGTGCGCGAGGATCACGTCAGGCCGTTCGTCCAGCGCCTGGACGCAGCGCAGCAGCAGGTCCCGGGCGTACAGGTCGTCGTGCGAGGCCCACTTGAACAGCTCGCCGCGGCACTCGGTGAACACGTGGTTGTGGTTCGGCGCGGCGCCGATGTTCCGGGGCAGCCGGAGGTACCGGATACGCGAGTCCTTCTCGGCGTACCGGCGGCAGATGTCCTGGGTGCCGTCGGTCGAGGCGTTGTCGGAGATGACCAGCTCGAAGTCCTCGTAGGTCTGGCCGAGCAGGGCGTCGAGCGATTCGGCCAGGTACTCCTCGCCGTTGTACACGGGCAGGCCGATGCTCAGCCGGGGATGGGCGGTCATGACGTCCTCACTTCGGGGATGGAGTGCTTGCGGCGCTCGCGCAGGGCGGAGCGCAGTTGCAGCCACCACGCGGCGGAGCCGGCGAGGGTCGCGGCGGCGACGCCCCAGGCCGAACCGACCGTGCCGGCCACGGCAGCCCCGCCGAGCCCGCCGACGACATAGCAGGCGGAGGCGAACAACTGGCAGCGCAGGATGCGCCGGGCCGCGGCGAGTGCCCG
>NZ_LRTR01000110.1 GCF_001550375.1 Streptomyces europaeiscabiei | reverse complement strand
GCCCGGCCGCCGCGCCGGTGCCGAGGCCGGCGCCCGCGACGCCGAGGGTGACCGGCACGATGAGCTGTGAGGCGGTGTGCCATACCTCGCCGAGCACGAACTCGCCGAGCCGGTCCGGCATCAGGAGCAGTGCCCCGCCCCACAGCAGCGCGGCGACGGCCTGCCCGCCGCCGAGCAGGAGGCAGAACGCGCCGAGCCGCTGCGGGGCCTGCCGCACCACCCGTGCCGCCTCCGCGACGGTGACCAGCGAGAGACCCATCAGCACGGCGAGGAACGGGCCGAGCATGAGCTCGGCGCCCCGGACCGCGCCCACCGCGCCGACCCCGACGATCGCGCCGAGCCCGTACGCACGCAACTGGCTCGCGCCGCTGAGGCTGACGTTCTCGACCAGGTACCGGTAGCCGAGGTCGCGTTGCTCGCGAAGCCACGCACGTGCCCTGGTCGTCCGGGGCCGGACACCGGACTGGAGGCAGCCGTACCCCGCGGCGACCGTGGCGGACGCGCCCCAGGCGAGTACGAAAGCGGCCACGCTGCCCACGCGGGCCGCCATGACCATGGCGGGGACGAGCGCGACGCCCCACACGAGGTCGTTGACGAACGCCTTCCGCCCCGTTCCCGCGGCGAAGAACGAATACCGCCAGGCGTCCTGCAGCAGCAGTCCCGGCAGCATGACGCCGAGACAGGCGAACGCGGGCCCCACGCGGCCGCCGAGCGCGAGGCCGACCACCAGACACGCCGCGCCGATGGCGGCACCGACGCCGAGAGCGGTACCCGACGACCGGGCCACCGCACCGCGCCAGGAAGCGTCCGACACGCCGCTGAAGCGCACCACGAGCGGATCGGTTGCCAGGCCGCGGGAGACGTTGAGCACCACGCCGTACGTCACCCAGGCAAGGCTGAACACGCCGAAGGCGGTCACTCCCAGCGAGCGCGCCACGTAGATGCCCACCGCGAAGTTGCTGATACTGGAGGCCGCCTGGTCGGCCAGTCCCCAGGACAGCCGGCCGACGAAGGCCCGCCGGGCGGATCCGGCCGGTGCCGTCGTCGTCTTCTCCTCCTCGGTGGCCATCGGCGTCATACCTTGATCAGCCCGGCGCCGTGCAGGGCGTCGGCCGCGGCGGCGACGGTGTCGAAGGGCAGCCCGGACCGTTCGGCGACGTCCAGCAGACCGTGCTCGCCGTCGGAGAGGCTGAGCACCCAGAGCATGGCCATCTGGGCCTGCTTGGTGTCGCTGCGGCCGCCGAGCGCGTCGTACAGGCCGCGTCGGCCCAGCTGCGGTTCGCCGTAGGGGCTGAGGTTGACGTACCGCCGGTTGCGGTCGAGGACGGCGAACGCTTCGCGGCAGACGGCGAGCGTGTCCGCCATCGCCTCCGGGGAGACGAAGCCCGGGTTGTCCGCCGAGGTGTGGTACTCGGGATAGCCGGCGTACGGGGTCCGGCTGAGCGAGCCCACACCGAGATCGAACCCGGGCGAGCAGTACTGCCGCTCGTCGTAGCCGTACGGTGTGAACTCGTTGACGTGGTGCGGGCGTTCGGAGGCGGCGAGCACGTGCCGCATCACCCGGTCGATCTCCGCGTCGCCGCGCCGGCTCTGCTTGTACGTCAGCCGGCCCGGGTCACCGGCGCAGGCCAGCACCAGGCCGTGCTTGACCCGCTCGATCCGCTCCGCGTTGCGGGCCAGCCAGGTGATCGCCCCGATGGTGCCGGGCGCGAAGATGAACCGGTAGGTGTAATGCGGCGTCCGCTCCGCCAGCGACCGGGCCAGGAACGTCGCCACCGCGATGCCGGCCAGGTTGTCGTTGGCCAGGGACGGGTGGCAGACGTGGCAGGAGACGATCACCTCGTCGGCGACCTGCCCGGGGACCACGTGCTCGGCGTAGGTGAGGTGGCCGTCGGCGAGGGTGGAATCGATGCGGACCTCGTACTCGCCGTCCGGCAGCGCGTCCAAGGTCTCCTGGGCCAGGCAGAACCCCCATTCCGGCTTGTAGTAGCTGGTGCGGTACGGCACCCAGGAGGGGTGGTCCGGCAGGGTGTGCAGATGCCCACGCAGCTCGGACAGCGGCATCGTCGCCGACACCGGCACGCTGTAGCCGAGCACGTGCAGGCTGGACGCGGCGAAGTCGACGACCCGGTCGCCGGCGCTGTCGGCGATGTACGCGTCCCGGATGTTCCACTCCTGCGGCACCGTCCAGTCGAGCACCTGGGTTCCGGTCGGCACCTCGTGCACCCGCAGCGGGACGTACTCGCCGACGATCTCCAGGGTGGCGCGCACACCGTCACCGGTGATGCTCCGGCACAGCGGGTACAACCGCTCCACCAGTGCGTGCATCTCTTCGCCGACCGCGGTCATCGGCGCCACCGCAGGGTGTCGTCGACGGCGCCGGCCTCGGATGCCGCGCGCAGCACGGCGAGGCGGGTGAAGCGCCGCTCGAAGTCCTCCGTGGTCAGCCCGAACTTCCGGTAGGCGTCGGCGAGTTCGATTGCGCCCTGCTTGACCGTCCACGCGCAGTCGAAGCCGGGGATCGCGGCGCGGAAGCGGGAGAAGTCCACCCGGTACGACCGCGGATCGGCACCGTTCTCCCCGGTGATCACCACCTTCGCGCCGGGCACCGCCTCGGCGACCTGCTCGGCGATCTCGGCGACCGTGACGTTGTTGAACTCGCTGCCGATGTTGAACGCCCGGTCGTGCACCGCTTCCCGTGGCGCGACCAGCGCGGCCGTGAAGGCCCGTGCGATGTCGGCGGCGTGCACCAGCGGGCGCCAGGGGGTGCCGTCGGAGAGCACCAGGACCTCGCCGGACAGAAGGGCGTGGCCCACCAGGTTGTTCAGCACGATGTCGGCGCGCAGCCGGGGTGAGTAGCCGAAGGCGGTGGCGTTGCGCATGTACACCGGGCTGAAGTCGCCGTCGGCCAGCGCGTGCAGGTCGTCCTCCACCCGCACCTTGGACTCCGCGTACGGCGTCACCGGGCGCAGCGGGGCGTCCTCGGCCACCAGGTCGCCACCGCCGGCGGCGCCGTAGACCGAGCACGTCGACGCGTACAGGAAGCGCCGCGCTCCGGCGTCGCGGGCCAGCCGGGCAAGGCGTACGGACGCGTGGTGGTTGATGTCGTAGGTGAGGTCCGGCGCCAGTGATCCCAGCGGGTCGTTGGACAGGGCGGCCAGGTGGATCACGGCGTCCACCCCGGCCACGTGCTCGGCCGTGACGTCGCGCAGGTCCACGCGCGGCCCCGGCGGGTCCGCGGGCGGCGGGCCGAGGACGCAGTCGGCGAACAGGCCGGCGTCCAGCCCGACCACCTCGTGCCCGGCGTCCGCGAGGACCGGGGCCATCACCGTGCCCAGGTAGCCCTGGTGTCCGGTCAGCAGTACGCGCACAGTTCATTCCCCCAGGTCGAGAGTGAGTTTGGTGACGGCGAACGCCTCGGCGTAGCGGGTGTGGCATTCGATGCCGCGGATCCGGGCCAGCCCGAGGAAGGCCTCCCGGTCGTACCAGGGCCGGTGCCGCTGCGAGGGGTAGTGCTCCTGCAGCAGCCGCACCTTCCGTTCGGCGGTCTCCGGCGACAGCGGCTGGTACGCCGCCGGACGGCCGAGATCGCCGTCCCACTTGACGATCTCGTAGCCGAGCACGAGGTGGTCGCGGAACGCGGTGCGCACCAGCTTTGCCAGGCCGCGGTGATCCTGGTGCGCGTCATCGGTGCGCGGGGCCACCACGAGATCCGGCTCGGTCCCCCCGCGCAACTCCTCGACCGCGTCCTTGGCCTCGCCCCAGTGCGCCGGCAGCCGGCCGTCCGGCAGCTTGAGCACGGTCAGCCGAAGGTCGGCACCCGGGCAGAAGGCGGCGAGCGCGGCCTGCTCCTCCTGCTCCCGCTCGCTGCCACCGCCGGAGAGCACCAGAGCGTCGACGCGGATACCCGGCCGCGCGAGGCACAGCGTCAGCAGCGTGCCGCCGGCGCCGATGGCGATGTCGTCGCAGTGGGCGCCCACCGCGACGATCCGGTCCAGGGGCCCGGCCCCGAGCCGGATCACACGGTCCTCGCCGCGGCGCCCGTATCCACGCCGTCCCGCTCCCACACGGCCCACGGGCGCTCGCCCCGTGCGTAGGCGTCGTCGAGCGCGGCCCGCTCCTTCACGGTGTCGGTCGGCTTCCAGAAGCCGCGGTGCTGGTGTGCCACCAGCCGCCCCCGCTTGGCCAGTTGCGCGCATCCGTCGGCGACCAGGTCCCCGCCCTCCGGGATGTGGTCGAAGACCTCCTGGCGGAGCACGAAGTAGCCGCCGTTCTCCCACAGCGGCATGTCGCTCACCGCGGTGATACCCCCCACCAGGCCGTCGTCGCCCAGATCCACGCAGTGGAACGAGGACTGCGGCGGCACCACCATCATCGACGCACCGGCGTCGCGCCGGGCGAACTTGTCGATCATCTCCGGCAGCGGGGCATCGGTGAGCACGTCGGCGTAGTTGGCGAGGAACATCTCGTCGCCGTCCAGGTGGTGCCGCACCCGGCGCAGCCGCTCCCCGATCGGTGACTCGATGCCGGTCTGCGCGAACGTGATCGTCCAGGAGGCGATGTCGGTGGACAGCAGCTCGGTCCGGCCGCCCCGCAGCACGAAGTCGTTGGACGTCGTCTCCTCGTAGTTGAGGAAGAAGTCCTTGATGTGGTGAGCCCCGTACCCGAGGCACAGGATGAACTCCGTGTGCCCGAAGTACGCGTAGTAGCGCATGACATGCCAGATCAGCGGCCGAGGGCCGACCATGGCCATCGGCTTGGGCACGTCGTCAAAGGCTCCGCTGCGCATCCGCAGCCCGTAGCCGCCGCAGAACAGTACGACCTTCATGCCTTGACCTCGACAATGCTCAGTTCCGGAATCGGAAAGACCAGTCGGCCGCCCCAGGCGTGCACGAAGGACAACTGCTCGACCAGCTCGGCCCGCAGGTTCCACGGCAGGACGAGGACGTAGTCCGGTTCGTCGGCGGCTATCTGCTCGGGCGGCAGGATCGGGATGCGGGTGCCCGGGGTGAACCTGCCGTGCTTGTAGGGGTTGCGGTCGACCGTGTACGGGAGCAGATCCGGCCGGATGCCGCAGTGGTTGAGCAGGGTGTTGCCCTTGCCCGGAGCGCCGTAGCCGACGACCGTCTTGCCGCGCTCGGCCGCGTCGACGAGGAACCGCAGCAGGTCCCGGCGCACCTTGGCCACCCGGCCGGAGAACTCGGTGTACCCGGACAGCTCCTGCAGTCCGGCGGCCTTCTCCCGGTCCAGCACGTCGGCCACCCGCCGGGTCGGCTCGCCGGCCATCTCGGCCGGCCGGGCCCACAGCCGGATGGAGCCGCCGTGCGTGGGCAGCAACTCGACGTCCACGAGCGTGAGCCCGCCGCTCGCCAGCGCCCGGGTCGCGGACGCGACCGTGTAGTACTGGAAGTGCTCGTGGTAGATCGTGTCGTACTGGTTCTCCTCGATCAGGGTCAGCAGGTGCTGCACCTCGATCGAGACCCAGCCGTCGTCGGAGACCAGGGCGCGCAGCCCTCGGGTGAACCCGACCACGTCGGGGATGTGCGCGTACACGTTGTTGGCCACGACCAGGTCCGCCGGGCCGTGCTCGGCGCGGACGTCGGCGCCGGTGACCGGGTCCAGGAACTCCGTGAGCGTGGGCACACCCGCGTCCCGCGCCGCGGCGCCGACGTTCACCGAGGGCTCGATGCCGAGGCAGCGGATCCCCCGGTCCACCACGTGCCTCAGCAGGTACCCGTCGTTGCTCGCGACCTCGACCACGAAGGCGTCGGGGCCCAGACCCACCCGCTCCACGGCGTCGGCGACGAACGTGCGCGCGTGCTCGACCCAGGAGGTGGAGAAGGAGGAGAAGTAGGCGTACTCCTTGAACGTCTCCTCCGGCGTGATCAGCGGAGGGATCTGTGCGAGCCAGCAGTCGGTGCAGACCCGCAGGTGCAGCGGGTACGCCGGCTCCGGCAGGTCCAGTTGATCCGCGGCGAGAAAGCTCTCGCACGGCGGGGTCGCGCCCAGATCGACGACGCTCACCAGCGCCGCCGAGCCGCAGAGTCGGCATCGTGTCATTGACTGCCCCCATCCCGCTCGCGCGGGTGTCCCCGCCGCGAGCCAGTGCTTTTGTCCCCAACCGGCGGCGGGCTGTCCCCGCCGCCGGACCGACCCGCGATCGCGGTGCGGTACTCATCCACCAGGCGCTCCAGCCCGACGGCCGGGCTGAAGTCGCGCTCGTAGCGGCGCCGGGCCGCCTGGCCCATCTCCCCGTTGCGGGCCGGCTCGGCCGTGATCCGGCGAAGGCAGGACGCGAGCGAGGCGGGCTCGCCCGGCCGGTGCAGCAGCCCGGTCACCCCGTCCTCGACGAGTTCGACGAAGGCGCCGTGACCGGCGGCGACGACCGGGACCCCCGCCGCCATCGCCTCCACGACCACCAGGCCGAACGCCTCCAGCCACGTGGAGGGCGCCACCACGGCGACCGACCGCGCGACGGCCTTCTGGCACTCCGCCGTGTCATAGAGGCCGACGTAGCGGACGTCGTCCCGGCCCGCCGCCCAGGCGGTCACCTCCGGTTCCAGCGGCCCCGTACCGGCGATCACGAGCGGGACGCCCACCCCGCCGTCGGCGGCGAGTTCGTCCCACGCGGCCATGAGCAGCCGCACGCCCTTGGCCTCCGCGAGCCGGCCGAGAAAGAGCAGATGCTCGCCCGCGCCCGAACGGCAGGCGCCCGGGTCGGGCACGAAGTTGTGCTTCACCGCCAGCCGCTCGGCCGGCATCCCCGACCGCACCAGCACGTCGCGCTGCGCCGCGGAGATGCAGAAGAACCGCTCCACGCCGGACCACCACCGCCGCCGGTTCACCGACAGACTGACCGCGAGCGGCACCGTCGCCAGCCGGGAGTCGCGGTAGCAGCCGTGCCGGACGGCGGGCAGCGGCGCGGACCCGACGCACTCGGTGCACGGCCGGCCGTCCCGCTGCAGCGTGCCGGGCGGGCAGACCTGGGTGTAGTTGTGCAGCGTGGCGACGGCGGGCACGCCGGCGTCGGCGCAGGCGGCCAGCACCGCCGGCGACAGGAGCGGGAAGACGTTGTGGACGTGCACCACGTCCGGCCGCTCGCTGCGCAGCCGGCCGGCGAGCTCCCTGCGGACCGCCGGGTTCCACGGCACCAGCAGCGGTAGCGCGGCCTTGCCCAGCAGGGACCGGGCGGCGATGTCGTCGCTGCGCCGCTCGAACACCTCGACCCGGTGGCCGGCCCCGCGCAGCAGCGCTACCTCCTGGTCGACGACCTTGTTCTCCCCGCTCGGCTGCGCCGAGGCGTAGCGGTTGTGCACCACGAGGACGTGCATGCTCAGATCACCTCCGATCTTCGGACCCATCGCGGGACGGGCCGTCGGGGGACTTCGGGTGTCGAGGGGGCGGTGGCCTCGGCCGGTGCCGCCAGCAGCGAGGCGGCCACGGCCAGATGCAGCAGATACGGCGAGGCGTCGCCGAGCCCGGCCTCGGTGTACGAGGCGATCGCGCAGTAGCTGATCAGGAAGAGCGCGCAGGCCCTGGACAGCGACGGTGGCCGCAGCAACGCGACGCCGCCCAGCACGATGATGATCGCCGCCACCAGGGCGACGCCGGTCACCCCCTGCTCGTGGTAGACGGCCAGCCAGCTGTTGTCGATCGGCAGTCCGCCGAACGACTTGTCGCCCAGGCCCGCGCCGAACAGGTACTCCGAGGTCGTCCGGGGTGCCGCCAGCAGGGCCTCCCAGACCTTGGCCCGACCGGTGAGGCTGGTGAAGTTCTCCTGGCTCTGTCCGCGCAGGAACCACGCCTGCAGCGCGGAGCCGAAGCCCACCGCGGCCACGGCGGCGCACAGCACCGCCCAGGCGAAGAAGCGGCGGGCCGCGGCGCTGGTCAGGAAGAGCGAGCCGATCGCCAACACCAGCCCGATGAGCAGGCCGAGCGTGGCCGTGCGGGTATGGGTCAGCGCGAGCAGGACGAGTGCCGGCACGATGACCAGCGCCGCGCTGCGCCCGTCGGTCCGGCGGCCCAGAACGAGCAGCACGGCCAGCCCGATGATCACCGCGGCGTACTGTCCGATCTGCGGCGGGGTGAGCGGCCACAACGCGCCGACCAGCCGCCCGCCGTAGAGCTCGGGCAGGGCGGCGCCCGGTGAGATGACCGCGCCGACGGCCACCGATCCGAGGACCACGAAATACATCCGGATGTGGAGCCGGACGAAGGTCAGGCCGCCGTCCCACCAGCGGCTGAGCAGCCACAGTGTGCCGACGAAGAGAGCCAGCCGGGCGCAGCGGAACACCGCGCCGAACCCGGACTCCAGGTCAGCGCTGGAGATCACGCTCGGCACCAGAAGCAGGCTGAGCAGGAACACGAAGGCACTGGCCCGGATACGCAGCCGCGGATTGACCGTGAGCGCCAGCGTGAACGCGGCCACCAGCGCGCCCATGGTGACCATCTGGATGAGGGAGCGGGGCAGCGGGACGATGGTCTTCGCCCCGGCGGAGCCGAGCGTGTTGAGGACCAGCAGCCCCCAGGCCGTCCCGACGATCTTCGACGTGTGGTCCGTGTGCTCCGGGCTCATCTCAGCCACCGTCCCGTGCGCGGAAGGTGCTGTCCGCGTCCTGCCGGTACGGCGCGCCCTGCCACTGCAAGGAGTCGAGTACCCGGCTCGGGTCGTGGGCGACGAACTTCCATGGCCCGACATAGACGTTGTCGTGCCAGCTGTTGTGCTGCTTGCGGGTGATCGCCTCGGCCACCCGCTCGCCCTTGTACGGCGACCAGTCCGGATAGGTGCCGTAGTTGGCCAGCACCGCCATGCGGTCGCACCTCACCGTGCAGTCGACGACGGACTTGTCCAGCACGAAGCGGTTGCCGTGGATGTCCACCCGCTGGGTCTTCCACCGGCAGTCGGCGTAGAGCGGTGCGGCGGCGATCGCGGGCTGCGCGCAGCGGTCGATCTTCTTCACCAGCAACGTGCAGTCACCGGACGAGGTGTTGGCCGGGCTGTTGCAGAACCGGTCGGCGTTTTCCCACAGGGTGATCCCGGACCAGTTGTTCTCCAGCACGTTCCGGTAGATCTCGATCTTGTCCGTGCGGGCTCGGATCCGTGGTTCGCCGCCGGACTCGGACAGGTAGATGGTCGCGAACGGGAAGTTGTCGCCGCGGTCGGCGTACGTGCGGCCCTCGACCCAGTTGTTGCGCCGGATCCTGTTCTTGCGGATGACCGCGTTGTAGCTGGTCTCGTAGATCAGCGCGGCCCCCTCGTTGGCCTCGATCACGTTGTCCTCGATGAGGAAGTCGTTGTTGTTGGTGTCCGCCCACAACCCGGCTCCTCGGTTGTCGTGCACCCAGTTGCCGCGTACGTCCGCGCCGTCGACGGCCCAGAACTTGACGCCTCCGGTGCAGCCGCAGCCCGGTCGCCGCTTCTCCCAGTCGTCCCTGTTGTTGCCCACGATCTCGTTGCCCTCGACCACCAGGCCGGTGATACGGCCGGTGGCCTTGTACGCGTTCATGCCGTACTGACCGTTGTCGCGCAGACAGCTCGCGCGGACCTGCTGGCGGGCGCCGGCCATCAGCGCGGCGCCGGAGTTGTTCTGGATCGTCGCGTGCTCGATCACCCACCCGTCGGCCGAGTCATGGTTGACCACGCCCTCGTCATGCGGCGCGACGAAACCCTGCACCGTCAGGTAGCGGATGGTGACGCCTGCGGCGTTGCCGCCGAACGCGTACTGGTTGGTCTTCCGGCCGTCGAGCACCGCGCCCGGCGCCCCGAGGTAGCTGTTGCCCTCCTTGGGGATGACCTGGGAGTAGCGGTCGCGATCGAGTCTGTGCTTGCCCGGCCGAAGCCAGAACGTGGTGTGCGGGGGGTTGTCCTTGGTCTTCGCGGCCAGGTCGCCGGCCACCGCGGGCTCGACCGGCA
>NZ_LRTR01000011.1 GCF_001550375.1 Streptomyces europaeiscabiei | reverse complement strand
AACCGGCCCCGGGCGAACCCACCCTGCGCCGCCCGGAACTCCGCCCGCTCTGGCACACGGTGCACAGTCGCCTCTCCTCCGGCCGTCCCGTCACCCGGGTGCGTCTCGGCCCGCTCGACGACGCCCAGCGCGAGGCCCTCGCCGATCTGCTCGGCCTGGACCGGCTGCCGGACCCCCGCCCCTCCGTCGCCCTGGCCCGTCTGGAGGAGGCCGTCACCGAACTGTGGGGCCGCACCGTACGCGAGACCGTCACCGCACTCGTCGGTCCCCTCGACGACCGCGCGGGCGAACGACGCCGCCAGGAAGGCGAACGGGCCGAGCTGTGGGCCTGGTTGGACGGTCACGCCGTCGTGCGGGCCCAGCCCGCCCTCGCCGACTGGGCCGCCTCGTGCCGAACCGCCGGCCTGGTCGGCGGCTCACCGGAAGGTACCCGGTCCCTGCTGACCGACGCACTGACCGTGCTCGCGGCGCTGCCCGCGGAGGCGGAGCCACTGCCCGTGTTCGCGGCCCGGGTCCTGCGAGGCGACTCCCACGTCCTCGACGACGGCACCCGTCTGTCCGCCCTCGTCCTGCGCGCGCTGGCGGCCCTCCATGACGGCGTGCCGCCGCAGTCCGCGGCGGACCGGCGCGCCCTGTGGTCGCGCGCGGGCGTCGCCGACGACGACCTGTCCGCCACCGTTCTCGTCGGTGGACTGCGTCCCTCCGGCGACGGCCCGCTCGCCCGCGTGGCCCGCGTCTGCGCCGAGGCCGGACAGGGCGCCGCCCTGACCCTCGCCCAACTACGTGCCCCGGGCGAGTTCACCCTCGCCGCGGATCCCGCGCCCGTCGTCCACGCGGTGGAGAACCCCAGCATCCTGGCCCTCGCCGTACGCCGCTTCGGCCCGGCCTGTCCGCCGCTCGTGTGCACGTCGGGCTGGCCCAACAGCGCGGCCGTCCACCTTCTCCGTCTCCTCGCGGACCACGGCGCGACCCTCCGCTACCACGGTGACTTCGACGGCGAAGGCATCCGTATCGCCGCGTATCTCCTGGACAAGACACCGGCCCGGCCCTGGCGCATGGCGGCGACGGACTACCGCACCGCGGTCGCCCGCAGCCCGCAGGGCCCTCCGCCCGGCCGTCTCACCGAGGCGCCCTGGGACCCCGAACTGGCCCCCGCCATCCTCGACCACGGCACCGCCGTCGTCGAGGAACTGATGGCCGACGTCCTGCTGGCGGACCTCGCCGCGACGGTGCGGGCCTGAGTCCTACGGCTCGGGGCGGGGGACGAAGCGGCCGCCGGCCGGCCGGTCAGCCCACGTGTACCCGGGGGCGTCGGGCCCGGTTCCGTTCGGCCTCGCGCAGGACCTCTCGGGTGACGGGGGCGACCTCTCCCTGGCCGAAGAGGAAGAAGCGGAGGAAGTTGGCGAAGGGGCCGCCCTCCGTCCACTCGAAGTAGATGTGCGGTATGGCGCCGGTCGCGTCACGCACGTGCAGGAGCAGGGCGGCCAGGGCGTTGGGGACCGAGGAGGACTCCAGCGTCAGCACGCGGTAGCGGCCGTGCATCACCTCGCCCCGGACCGCCAGGCCCGCCTCGAACTCCGACGGGTCGGTCACCGTCACCTCCACGAAGACGAAGTCCTCGGCCGTGGGGACGTCGTTGTCGTGGCGGATCTGTTCGATCTTCTCGCGGTACTCGGTGAGGTCGCGGTTGTCCGGCTCGTTGGCGATGAAGCGGATCTTGCGGTGGGCGATGTCCCGTACGAAACGTTCCGCCATGCCGTCCAACTGCACACTCGTCACGCGGAGTTCGAAAGCGCGGGCCAGGCGGGAGAGGAGGGAGACGAGGATGATGCCGGCGATGAAGCAGGCGCCGATCTTCACCCCGTCGGGGCGTTCGATGACGTTCAGGACGGTGGTGTAGAGGAAGACCGCCGAGATGACGCCGAAGGCGATGGTCCAGTTGCGCTGGCCGGCCTTGCGGGCGGCGATCGTCACCGCGATCGCCGCCGAGCTGATCAGGACCAGGACGCCCGTCGCGTAGGCGCCGCCCTGGGCGTCCACGTCCGCGTCGAAGATCCAGGTGACCAGGAAAGCGACCAGGGTGAAGACGATGACCATCGGGCGGACCGCGCGCGCCCAGTGCGGCGCCATGCCGTACCGGGGGAGGTAGCGCGGCATCAGGTTCAGCAGGCCGGCCATGGCGGAGGCGCCCGCGAACCAGAGGATGGCGATGGTGGAGACGTCGTAGACCGTGCCGAAGGCGTTCCCCAGGTAGTCGTGCGCCAGATACGCCAGTGCGCGCCCGTTGGCGTCGCCGCCCGGCTCGAACTCCTTCTCCGGGATGAGGAGCGTGGTGATGAAGCTCGTGCAGACCAGGAAGACGCTCATGATCACGGCGGCCGCCGTCAGGAGCTTCTTCGTGTCCCGGATGCGGCCCTTCGGATTCTCCTCCGTGTCGCCCGGCTCGCCCTTCACGTGCGGCATGACCGCCACACCGGTCTCGAAGCCGGAGAGACCGAGCGCGAGCTTGGGGAAGACGATCAGGGCCACGCCGATCATGACGAAGACATTGCCGTGTTCGGCGGTCAGGGCGGTCGACCAGTCGGTGACGACATGGCCTTCGGTGACGACGTGCCACAGGCCGGTCACCACGACCACGACGTTCAGCGCCAGATAGAGCGCCACCAGCGCCACCGCCACGCCGATGGCCTCCAGGAAGCCCTTGAGGAACACCGCCCCCAGCAGGGCGATGAGGATGAGCGTGATCAGAACCTGCTTGTCGTGCAGGACATCGGTGAGGTGGGGGTTCTCGATCAGGTGGGTCGAGGCGTCCGCGGCCGAGAGGGTGATCGTGATGAGGAAGTCGGTCGCCGCGAAGCCCAGCAGGGTCAGGACGAAGAGCTTGCCCTTCCAGAACGTCAGCAGGCGCTCCAGCATCGCGATCGACCCCTCGCCCCGGGGGCTCTCCTCGGCCACGCGACGGTAGACGGGGAGCGCGCCGGCGAGGGTGACGATCACGAGGACGATGGTCGCCACGGGGGAGAGGAGACCGGCGGCGAGAGCGGCGATGCCCGGCTGGTAGCCGAGGGTGGAGAAGTAGTCGACGCCGGTCAGGCACATCACCCGCCACCAGGGACGACCCTGGTGCGCGGGCTCCGGCTCGGCATGCGGCCCGGTGTGTCCGCCGCCCCTGCCCATGTCGGACAGGCCCTCCAGCATCCACGCCCGCAGGCGGCTGGTGCGGGTGCCCTCCGTGGTGGCCATGAACGCTCCTGACGTGCGGTGATACGAACGTTTCCGGCCATCGCCAGACCGCTGCATCAGCGTAGGCAACGAGTGATGCCCAGGCCATGGGGAACGGGACCGGGCGGCGTCAAGACCGCGTTAAGGTCTGCGCCGACGTCTCGTCCGCCCCCGAGGCGCCGCCCCGGTTCGGCCGCGTGCCCGCCGGCCTGATCCGGTGCCGCGCATCCACTCCACCCCGGCCACCCGCTTTTCCGGGGCGCGGGCGGCGGCGCGTCAGAGGTCTGTCAAAGGTGTCGGTATCGCCGTCAGGGATGTGTCAAGGCCGACCGGTTCCGGCCGCCAAGGAGGTTTGCTCCAGTCGTCCGACTCACTTTTCGAACCTCTTCAAGCTCTAGGAGTTCGCGATGGCCGATGTGGCCTTCGTCGTCGTCACGGTCGCGGTGTTCGCGCTGGTGGCTCTGGTCGCCAAGGGGGTGACCCGGCTGTGACCGTCGAGAACGTCGTCGGCCTGGTCGTGGCCGTCGCCCTGCTGGGCTATCTCGTCCTCGCCCTGCTCTTCCCGGAGAGGTTCTGAGCACTGTCATGGGTCCCGTACCTGCCGGCGTCCTCCAACTGCTCGCCCTGATCGCGGCGCTGGCCCTCGTCCACCGTCCCCTCGGCGACCACATGGCCAAGGTCTACTCCTCCGACACGCACGGGCGCGTCGAGAAATGGCTCTACAGAGGCGTCGGTGCCGACCCCGACACCGAGATGCGATGGCCCGCGTACCTGCGCGGTGTCCTCGCCTTCTCGGTCGCCGGCGTTCTCTTCCTCTACCTCCTCCAGCGGCTCCAGGGCGTACTGCCGGGCTCGCTCGGCTTCGCCTCCATCGACCCGGACCAGGCGTTCAACACCGCCGCGTCCTTCGTCACCAACACCAACTGGCAGTCGTACTACGGCGAGCAGACCATGGGCCATGTCGTGCAGGTCGCCGGTCTCGCCGTGCAGAACTTCGTGTCGGCCGCCGTCGGCATGGCCGTGGCCGTGGCCCTCGTACGGGGCTTCGCCAGGTCCCGGAGTGGTGAACTCGGCAACTTCTGGGCCGACCTGGTGCGCGGTGTCACCCGCATCCTGCTGCCGTTGTCGTTGATCGCGGCCGTCGTGCTGGTCGCCTGTGGCGCCGTCCAGAACTTCTCCGGCATCCACGAGGTCGGACAGTTCATGGGCGGCTCGCAGCAGTGGAACGGCGGCGCGGTCGCCTCGACGGAGGCCGTCAAGGAGATCGGCACGAACGGCGGCGGCGTCTTCAACGCCAACTCCGCCCACCCGTTCGAGAATCCGACCCCCTTCACGAACCTTTTCGAGATCTTCCTGATGCTCGCCATCCCGTTCGCCCTGACCCGCACCTTCGGGACCATGGTCGGCAGCGTCAGGCAGGGCTACGCGATCCTCGCCACCATGGCCACCATCTGGGTCGGGTTCGTGGCGCTGATGATGTGGACCGAGTTCGCCCACCACGGTCCCGCGCTCCAGATCGCCGGTGGCGCGATGGAGGGCAAGGAGGTCCGGTTCGGGGTCGGCGGCTCGTCGATCTTCGCCGTCTCGACCACGCTCACCTCCACGGGCGCGGTGGACTCCTTCCACTCCTCCTTCACCGGGCTCGGCGGCGGCATCACCATGCTCGGCATGATGCTGGGCGAGATCGCGCCCGGCGGTACCGGCTCCGGCCTCTACGGCATGCTCGTCATGGCGATCATCGCCGTGTTCATCGCCGGGCTGATGGTCGGCCGTACACCCGAGTACCTGGGCCGGAAGATCGGCACCCGCGAGATCAAGCTCGCCGCCTGCTACCTCCTCGTCACGCCCGCGCTCGTGCTCGTCTTCACCGCGGCGGCCATGGCACTGCCGACGCCGGGCCACTCCATGACGAACTCCGGCGCGCACGGATTCTCCGAGATCCTCTACGCCTATACGTCCGCGTCGAACAACAACGGCTCGGCCTTCGCCGGGCTGAACGCCGACACCCAGTGGTTCAACAGCACGCTCGGCATCGCGATGCTGCTGGGCCGGTTCCTGCCGATGATCTTCGTCCTCGCCCTCGCCGGTTCGCTCGCCGAACAGAAGCCCGTGCCGGTGACGGCGGGCACACTGCGCACCGAGAAGCCCCTGTTCACGGGGTTGTTGGTGGGCGCGATCCTGATCATCACCGGGCTGACCTACTTCCCGGCCCTCGCGCTGGGCCCGCTCGCCGAAGGACTGGCGTCATGACCGCCGACGTAACGAAGCAAGAGGACGCGATGTCCACGGCCACTGCCACCCGGGCGCCGCACAGTGACGTGCCCACCGGGCACCGGTCCGGCGAGGGCCGGGTCGGTGCCGGACTCTTCGACCCCGGGCAGTTGGTCAGGTCGCTGCCGGACGCCCTGCGCAAGCTCGACCCGCGCGTGATGGTCAAGTCGCCCGTCATGTTCGTGGTGCTGGTCGGGTCCGTACTGACCACGCTCTTCTCGTTCGAGGACCCGGCCGACTGGTTCGGCTGGACCATCAGCGCCTGGCTCTGGCTGACCGTGGTCTTCGCCAACCTCGCGGAAGCGGTCGCGGAGGGACGCGGCAAGGCGCAGGCCGACACTCTGCGCAGGGCCAGGACGGACACCGTCGCCCGTCGTCTCTCCCCGGACGCGGCGGGCGAGGAACGCGTGCCCGGCACCGAACTCCGTGTGGGCGACCGCGTTGTCTGCGAGGCCGGCGACATCATCCCCGGCGACGGTGACGTCGTCGAGGGCGTCGCGGCGGTCGACGAGTCGGCGATCACCGGCGAGTCGGCCCCGGTCATCCGGGAGTCCGGCGGCGACCGGTCCGCCGTCACCGGCGGGACGAAGGTCCTCTCCGACCGCGTCGTCATCAGGATCACCACCAAGCCCGGTGAGACCTTCATCGACCGGATGATCAACCTCGTCGAGGGCGCGGCCCGGCAGAAGACGCCGAACGAGATCGCACTGAACATCCTGCTGGCATCGCTGACCGTCGTGTTCCTGCTGGCGGTGGCGACCCTGCCCGCGTTCGCGGACCACGCGGGCACGCACCTCACGATGGTCGTCCTGGTCGCGCTGCTGGTCTGCCTCATCCCGACCACGATCGGCGCTCTCCTGTCCGCCATCGGCATCGCGGGGATGGACCGGTTGGTCCAGCGCAACGTCCTCGCGATGTCCGGCCGGGCGGTCGAGGCCGCCGGAGACGTGTCGACGCTCCTGCTCGACAAGACGGGCACGATCACCCTCGGCAACAGGCAGGCCGCCGAGTTCGTTCCGGTGCACGGCACCACCGAGGACGAGGTCGCGGACGCCGCCCAGCTCTCCTCGCTGGCCGACGAGACACCGGAAGGCCGCTCCGTCGTCGTACTGGCGAAGACGGGGTACGGGCTGCGCGAACGGCACCAGGGAGAGCTGACCGGTGCCGAGTGGATCGCCTTCACCGCCCGGACCCGGATGTCGGGTGTGGACGTCGACGGGCGCAAGGTCCGCAAGGGCGCGGCCGGTTCGGTCACCGCCTGGGTGCGGGAGCGGGGCGGAACGGTCGCCGAGGACGCGGACGGGATCGCCGACCGGATCGCGCAGGTGGGCGGCACGCCCCTGCTCGTGGCGGTCGAGGACGCCGACGGAGCACGGGTGTTGGGTGTCATCCACCTCAAGGACGTCGTCAAGGACGGCATGCGTCAGCGGTTCGAGGAACTGCGGCGCATGGGCATCAGGACCGTCATGATCACGGGCGACAACCCGCTGACCGCGAAGGCGATCGCCGAGGAGGCGGGCGTCGACGACTTCCTCGCCGAGGCCACACCCGAGGACAAGATGGCCCTCATCAAGCGGGAGCAGGCCGCCGGCAAGCTCGTCGCGATGACCGGCGACGGCACGAACGACGCGCCCGCGCTGGCCCAGGCGGACGTGGGCGTGGCCATGAACACCGGGACCTCGGCCGCCAAGGAGGCCGGCAACATGGTCGACCTCGACTCCGACCCGACCAAGCTCATCGAGATCGTCGAGATCGGCAAGCAACTCCTCATCACCCGGGGCGCGTTGACGACGTTCTCCATTGCCAACGACGTCGCGAAGTACTTCGCGATCATCCCGGCGCTGTTCGCGGCCGTGTACCCGGGCCTGGACAGGCTCAACATCATGCGGCTGGCCTCGCCCGACTCCGCGATCCTGTCCGCCGTCATCTTCAACGCGCTCATCATCATCGCGCTCGTCCCGCTCGCCCTGAAGGGTGTGCGGTATCGGCCGATGAGCGCGGACAGGCTGCTCCGCCGCAACCTCGCCGTCTACGGTCTCGGCGGTCTCGTCGTGCCCTTCATCGGCATCAAGATCATCGACATACTCGTCTCGCTCATCCCCGGGATCGGCTGAAGGACATGAACACCTCTGTTGTGAACACCGCCCGCCTGCTGGGAGCGGGTCTGCGGGCCCTGCTCGTGCTGACGCTCGTCACCGGGGTTGTCTATCCGCTCCTCGTCACCGGCTTCGCCCAGGCCCTCTTCCACGACAGGGCCGACGGCTCCGAGATCAGGGACCACACCGGCCGGGTCGTCGGCTCCTCGCTCATCGGGCAGTCGTACGACCTGCCGTTGAAGGAGGGGCAAACGACCCCGCCGGCCGACCTGATGTGGTTCCAGGGCCGTCCCGCCAACGGCCTCGGCACCAACACCGTCAACACCCAGTACAAGCTCATCCTCTCCGGCGCGACCAACCGCTCCGCCGACAACGAACAGCTCGTCCAGTGGGTGAAGGACGCCAAGGCCGCTGTGATCAAGGACAACTCCGTGGCCGGCCACCCGGTCGAGCCGTCCGACGTGCCCGCCGACGCGGTCACCTCCTCCGGCTCGGGCCTGGACCCGGACATCTCCCCGCGGTACGCCGACCTCCAGGTCCGCCGGGTGGCGGAGAAGAACGGACTGCCCGTCGGCCAGGTGCAAAGACTCGTCGACGAGCACACCGACGGCCGCACCCTCGGCTTCATCGGTGAGCCCCGGGTGAACGTCCTCGAACTGAACATCGCGCTCAAGGCACTCGCGGCGAAGAGCTGACGGAGCCACCCGACCCGCGTGGGAGCCGACGGCCCGGACCAGGTCCCGGGTCCGTCGGCTCCCGGCCGCGACCTGGCCGACGAGGGCAACGAGGCGGCCCTGGACCCGACTGGCCGGCCGACCGGCCTCGGCGACGCCGTCGTCGGCCTCGGCGAGCTGAGTGAGCCGTTGGACGCGAGGCCCTTGCACGCCGGCTTCCTGCTCACCCGGCGCGCGGTCGCCACCGAACGACCCGCGCGAGCGGCCACGGATCTCCGACGCCGGGTACGACGAGACCGGCAACGAGAGGGGCCGGCTGCTGCGGGCGCCGGCCGTGGGCCTCGGGAGGGAGGATCCGGCCGGCCGTGAGACGGGGCGGGTTCGTCCATGACTCGATCGAAGGGGGCGTACGACAGTCACTCACCTTCCTATCGGGCTCCGACAGCAACTCCCGTACGTGCTCAGTGAACCGTTCGGGGCGTCTCGTCCGATGAGGGGGTGTGAGCGAATTGACTTCCTCCCCGCCTAAGGGCGGGGGTTCCAGCGGTCGCCCGCTGGGGTTCCTGCTTCACCGACGACCGCCCCGTCCGGGAGGACTCCCGTTGAGGTCTGACACCGTCTCCACAGGCTGTCACGGCCAGCCCGGCCGCGAGAATGTTCTTCGCCGCGTTCACGTCGCGGTCGTGCACCGTGCCGCAGCCGCACGTCCACTCGCGGACGTTCAGCGCCGGCTTCGCCCTGAGCGTGCCGCAGACCCCGCACAGCTTCGAGCTGGGGAGCCAGCGGTCGATCACGATCAGGTCGCGCCCGTACCAGGCGCACTTGTACTCCAGCATGGAGCGCAGTTCGCGCCAGGCCGCATCCGAGATGGCTCGGGCGAGCTTGCCGTTCCTGACCATGCTGCGGACGGTCAGGTCCTCGATCACGACCGTTTGGTTCTCACGGACGAGACGAGTGGTCAGCTTGTGCAGATGGTCCCGGCGCCGGTCGGTGATCCGGGCATAGACCTTGGCCGCCTTACGGCGAGCCTTGGCCCGGTTGTTCGAGCCCTTGGCCTTGCGGGGCAGCTCCCGCTGGGCCTTCGCCGGACGGGCCCGGTCGCGGCGCTCATACCTCGGGTTGGTGACCTTCTCCCCGGTCGACAGGGTCACCGGGGAAGTGATGCCCGCGTCGATCCCGACAGCGGCCGTGGTGGCCGGCGCCGGGGTGATGGCGTCGTCGCACAGCAGGGAGACGAACCAGCGTCCCGCCGCGTCCTGGGACACGGTCACCGTGGACGGGACGGTATCCTCTGGCAGCGGACGCGACCACACGATGTTCAGCGGCTCGCGCATCTTGGCGAGCGTGAGCCGGCCGTCGCGGTAGCGGAACGCCGAGCTGGTGTACTCCGCCGAATGCCGGGACTTCTTGCGCGACTTGAAGCGTGGGTACTTCGCCCGGCCCTCGAAGAAGTGGGTGAACGCGCCTTGCAGGTGCCGAAGGCACTGCTGCAACGGCACCGAGGACACCTCAGCCAGAAAAGCCAGCTCCTCGGTCTTCTTCCACGCGGTCAGCATCGCCGAGGTCGCGTTGTAGTTGACCCGCTCCTGCCGCTGGTACCACGCGGCAGTCCGGGCTTCGCGGGCCAGGTTGTAGACCTTTCGCACACATCCGAAGGTGCGCGACAGATCCGCTGCCTGCGCATCGTCCGGGTAGAAGCGGTACTTGAACGCCCGCTTCACATGCGTGGGCATAACTCACAAACTATCAAATCAGTTCGTGAGTCCCCGCGGGTATCGGGTGGCGGACGACGATCCGCCCTGGCGGCGAATCGCCTTTCCCTGCCCTGCTCCGCAGGAGTCCGTTTCCTCTCCGCCCTGAAGGGCGGAGTTTCCACGGAGGAATCCCGATGAAGCGGGGGAGTCCGGGTGACGCCGAACTGTTGCGGGCGGTCGCGGACGGGGACCGTCGAGCCTTCGAAGAGCTGTACCGGCGCTACGCCCCGTGGCTCGTGCTGCGGCTGCGCGGACGGTGCGCCGATCCGGTGCTGGTCGACGACGTCGTACAGGAGACGTTTCTCGACGTGTGGCGCGGAGCCGCGCGCCATCGGCGGGAAGGCGACGTGGCGGGCTGGCTGTGGCGGATCGGATCGCGCCGCCTGGTGGACGCGCTGCGGGGCGACGGGGCCCGTGGCCGGCTGCGGCAGGCGCTCGCCCGGCTGCGGCAACGCGACGAGGCGTCGGCCGAGGAACAGGTACTGGCCCGGGTGCAGCACGGCGACCTGGCAGGGTCCCTGGCCGGACTCTCGCCGGAGCTGCGGGCGGTGCTGCAGGCCACGGTGATCGACGGCCTGACGACACGTGAGGCGGCCGTCCTGCTCGGCATTCCCCCGGGCACCGTCAAGACCCGGGCCATGCGCGCCCGGAAGCAACTGCGGGAAGGCCTGACATGAGTTGGCACGCCGATGACGGGGACCTGCGGGAGTACGCCCACGGAACGCTGGCGGCGCCCCGGCTGTGGTCCGTCGAGATGCACCTCGCTGCCTGCGCCGACTGCCGGTCCGCGCTTGCCGCCCATGTCCCGCCCGCCGAGATCAGCGCGGGCTGGGCACGCCTGGACGCCGAACTGGACGCCCCGAGGCCCGGCTTCGCCGAGTCGCTCCTCATCCGGGCCGGGGTCGCCGACCACACCGCGCGGCTGCTCGCGGCGACTCCGGTGCTGCGCCGCTCCTGGCTCGGCGCGGTGGCGCTCACCCTGCTGCTCGCGGTCGGCGTGGGACTGGCCGCGTCGCCGCTGATGCTCCTGGCCACGGCGCCGCTGCTGCCGCTGGCGGGGGTGGCGCTGTCCTTCGGGCCGGGACTCGACCCGACGTACGAGATGGCCGTGGTCGCGCCGATGCACACCTTCCGTCTGCTGATGGTGCGCACGGTCGCGGTGCTGTCGACGACGACGCTGCTGAGCGGTCTCGCGAGTCTGGCGCTGCCGTCGTTCGGCCTGGCGGCGCTCGGCTGGCTGCTGCCGGCACTCGCGCTGACCGCGACGGGCGTCGCGCTGACGGCCCGGCTGGGGCCCGTACTCGCACCGGCGCTGGTCGGTGCCGGCTGGACCGCCCTGGTGGTGCTGAGCCGACTGCTGGCGTCCGGCACGCCGCTGCCCTTCACCGCCGAGGGGCAGGGTGCGGCGGCGGCGGTCGCGGCGGTGGCGACGGTGCTGCTGGTGGCGGCGCGGGACCGCTTCGACAGCGGTCGTCCGCTCGGTCCCTCCCTCCGATCCCTTCGATTCGCAGCCAGGAGGCTGTCATGACACGACCCCCGGCCTCGACACGACCCACGGCCTCGACACGACCCACGGTCTCGGCCGCCGGGCTGACCCTGAGCTATCGCGGCACCAGAGCGGTGGACGACGTGACGGTGCGGCTTTCCGAAGGCGTCACGGGACTGCTCGGGCCGAACGGCGCGGGCAAGACGACGCTGCTGCGGATCCTGGCGACGGCGACGCCGCCGGACAACGGTGCCTTCACCGTCCTCGGACACGACCCGAGCACGGTCCACGGACGGCAGGACGTACGAAGGGTCCTGGGCTATCTGCCGCAGAACCCCGGGTTCCATCCGGACTTCACCGCCTTCGAGTTCATCGACTACGTGGCGATCCTCAAGGAGCTGACGGACCGGAGGGCCCGGCACGCCGAGGCCCGCCGGGTCCTCGACGCGGTCGGTCTCGCGGAGGTGCGGGGCAAGCGGATACGGCGGCTCTCCGGCGGTATGCGGCAGCGCGTGGCGCTGGCGGCGGCCCTGGTCGGCGACCCCGGGTTCCTGGTCCTGGACGAGCCCACGGTCGGCCTCGACCCCGAACAGCGCATGCGGTTCCGGGAGCTGATCGCGGAGGCCGGCGAGGGCCGGACGGTCCTGCTGTCCACCCATCAGACGGAGGACGTGGCGATGCTGTGTCACCGGGTGGTGGTGATGGACAAGGGCCGGGTGCGGTTCGACGGCACGGCCGCGGACCTGACGGCCGTGGCGGACGGCCGGGTGTGGCACAGCGGGGAGCGGCAGCCGGGCGCCCGAGCCGGCTGGCGC
>NZ_LRTR01000109.1 GCF_001550375.1 Streptomyces europaeiscabiei | reverse complement strand
GCGCACACCCGGGCCACGGACGCGGACGGCGCGGCGGTCGGCTTCGGCCGCGGGCTCGGCGTGCTCTCACAGCCCGTCGCAGCCAGCAGGACCAGCGCAAGCGGTGCCGCCGGCCATGCCCAGTGCAGCCCCTTGATACCCAAGCGTCCTCCCTAGCCGCGGAACCTGAGTACGGTGGTGAACCCCTGCGTGCCGTCGGCGAAGCCCGTGCCGACCAGCGTGGTGGTGGGTTCCTTGCGCCCGAAGCCGGCGGAGTACCAGCCCAGCGGCGGGTCGCTCTCGCCGCGATGCGCCCGCCAGCTCAACTGCGCGGGCAGGTCGAGCGTCGCGGAGCGGTCCTCGCCGTCCCGGGTCCAGGTGAGCACCGCCCGGTTCCCCACCAGGTCCGCGGCGATCGCCGGGCCGAGATGGAACGCCAGGTGCGCTGCCCGGCGCGGGCCGCGCACCTCGTCGACCACCCTCAGCTCCTGGCTCGCGGCCGTCAGCTCCACCCGGCGACGGTGCACGGAGGGCCGGTAGCCGTCGTGCTCGGCGCACCAGCGGACCGCCCCCCCGCCGGAGGCGTCGGTGGTGTCCGCGACCAGGACCCGGCTGCGGGCATGCCGGGTCCACAGGAACGGTCCGCCGGAGACGGACTGGTCGGCGCCGTCCAGTCGCAGGGTGTTGTGGCCGAGGGTCGACCGGAAGTACCGCCGCCACTCGGGCTGTCCGTGATAGCAGTACGTCCCCGGGTCGGCGAGCACGTCGACCCCGTCGTGCCGGACCTCCACGGACAGCGCGTCCGCGTGGGCGTGCGCGGCGATGGACAGGAACCCGTGCGGACCACCGTCGCAGCGGCACCAGATTCCCTCCGGACCGCGCAGGATGGTCATCCCCGCGTCGGCGAAATGGGCCGGTCGGCTCGCCGGGCGGGACACGGCCGGTGCGGTCCCGTCTTTCGGGTACGGCCGGACGAGCGCGGCCAGCAGCGGGGTGCGGACATCGGTGCCGGTCACCGTCGGCCACCAGGCGAGCCGACCGAAGACGGCGTCCCCGGTGGTCAGCAGCGAGGCCCAACGGTCGGTGCCCGCGCCGTCCACGACCAGACCGTGCCCGTCGTCCGCGTCACCCTGGCGCGGTGGACGTAGCCGGTTGTCCACGATGGCCGCGAGCGCGTCGGTCATCCGCAGCAGCACCAGCCGGATCGACGGGGGCACCGGCACGTCGGCGGCATCCGCCTCGGCCACCGCGGCCAGGCCGAGCTCCAGGACCAGTCCGTGATACTCGGTGGCCAGCTCGCGGTTGAGGCCGGAGGGGAAGGTGTTGCCGCGCAGCTCCCGCGCCAGCGACCGCAGCGCGTCGGCTCGCCAACGCGCCGAGGAGGGGAACCATCCGAACGCGCAGGCCGCGGCGAACTGCCCGGCGGCCTCGGCGATGACGTGGTTGTTCGCCGAGGACCCCCGGCTGGGGAAGGCGGCCAGCCAGCGCTGGTGGTGCCAGATTTGCCGGCGGGCCACCGGGTTGCCCTCGAACAGATCGGCCGCGCCCGGCCAGCCGTCGAGCAGCCGGCGGACCCACACCCAGGACAGCAGCCGGATCCCCAGCTCGATGCCGCTGGTCCAGTGCACTCCGCGCAGCGGCGCGTTGGCCGCCCACCACGACCGCAGGTGCTCGGCCACCCGCTCGGCGTACCTTTCGTCCCCGGTGATCGCGTAGGCGGCGGCGAGCACGGTGAGGTGGTGATGCCGGGACAGTTCCCAGATCTGCTTGACGTCCCCGACCGCGTCCTCGTTCCGGTACGGCACGTCGAACGCGTAGCCCCCCGGCGCCCGGCGCCCGGTCTTCGGGTCGTGGAACCAGTCCGGGTCGGCCAGGTCGTCGCGGTCCACCCCGAAGAACGTGGCGTGCCCGTCCAGCAGCCGGTCCGCCTCGGCGACGAGACGTTTCGCGGCGTCCGCAGGCACCGTATCGATCGTCCCCACGGGCAGCACCGCGGTGAACCGGGCGCCGGTCACGCTCGGGCAGGTGGGCAGCGCCGACCGCCACCGCCGTCTGCGCACCGCGTCGCCCACCCGGCCGCCTACCTCCCGCGGTGCCATCCGGGACAGCCGCCGCAGGTACCAGCCCGCGCTCATGGTCATCGGGGCCGCGCCAACGTCACCGGCGCGCCGCCGGTCAGGCCGGCCTGCACGGCGAGGGTGGCCGCCGTCGTGGCGACCAGCGACTCCAGCGGCACCGGCATCGGCCCGCCGGTCCGCACGGCCTTGACGAACGCGGCCAGTTCGGCGGACTGGCCCTTGTCCCGGGCCTTGGGCAGCCGCGAACTGACCCACCGCTTGTGGCTGTACACCGAGGCGCGGACGAAGTCGTCGAGCCGCAGCACCTTGCCGTCCGCGACGAGGTCCAGCGTCTCCTTGGGGAAGCCGGGCGCGCCGGTCGTGACATAGCTGATGGTGGCGGTGGACCCGTCCGGGTAGCGCAGCACGACCTGCAGGTCCTCGTTGCCGGGCGCGGCGACCGCGTACACCGAGACCGGGTCGGCCTTGAGCAGCCAGCTCGCCGTGTCGATGAAGTGCCCGCCCTCGCCGGCGAACCGCGAGCCCTCGGTGCCCTGTTGGAGGTACCAGCTGCCGTGCTGCAGCCGGCCCGCGTTGACCAGGTAGCGCAGGCTCGCCGGACCGGTCCGGGCACCGAACCGCTTCGCGGCCTCCTGCAGCAGCGGCGCGAACCGGCGGTTGAAGCCCACCTGCAGCCGGTCGTTGCCGGATTCCTCCACCGCCGCGAGCACGCCGGCCAGCTCGTCCTCGGTGAGTGCCAGCGGCTTCTCCACGAACACCGTCTTGCCGGCCAGCAACGCTTGTCGGGTCAGTTCGGCGTGCGAGCTGTGCCGGGTGACGACGAACACCGCGTCGATGGACTTGTCGCCCAGTACGGCGTCGAGGTCGGTGGTCGCCTCGGCGAAGCCGAACTTGCGCTGCGCGTTGGCCGCGGACAGCGCCGTCGTGGTGACGACCGTGGACAACGCGACGCCCTCGCGCTGCGCCAGGTGCGGCAGCAGCATCGACGTCGCGTAGTTTCCCGCGCCGACGAACGCCAGCCGCACCGGCGCCTTGGCGGACCGGGCCGGGGTGGCCGCTCCGCCGCCGCGTCGCACGGCGGGCACGGCCACCACCGGGGCCTTTGCTTCCCCCGCTTCCTCCTTCTGCTCGGGATACCGGAACAGCACGGCCACGGCCTTCAGGTCGCCGTCCTTCAGGCGCTGGTACGTCTCGACGGCGTCATCGAAGTCGGAGATGTGGGAGACCAGAGGTTCCACGTCGACGCTGCCGCGGGCGAGGAGATCGAGGAAGCACGCCAGGTTGCGGCGCTCGGTCCAGCGTACGTAGCCGATCGGGTAGTCCCGCCCGTCGAGTTCGTACTCGGGGTCGTAGCGCCCGGGGCCGTACGAGCGGGAGAACCGGACGTCGAGCTCCTTCTCGTAGTACGCGTTCCACGGCAGGTCCAGACGGCACTTGCCGATGTCGACGACCCGGCCGCGGTCCCGGCTCAGCCGGGCGGCCAGCTCGACGGGCTGGTTGCTGCCGCCGCCGGCGGCCAGGTACACCTGGTCCACGCCGTGACCGTCGGTGAGTTCGGCGACGGCGGTCGCCACGGCCGCCGAGGAGGGATCGCCGCAGGCCGCCGCGCCCAGGTGCTCGGCGAGCTCGCAGCGCACCGGGTCGGGGTCGGCCCCGACGACACGGACCCCCGAGGCGGCGAGGAGCTGCACCACCAGCTGACCGATCAGGCCGAGGCCGATGACCAGTGCCACGTCGCCGAGTTGGGGCTCTCCGCGGCGGACGCCCTGCATCGCGATCGACCCCACGGTGCCGAAGGCCGCGTGGCGCGACGCGAGGCCGTCAGGCACCGGGGCATAGAGGTTCTTCGGCACCCAGTTCAGCTCGGCGTGCAGCGCGTGCTCGTTGCCGGCGCAGGCCACGAGGTCGCCGACCTTGACATCGTCGATCCCGGTGCCGACCTGCTCGACCACCCCGCACAGCGAGTAGCCCAGTGGCGTGTAGGAGTCCAGCTTGCCCATCACCTTGCGGTAGGTGGCGGGCACCCCATTGGTGGCCACGCTCTGCACGACCTTGGCCACCTGGTCCGGCCGGGAACGGGCCTTGCCCAGCATCGACATGCCGGCCTCGGACACCTTCATGAGCTCGGTCCCCGTGGATATCAGCGAGTAGGCGCTGCGGACCAGCACGCCGTCCGGTTTGCACCCCGGGACCGGCACGTCAAGAAGCGTCAGCTCGCCACTCTTGTAGTTCTGTACGACCTGTTTCACCCGAAGTCCTCTTGTCTCTACGCCGTCAAGGAGCGTTCTGGCCGGACCCGGAGGTCGCGCCGCGATACCAGTACTCAAGGGTCAGCACGTGCCACAGATGCTTGGAGAAGTCCTGATGCCCGGCGGCGTCCTCGGCGACCATGCGTGCCAGGGCGTCGCGGCGCAGGAACCCGGAACGGACGAGCTCGCCGTCGTTCACCACCTCGCGCACCAGCGGTGCCAGATCCCGGCTCATCCAGGCCCGCAGCGGGGCGCTGAACAAGCCCTTGGGCCGGTACACGATCTCCCGGGGCAGGATCGAGGAGGCCGCCTCCTTGAGGACGGCCTTGCCCTGCCGTCCGACGATCTTGCGATCACCGGGCACGGCGAACGCCGCCTTCACCACCTCGACGTCCACGTACGGCACCCGCACCTCGGTCGACGCGGCCATGCTCGACCGGTCCGTGTAGGCGAGGTTCAGGCCCGGCAGGAACATCCGGGCGTCGCCCAGGCACATGCGGTTGACGAAGTCGTCGAGGTCGTTGTCCTGGTAGATGTCCGCATGTTCGGTCAGCACGTCGTCGACCGTCCCGGCCAGGTCCGGATCGACCAGGGCGAGCAGCTCGTCCTGGTCGTACATGGTGTAGCTGCGCCGGAACGCGGTCTCCTCCGGCAGGTCGGCGAAGGAGAGGAACCGCTTCGCGAAGCGCACCGACCGGTACCCCCGGCGGGCCGAGGCGACCGGCAGCCGGTCCACGGCCCTGGACAGGCCGCGCCGCAGGGGCCGCGGGACGCGCTGGTAGCGCAGCGCGAGCAGATTGGCCAGGTGCTTGCGGTAACCGGCGAACAGCTCGTCGGCACCCATCCCCGAGAGCATCACCTTCACCCCGGCCTCCTGGGCGGCCGAGCAGATCAGGAACGTGTTGATCGCGGCGGGGTCGCCGATCGGCTCGTCCAGGTGGTACGTCATCTGCGGCAGCAGGTCGAGCACGTTGGGAGCGATCTCGATCTCGTGCAGGTCGACGCCGAACCGCTCGGCCACCTGCCGTGCATAGCGCAGGTCGTCCGGCATCGCCTCGAACCTGGCGTCCTCGGCGCGGAATCCGATCGTGTAGGCGGAGATCCCGGGCCGGTCGCGGGCCGCCAGCGCGGTCAGGTAGCTGGAGTCCAGCCCGCCGGAGAGGAAGGTCGCCACAGGCACGTCGGAAAGCAGATGGCGCCGGGTCGACTCCTCTACCACGGCAGCGAGATCCGGCTGCTCGCCGGCCCGGGCCCGCTCCCGCCCCTCGGCGGCGACGTCCTTCAGGTGCCAGTACCGGCCGCGCTCCACCCGGCCGTCGGGCCGGCATCGCAGCCAGCTCCCCGGCGGCAGTTTCTCCGCCTCGCGGAACGCGCACCGTGAGTCCGGCACCCAGTAGTACAGCAGCGAGGCCACCAGCGCCGCATGGTCCACCTGCAGCGACCCGCCGGTCACGGCGGCGAGCGCCTTCAGTTCGGAGGCGAACACCAGACCCTCGCCGCGCCGGAGCAGGAACAGCGGCTTGATGCCGAGCTGGTCGCGGGCGAGCACCAGGTCACCGGTTCGCTCGTCGAAGATCCCGAACGCGAACATGCCGCGCAGCCGGGGCAGGCAGTCCGTGCCCCAGCGCCGCCAGGCCTCCAGCAGCACCTCGGTGTCGGAGGTGCCGCGGAAGCGCACTCCGGCGGCCGCCAGCTCGGCACGCAGCTCGGGCGCGTTGTACAGCTCGCCGTTGTACGTCAGGACGAGGCCGCCCGAGGCCATCGGCTGGGCGCCGGTCTCGGACAGGTCGATGATGGCCAGCCGGCGGTGCCCGAGGTGCACTTCGCCGTCACCGGCGGAGTGGCTGTACCGGCCGGCCCCGTCCGGACCGCGGTGGGCGAGGGTATCGGTGAGCCGGTCGGTCACGACCTTCCCGTCCGGCCATCGGTAGGTGCCTGCGATGCCACACATGTCCTACCGCGCCTCCTGGTCGCTGTCCGGGACCCGGTCCGCCCACAACGGCAGCCGTTCCTTCCGCCGTCGGCCCGTCCCGTTCTGCCGGGCCAGCCGCTCGTTCTGGCCGCGCAGCGCCGTGTGCAGCCCGTCCCACAGCGTGCCGTCGGTCCGGTCACGCGGATCGGGGTCGATCAGCACCACACCGATCACCGGAATGCGCTGGTCCGCGAGCTGCCGTGCCACGGTGTGCAGCCACGCGGCGCCGGCGTGCCCGGCACGCACGACGAGCACGGTCTGAGTACCGAGGTGCGGGAGGTCCGTCCACACCGTGCCGGGCGCCACCGAGCCGACGCCGAGCGGGCGCTCTCCCTGTGACACGGACGCGGCACGCTCACCGCTGACCACGGTCGGGCCTCCCGGCCTCGGGCGGCGGCCTGCGAGCTGCGGGCCGGGCAGACCGTCGATGATGACCACGGGCCCGTCCGCCGCCAGTGCCGCGGCGAGGTCCAGGGCGATCACGCTCGCGTTGCGCGCACAGCCCAGTTCCAGCAGCGACACCGGGTCCGCGGAGCCGCGCACGGTGCGGGCCAGGGACGCGGTGAGCCGTTCGCGTGCGGCCCGGATCCGTCGGCGCCGCCACAGTGTGGCCGACCGGCGGGGCAACTCCGCGATGACCGAGGCGCCGAGGTTCGCCGCGATGTCCCGGCGCAGCACGGGACGGTCCGCCACCACCGTGCCGACCGCGGCCACCGCGAGCCCGAGGGCGAGCCCGAGGACGAGCCCGATCGCGCCGTTGGTGGCAGCGGTTCTGGGCAGGGAGTGCCGCACCGCGCGGGGTGCGTCCACGATCTGTGTGCCGGCGACGAGTTGGGGCGTGCCGATGCGCGCCTCCGCTGCGCGCTGGTCGAAGTCGGAGATCCGCGAGGTGAGTTCGGCCCGGCGGGCGAAGAGCGACTCCATGTCCGCCGAAGCCTTCGGCCCGCTGTCCGGCGATGCCTCTCCGATCGCCTTGTTGACCTGGGCGAGGTCGTCCTGTATTCGGTCGCGCTGGTCGAGCAGGGCCTTGGCCTCGGCGTTCGCGGCTTCCTGTATCCGCTTCACATGGTCCGCGACGAACGCGTCGGCCAGTGCCTCGGCGCGGGCCACCGCTTCCGCGTCGCTGTCGGCAGTCACATCGATCTGGAGCAGGTTGTTGGTCAGGCCGATGCCCTCGTAGTCCTGCATGAAGTCCTCCGGTTTCTCCGGGGACTTGAGGGACCGCAGGGCCTCGTCCGCGATCCGAGTGGTGTGCAGCAGCGCCACGTCGGTGCGGATCAGCGTTCCGGGGTCGTTCGGCTGGTCCTCCTGGTGCGCGACCAGCACCTTGGTCACCGCGGTCGGTGGCGGCGGCAGCAGGACCGCCACCGCCGTGCCGCCCAGCAGCCCCAGCAGCGCCATGGAGCACCAGAGGCTGCGTCGCCTGCGCACGGAAACCACCAGCGCCTGCAGGTCCAGCAGGGGAGCGGTGGCCGACGACTCCGAAGTCGTGCTCGTCGTCACTGTGAGCCTCCCGTCGCGTTGTCGCCGACCGCGAGGGCCGGCGTGGCGGTGTCCCGGGGAAGGCCGGCGGACCGTGTCGGACGGGCCAGGACAGGGCCGGCGATGACGATGCCGACGACCTCGTGCTCGGCGTCCGCGCACGCCTCGGCGATGCCGGCGAGTTCCCCCGCGGTCCAACTGCCCGCGCTGAGCACGACCAGGGCACCGGACTCGTCGTCGCGGTCCGGCACCAGCGGCTGGTACACCGAAACCCCCACCACCCGCAGCAAAGGATCACTCTCGGCCTCGGCGACGAGCTGCCCGGCGGCCCGGCGGGCGATCTCGTCGCCGTCCGGGACGACGACCAGCAGCCGTCGGGGGGCGGGCAGCTGGTCCCGTAGGCGGGCGCACACCCGTCGGTAGCGGATCTGGCGGTCGGCCTCGTCGCCGGACGTCCGCGGGGTCGGTATGTCCCACCGGGTGTCGACGCCCAGCAGTCGGCGGATCCGGGCCCGCGGGCCACGGCCCGCCGGCCGGTGCGCGCGCTGTTCACCGGGTACGTCGACGGTGCCCAGCAGCGCGGAGCCCAGTGCCGTGGCGATCTCCGGTTCGGTGCGCAGCCGACGGCTCGTCCGTGCGGCGACGAGATGGCCGATGACCGCGAGCAGGAAGAACAGCAGCGCCCCGGCGACGATGAGCTGTATCCGTGTCGGCGGTGCCTCGCCTGCAGGCCGGGCCGCCGGCCCCATGACGACCATGTTGGCCTGCTCGGCAGCCGGGTCGGCCTGGTCCAGCTTGTCGATGGCCTCCTGCAGCGCGGTGCGCAGCTTTTCGAGCTCGGTACGGGTCTGCACGCTCTCCACGGTCTGCCCGGGACCCGCCGCGTCGGCCAGCTCGGTGATGCGGCGACTGGTCTGCACCACCGACTGCCGCAGCGCCTCGGGCGCCGCCGCTTCCGCGTCGGTGCTGTCGCCTGCGATCCGCGCGGCGAACGCGACGAACTGCTGGGCCACCTGGTCGGAGAGTTGCTGTGCGCGCTTGGGGGTGTCGGCCGTGCCCGAGATCTTGATGATGTTCCCGTCGGCGGTCGTGGCGCTCACCCGATCCCGCAGTTCGCTGCCGCTGACCCCGGTCCAGCCGAGCTTGGCGGCCGCGCGGTCCACCACCACCGAACTGGTCGCGATCTCCGCCTGGGTCAGCAGTTCGCGCTCCTCCCACGCTCCCGGCAGCAGGACCGATGCCGATGTCGTGTAGCGCGGTGGAAGCAGCAACGAGGTGCCGTAGCCGAGGAGCGCACCCACCACGGTGAGGATGGTGAGAAGCCGTCGGCGCCGACGGATAATCCGCCCGACCGTGACCAGGCGTATCGTGTCATCGCTCAACGGTGCGGCCTCCCTGCCCGGTTCGGTCGGCCCGTGGACACCGGGGCGTGGTCACGGCAGGCGGCGGCGTAGGCGGCGAGCAGTGATCGCTGGGAGTTCCGCCAGGAGAGCGGCCCGCTGATCCGCTCCTGGCCGATCCTGCCCATCCGGGCCCGCGTCTCCGGATCGTCCAGCAGCCGCGCGATGAGTCCGGCGAACTCGGCCTCGTCGTTGGCGGGCGCGTAGAGGGCGGCGTCACCGGCGGAGACCCGTGCCTCCCGGAGGTCGAACGAGACGATCGGCCGGCCCATCGCCATGTACTCCAGGACCTTGTTCATGGTCGACACGTCGTTGAGCGGATTACGCGGGTCGGGGGAGAGGCACACGTCGGCGGTGGACAGGTAGCGCACCAGGTCGGCGTCAGGAATGCGCCCGGTGAACTGCACCTGGTCAAAGAGACCGAGTCTGCCGGACAGTTCGACCATCGCGTCGAAGGCGTCGCCGGAGCCGACGAACACCGCATGCCAGTCGGTCCGCCCGAACTCGTCACGCAGTTTCGCGAGAGCCCGTAGGGCGTAGTCGACGCCGTCCTGCGGGCCCATGACGCCGAGATAGCACAGCAGGTGAGGCTTGCCGCGCTTCAACTCCGGCTCGGGCGGAACCGGTTGGAAGCGGTCGGTCTGCGGCGCGCTGCGCACCACGAAAACGTCCTCCGGCCGACGGCCGCCACGGCGCAGCGCGACGTCCCGGTAGCTCTCGTTCGTGGCGAGGACGACGTCCGCGGCCCGATAGGTCCGCCGTTCCAGCGCGCACACGGCGCGGTAGAGCAGGTCTTCGCCGCGGTCGAACCGGGAGAGGTACAGCTCGGGTACCAGGTCGTGCTGGTCGAAGACGAACCGCGCGCCGCGCCGCTTCAGCCACAGTGCCGGCAGGAACAGCAGGTCGGGCGGGTTGCAGGCGTGGACCACGTCGACCGGGCCGACCTTACGGGCCAGCCGGACCGTATGCCACAACGCCGATCCGTACTCCCGCAGGTAGCCGGCCGGCCCTCCGGTGGCCGCGCGCAACGGGTAGCGGTGGATCCGCACCCCGTCGATCTCCGCCTCCGGCTCCGTGTCCCGCTTGCTGCCCTGGGGACAGATGACGTGCACCGTCCAGCCCGCGTCGCGCAGCGTCATGCACTCCTGCCACACCCGCCGGTCGAACGGCACCGACAGGTTCTCCACCAGTATCAGCGCGCGCCGGTCCCGCCGGTCGCCGCTGGTCGTGTCACCAAGCAAGGCCCATGTACCCCGGTTCTGTTCGGCGCGCCTCGGCGTCGGGAAGGTGGATGAGGTCGACTATCACCGGGCCGTCGTCGCCATGAGGCAGCGCCGACAGCACAGCCGGATCCCTGGTTCCGACCAGGACCACCTCGGAGTGCCGGAGCACCTCGTCGACGGAGTCCGCGAGCAGTTGCGCGAGGTGCGGCAGCCGGGTCTCGATGTACTCGCGGTTCGCGCCGAGGAGTCGGGACAGGCTCACGTTGGCGTCGTAGATCTTCAGGTCGTACCCCTTGCCGTAGAGCCTCTCCGCCAGCTCGACGAGCGGGCTCTCGCGAAGGTCGTCGGTGCCGGGTTTGAAGGACAGCCCGAACAGGCCCGCCCGGCGCTTGCCGGTGCGCTCGACCAGCTCCACCGCGCGCTGCAGATGGTCGGAGTTGGAGGGCAGCACGTGGGCGAGGATGGGTACGGAGACGTCGGCCCGCTGCGCCGCGTGGACCAGGCTGCGCAGGTCCTTGGGCAGGCAGGAGCCACCGAAGGCGAAGCCGGGCCGCAGGTAGGCGGGGCTGATGTTCAGCTTGCGGTCGGCCAGGAACACGTCCATCACCTGGTGCGAGTCCACCCCGAGTGCCTGGCACACCGCGCCCAGCTCGTTCGCGAAGCCGATCTTGAGGCCGTGGAACGCGTTGTCCGCGTACTTGATCGCCTCGGCCGTCGGGACCGGCACCCGGAACACCTCGCCCGGCAGGCCGTCGTACAGCGCAATGACCGCATCGCCGCTCGCCGGGTCGAGCTCGCCGATGACGGTCTTGGGCGGGTCGAAGAAGTCCAGCACGCTGGTGCCCTCGCGCAGGAACTCCGGGTTGACCGCGACGCCGATGTCCACCCCGGCCGTGCCGCCGACGTACTTCTCCAGGATCGGTACCAGCAGGTTCAGGCAGGTGCCCGGGAGCATGGTGCTGCGGAACACGACGGTGTGCCGCCCACCCCGCTCGGCCAGCGCGGCGCCGATCTGCTCCGTGACCCGTTCCAAGTACGTGGTGCACAGGCTGCCGTTGGGCTCCGACGGTGTGCCCACGCAGACCAGCGACACCTCGCTGTCCATGATCGCCTCGTGGACGTCGGCGGTGGCGCGTAGCGCTCCGGTCCGCACGACGTCGGCGATCAGTTCTCCTATCCGTTCCTCGACCACCGGGGCCTTGCCGTCGTTGACCAGGTCGACCTTCACCTGGTTCACGTCCACCCCGATGACCTGGTGACCCATGCTGGCCAGGCACGCGGCCGACACGCAGCCCACGTAGCCGAGCCCGAAAACGCTGACCCTCATGACGTGTCTCTCCCCCCAGGCAGGCCTTCCCGGCCTGCGGTCCGCGCGTCGGCGGGACCGTTGAGTTGCAGCCGCCCGCGCATCAGTAGGCCCCCTGCCCGTGGAGCACCGCGCGCATCGTCTTCCACAAGATCACTGTGTCCAGGGCGAGCGACCAGTCCTCCACGTACCGCAGATCCAGCCGGACCGCCTCTTCCCACGACAGGTCGCTGCGTCCGCTGATCTGCCACAGCCCGGTGAGTCCGGGCTTGACCAGTAGCCGCCGCCGGATGTCCGGGCCGTACGCGGCGGACTCCTCCGGCAGCGGAGGCCGCGGACCGACGAGCGACATCGATCCGGTGAGCACGTTGAAAAGCTGCGGGAGCTCGTCCACCGAGTACCGGCGCAGCACTGCTCCCACCCGGGTCACCCGCGGATCCCGGCGGAGCTTGAACAGCAGACCGGCGCCCTCGTTGCGGTCGGCCAGCGCGGCCTGAGCCCGGTCGGCCCCGGCGACCATGGTGCGGAACTTGAGAATGGTGAACTCGCGGCCGTCCTTGCCGACCCTGCGCTGGCGGTAGAACGCCCCACCCCGACTGTCCACCAGCACGAGCAGCCCGACCAACACCATCAGCGGCGCGAACACCATCAGCAGGATCGCCGCGCCCATCCGGTCGACGACGCCTTTGACCGCCCGGCGGCCCCCGGTGAAGGTCGGCATACTGACCCGCAGCAGCGGGATCCCGAGCACCGCGTCGACGTGCAGCCGCGGGCCGGCCACCTCCATCAGCACGGGGGCCACGACCATTTCGGCGTCGCTGCCTTCGAGATTCCAAGCGAGCCGCCGCAGCCGGTCCGGTGACCAGTGCGGGTCCGGTGTGACCGCGACGACACGGTAGCCGTCGCGCCGGACATGGAGGGCGACGTCCGTCAGTCGGCCGACGATCGGCACTCCGTCCAACAGATCACCGTCGAGCCCGAGACCGTCCGTCATGCACACCGCGTCCACTCGCCAGCCGAGGTGCGGGAACTTGCGGGTCCGGGTGATCAGGTCGCGCACGGTGGCCGGGCTCCCGGCAGCGAGCACCGGTCGCAGGCACCGCCCCTCCTTCCGTTGTTTGTGCAACGACAGGCGCAGCAGATATCGCGCGGTCATGGTGACGATCGCGATCGCGGGGATCGCGACGAAGATCCAGAGCTTGACGTTGCGTGAGGTGATGGCGATCCCGCCGAGCGCCAGGACGACGGTCGCCGTGAACATGGAGCGTCCGAGCCGACGGAATTCCTCGGCGCCCTGGCCGAGCACCGCCGGAGCCCATGACCTGCTCACCGCGAGTGCCCCCAGCACCAGCAGTTCGGTGCCGAATGCGAGAATTCCCCACTTCTCATGCCAGTTGGCCGCGTCCCGGGCCCCGAAGAAGTTGCCGATCGCCGCCACCACGAAGGCAGTGGCCACGGTATCGCTGATGATCACGTTACGGCGGTACCGCTGTTCCCACTCGATCGAGGGCCGGCTGATTGCCCCGTTCGCCAGACGCCCCCGCGCCGACGGAAACGGGCTGACCAATTCCCCTTGCCGCACAGAACCCCCCAAGGTCCCCAGTGGTTCGACGTGTTGTTCGCCTCACACTGATTCCTCGCCCCAGGGGCCCCCGCCCCCGCACCGCTCCTCCCCTCGAGGGCCCCCGCCCCCGTGCCGCGCCGTCCCTCCCTGCGGGAAGCCCCGTCTTCGCGCAGGGCATCCCGGCCATTGCAGAGTTACTTGCACAATCCAGCCTGGTCGCAGCGGACTCCATGTCCTGCCAGACCCTCGAAGTGCGCGGGACCCGTCGAAATCGCGGGTGCTCCCCTTACCCGAATTACCCGAAGCTCCCTCTCGGGCTCCAAGAATTGATCATCCCCACGTCTGGCGCCGGGGACGCCACTGCTGGCTCTCCGTAGCGCCGGACCTATAGATCATTAACGGTCGCCTCGTGTTCGAATAGCTGAAGCACGGTCAATCTAGACCATCGGGGCCAGATATGAAGAGGTGATGTATGTAATTTGTGTTCAAGCTTTGGGACTGGATGCACCGATAGGTGACCGACTATGGGCGCCTTCACGCCACCGCACGTTCCAGCAGCTCGCCCGGCCCCCGGGCGCGGCTTCGGGCGACAGTGATCGGCGAACTGCAGCGGACCTTCTGCGGCGCCCGGTTGTTCGGCAGCGACTTCCCGCCGTTCGTCCACTGCGGTCGGCTGCTGGGGAGTGCCCGACGAGGGCGGGGCGATCCACCAGGACAACGAGACGATCGACTTGATCGCGTCGGTGTCCGGCGGCATCGTGATCACCGCCGGGCAGCGCGGGGGCTCCCCGCAGTTCGAGGTTGTCCTGGGCGGCATCAGGGGAGAGACAGACGCACGGACACGAAGGAGCGAATGGTGCCAGGCGCTGTACTGCGAGGGGTGACTCTGGACTGTTGAAGAGTTCGCGCATCCCGGTCAGTGCACCGTAACCGGCCAAAGCCACACCGTACTCGCCACATCCACCGCTGAAGTAGCGTTTACCCCTGCCTCAGAGCAACGGGTGGCTGTGACCGGCGCTTTCGATACACGCCCCAGGAGATCCGTTCGCATCGGCGGCGCCTGACGGGGCGCCGTGCCCTGCTCATCCTGGGCCACCCGCGCTGAGGCAACACCTGCACCCGCCTGCCTGGTGATTCTGGACGGGACGCTGCCGACCGACCGCTCTGGGTCGGTCAGAACCTGGACGTTCAGGCCATGCTGTTGACAAGGGCGGCCGCCCGCTGTGCCCTGCCCGCAACAGCTCGGTGTGGAAGTCGAGTCTCATGTCGCACCGGATCTGCTGAGGTGGTCAGGGCCGGACGGCGCCTCCATCGTAGGTCGGCGAACCCTGACGGTTCGCTCTGGTGGTTGCCGCGGTGCGCGGTCTGGGGGTCAGTGCCGCGCGCAGCGCCGGGGTGAGGATGTGGCGGGCCTCGGACGGGGTGAGCGCGGCGGGGGTGGGGA
>NZ_LRTR01000108.1 GCF_001550375.1 Streptomyces europaeiscabiei | reverse complement strand
GGCGCCGGCCGCGGCCCGGACCAGGCGGCGCCGCACCGCGGTGCGGCGGATCGTCTCGTAGCGGCCGGGGGGTGGGCCGAGACGGTCGGCGGGGGGACGCAGGATGACGGTGAGTGGATCGTCGGGCTCGAAGTCCGGGCCCTCGTCAGGGCGTGTGATCAAGGCTTCTCCTCAGATGGGCGCGGAGCAGTTCGCGGGCCGCGTGGAGATCGGCCTTGACGGTTCCTTCCTTGCGTCCGGTCAGCACGGACACCTCTCGGATCGGCATGTCAGCGTAGTAGTGCAACAGGATCGGCACGCGCAGCCGTTCGGGCAGCGACTGCACGAGCAGCCGGACCGAGGGATCGGACTGTTCGGCATGGTCGGGCAGCGGGCGCACCGAGGCCTCGGCGGTGACCCGGTGCATCGCCCGGCGCTCGCGTTCGAGCTTGCGCCAGTGGTCCCGGACGAGGTTGGCCGCCGTGACGTAGAGGAAACCGTGCGGTTCCGCCACCGACGTCCAGCGGGCCCAGAGCCGGGTGAACGCCTCCGACGCGATCTCGTGGGCCGTCTCGTCGTCGTCGACCAGTCGACGGCACCAGCCGGCGAGGCGCGGATAGAGGGCGGCGAACAGCTCGGACGCGGCCTTCTCGCGGGACCGTTTCAACGCTCTCCATGGTCGTGATGGTGCGACAAGTGACAGTCTCAGTCGCTCGGTTGGCGTTTCGATTCGTGCGCCGTGGGTCACCGGGCCGTGGAGCTCAGCGTCGCGAAGACGATCACGTTGTCGCGGTACTCGTCGCCCGTGCGAGGGCCGCCGCAGGTGACGAGACGCAGTGCGGGGCGGTCCACGTTTCCGTAGACCTCGTCCGCGGGGAAGTCGGCCTTGGCGACCGTCCGTACGCTGTCGACGGTGAACTCCGGTGTCGTGCCGTTCTCCAGGCGCGCCCTGATCCGATCGCCCCGCCGCAGCCGGGCGAGACGGCGGAAGACCCCGTCGCCGTAGCGGCCGACCGTGACATGTCCCAGGATCACCGACGGGCCGGTCTGCCCCGGTGTCGGTGAGTGCTGGTACCAGCCCGCCCGGTCGTGCGCCGTGATCGGCGGCACCTCCACGGTGCCGTCCGGGGCCAACCCCAGCCGGATGACGGGGGTGTCGACCTCGATGGCCGGGATCAGCAGCCTGACCGGGACCGAACGGCCGAGTGCGCGTGCGGCGCCGGTGTCGGTGTCGGACGACGAAGGCGGCGCGGACGGGGGCCGGGACGCGTCGCCGGCGGCGGGTGCGGTCGAGGCGGAGTCGGTTCGTCGGCCGTCGCAGCTCACGAGCAGCGAGGCCGCCGCCGCGGTGGCGAAGGCGCGCCTGGAGAGCAAGGTCACGCCCCGTTCGCCCGCCGGCGGCGCACGAGAACGACGGCCGCACCG
>NZ_LRTR01000107.1 GCF_001550375.1 Streptomyces europaeiscabiei | reverse complement strand
GTGGCGCCCGTGCCGGCCAGCACCGCGCTGCCGGACCCCTCCGACTCGGGCGTCGCACCGGTGTCGGGCGCGCCGCTGGGGACGACGGAGACCTGGCTCGGCACCGGGCCGGCGTCGCCGTCGTTCGGGGCCCTGGTGGGTTCGGCCGAGGACGGGGGCTCGGTGGCCGGGGACGGGACCGTGCTCGGCGCCGCCGAGGCCTCCTGCGGCGCGACGGTCGGGCTCGTGTCGTCGGCGAACGCGGGCAGCGCGGTCGCCAGCACGGCGGTGAAGGCGAGTGCCGCGGCACTGAGGACGGTTCGGCGCATGAGTCGCTCTCTCTCGTCGGGTTCAACGGGCCGTCCGCCCCTTCCGGTTCGACGGGGCCGACGACTTCGTGGGCCGCCCGGCCGGTTGCCCGGCACGCGGCGGCATCACGTATCGAGCGGAGAGACGAGACAGCGGCGAGACGCGTTGTAAAGAGATGGCAAAGTCGTTGTGCAGGTGTTTTCGGAGGAACTTCCGGGGGACTGCCGGAGGGGCTTTCGGGGTGGAGGGTTCGCCCTGACCCGCCCTGCCCGCCCCGCCCTGCCTTGCTCCGCCCGGTACGCGCGGTGTCGGGGCGGGATCCGAATCGAGGCCGGTGAAGACTGCTCAGGGACTGGCTCAGGCACTGGCTCGGGGACCCGCTCAGTACACGTCCCGCACGTACCGCTTCTCCGTCGACAGTTGCTTCATGTACGCGGCGGCCTCGCCCTCGGTCATCCCGCCGTGTGTGACCGCGATGTCCCGCAGGGCCCGGTCGACGTCCTTCGCCATGCGGGAGGCGTCGCCGCAGACGTAGAAGCGGGCGCCGTCCTGGAGCCAGTGCCACAGCTCGGGGCCGTGCTCACGCATACGGTCCTGGACGTAGACCTTGGCGCGCTGGTCACGGGAGAAGGCGGTGTCCAGCCGGCTGAGCACGCCCGACTCCTGCAGGGCCGTCAGCTCCTCCTGGTAGTAGAAGTCCGTCGCCCGGTGCTGTTCCCCGAAGAACAGCCAGTTGGGCGCCCGGTGGCCGAGGGCCCGCCGTTCCTGGAGGAACCCGACGAAGGGGGCGACGCCGGTGCCGGGGCCGACCATGATCATGGGGGTCACCGGGTCGGCCGGTGGCCGGAAGTGCGGCGAGCGCTGCACGAAGACCGGCACCTCCAGGTCCGCCTCGCCGTCCGCGAGGAAGGGCGAGCAGACCCCGCCGCGCGGGCGTCCGTGCAGGTTCTCGTACCGCACGACCGACACCGTCAGCGAGACGTGGTGAGGGTCGACGAGCGGGCTCGACGAGATGGAGTACAGCCGGGGCTGGAGCCGTTTGAAGACGCCGGTCCATTCCTGCGCGGAGGCCCGTACGGCGAACTGGGTCACCACGTCGACGGCCTGCCGTCCCCAAGACCACTGGGCCAGCCCGTCCTTGTTGTCCGGGCGCATCAGTTTCTTCAACTCGCGGTTGTCCCGCGTCCGTTCCGAGACGAAGCGGAGCAGGTCCGAGGTGATCCGGGTGATGTCGAGATGCCGGTGCAGGGCCTCGGTGAAGGGCACTGTGCCGACTCCGTTGACCTCCACGGGAGTCGAGCCGTCCAGGCCGGTCACCGCCAGCCACTCCGTCACCAGACCACTGGAGTTGACCGGCCGCACGCCGAGCGCGTCGCCCGCCTCGTACGACAGACCCGTCCCGCTGGTGTCGAAGGTGAACCGGCGCACCTCCTTGCCCGCCCCGGGCAGGCTGAGCAGCCGGTTGCCGACCAGTCGGGCGGCGGCTGGCGCGGGCTTGGCGGAACGGGTGGGCGTGGGTGCGGAAGCGGGTACGGACGCGGGCGCGATGATCTGAGGGACGGTGGCGCCGGTGAAGGCCTGCGGCTTCGTTCCCGGAGCCATGGGCTCACCGCCGCCCGCGTTCCCCTCCGTCTCCGTGCCGAGCGCCGTGATGACCTGTCCCAGCCAGGCGTCCGCCGACGGCTCGTAGTCCGGCTCGCAGTCCGTACGCGGGGCCAGGCGCACCGCGCCCAACTCGTCGAGCCGGGCGTCCAGTCGGCGGCCGTGTCCGCAGAAGTCGTCGTAGGAGGAGTCGCCGAAGGCCAGCACGGCGTAGCGCACACCGTCCAGGCGGGGGGCCTCCTGGTGGGACAGCGCGTCCCAGAACCCGGAGCCGTTGTCGGGCGCGTCGCCGTCCCCGAAGGTGCTGGTGATCAGCAACAGGTCTGCCCCGAGCGGCAGTTGCTCCGGTTCGGCCTCGTCCATCCCGACGAGTGTCGCCCGGTGTCCGGCGGCCCCGAGATGCTCGGCGGCCGCCACCGCGAACTCCTCGGCCGTCCCGGTCTGCGAGGCCCACAGCACCACGACCTCACGCCCGGCGGGTCCGGCGGCGGGTGCCGGGCTCGGGGCCGCCGAGCGCGAGTACATCCCGGCGAGCACCCCGTTCACCCACACCGCGTGCTCAGGACTGAACGGAGCGTCCGCCGGCAGTACGGGCACTCCCCGCACCCCGGAGCCGAGCCCGGCGAGGAAGCCGGTGAGGTACTGGCGCTCCTGGGCGGACAGGACGGGCGGGGGAGAGGGTTCGAGACCGAACGGGTTGGCACCCGGGGTGACCGCCGTCGGTACGGTCACCGCCGCCGGGACGAGCGTCCCGGTGGGTTGGCTCGCGACAGGCGCCGGCGCCTGTACCGCTGCCGACACCCGTACCGGCGCCGCCACCTTCGCCAGCGACACTGCGCACACCTTCAACTCCGGCTGGAACGACAGCGGATCCACCGCGTCGCTCGTCACCGCGTTGATGCTCAGATACTCGCCGAACAGGTCGTTCCAGTGGAACGGCGCGAACACGCACCCGGGCATCACCCGGTCCGACACCACCGCCGGGAGCACCGCACGCCCCCGCCGCGACGCGACCTCCACGGAGTCCCCGTCCTGGACGCCCAGTTCACGCGCGTCCTGCGGATGCACCTCCACGAACGGCCCGGGGTTCAGCTTGTTGAGCTTGGCGACCCTGCCCGTCTTCGTCAGGGTGTGCCACTGGTGCTGCAACCGCCCGGTGTTGAGCACGAACGGATAGTCGTCGTCCGGCATCTCGGCGGCCGGCATGTGCGGCCGGGCATGGAACACGGCCCGCCCACTGGCGGTGGGGAAGACGAGCCCTCCGTCCGCCCCGGCATCGGCGTAGCGGATCGGATTCCGCGCGGGCCCGTCCTCCGCGGCCGCCGGCCACTGGACCGACCCCGACCGCAGCCGCTCGTAGCTCACGCCCCGCAGATCCCACCCGGTCTTCGGGTTCCACGCCCGCTTGATCTCCTCGAAGACCTGCTCGGCGCCGTCGTACGAGAACCCCTTCTCGAACCCCATCTCCCGTGCGACGGCCGCGATGATCCGCCAGTCGGCCATGGCCTCGCCCGGCGGATCGGCGGCGGGGGCCGCGAGCGTCAGATTCCGCTCGCTGTTGATGAGGACCCCCTCGGACTCGGTCCACAACGCACCCGGCAGGACGACATCGGCGTACGCGTTGGTCTCGGTGTCGGCGAAGACGTCCTGCGTGACGACGAACTCGGCGGCCTCGAGGCCCTCGATCACGGTCTTCCGGTTGGCGACCGAGGCGACCGGGTTGGTACAGATGATCCAGCAGGCCTTGATCTCCCCGTCGGCCATCTTCTGGAACATCTCGACCGTGCCCTTGCCGACCCCGTCCTTGCGCAGGCTGTCCGGTGCCAGCTCCCACAGGTCCTCGACGAACGCCCGCTCCTCGTCCACGAGCACGGACCGCTGGCCGGGGAGCCCCGGCCCCATGTAGCCCATCTCGCGACCGCCCATGGCGTTGGGCTGGCCGGTGAGCGAGAACGGGCCGCTGCCCGGACGGCAGATCGCGCCGGTCGCCAGATGCAGATTGACGAGCGCGTTGGTGTTCCAGGTGCCGTGCGTGGACTGGTTGAGGCCCATGGTCCAGCAGCTCGTCCACTCGGCGGCCTCGCCGATGAGCCGTGCGGCCTCGCGGATGTCGTCCGCCGGGATACCGGTGATCCCGGCGACGGTGTCCGGCGCGTACTCGGCGAGGAAGTCGGGCATCGCCTCCCAGCCCTCGGTGTGGGCGGCGATGAAGACCGGGTCCGTGTGCCCGTCCGTGTGCAGGAGATGGAGAAGTCCGTTGAGCAGGGACAGGTCCGTGCCCGGACGTATCTGCAGGAACAGATCGGCCTTCTCGGCCGTCGCCGTGCGACGCGGGTCGACGACGATCAGCTTCGCGCCCGCCTTGACCCGGTCCATCATCCGCAGGAACAGGATCGGGTGGCAGTCCGCCATGTTCGAGCCGATGACGAGGAAGACGTCCGCCTTGTCGAGATCCTCGTACGAGCCGGGCGGCCCGTCGGCGCCCAGCGACAGCTTGTAGCCCGTGCCGGCGCTCGCCATGCACAGCCGCGAGTTCGACTCGATCTGGTTGGTGCGGATGAAACCCTTGGCCAGCTTGTTCGCCAGATACTGGGCTTCGAGGCTCATCTGGCCGGAGACGTAGAAGGCGAACGCGTCGGGCCCGTGCTCGTCGATGATCGCGCGCAGCCGCCGGGCGGTCTCGGCGATCGCGTCGGAGACCGGCGCGGGGACCGGCTCGTCGCCCCGGTCGTCCCGTACGAGGGCGGTGGTGAGGCGGCCGGGCGCGGCCAGCATGTCGGCCGTGGTCGCGCCCTTGGTGCAGAGGCGGCCGAAGTTCGCCGGGTGGGACTTGTCGCCCGTCGCCCGCAGGACCGTTCGCCGGCCGTCGGGACCCATCCCGACGTCCAGGAGCATGCCGCAGCCGACACCGCAGTACGAGCACACGGTCCGCACCTGGGTCGTGGTGCTCTGCGGGCCCTGTGCGGCCACGAGCGGCCCCTCTCTGTCGGCGTCCGGGGTCCCCGGTCGGTCGTCCGGTCGGTCCACCGGTCACTGTCCGGCGCGGCGGCCGGTTGCCTGTCCGGCGCGGCGGCCGGTTGCTGCCTGGTACGGCGGCCGCTCGGCTTCCGCTCAGCTTCCGGGACACGGCCCGGCAGCTTCGATCGTACGAATTGCCCGTTACGCCTGTGTCACATGACCTGATCATGAGGCGTTACGCCCGCCACACACGGCCGCGCAAGGGGCTGTGAGGGCGTGTTCCGGCCGTTGTTCCGGAAGGAGGTGTCGCGGTCCGTGTCGCTGTTGGGCCGAACGGGTGACCATGCGTAAGAATTGGCTGATGCAGTCATTCAGTGCGAGCCAGGGGGAAGGCCGGTGAACAGGGTGAACAGCCACGATGTCACCGACGAACAGTGGGAGGGGCTCGCCCAGGTCGTGCCGTTGCGGGGCCGGGACGCCTGGCCGTCGGCGGTCGGCCACCGGACCATACCGGAAGCCGAGACCGAGGCCCGGCGCCGCTTCGTGGTGCTGCGCGTCAACGTCTTCGCGGACGCCCGTGACGTGGCAGAGACGCTGATGGCGGGCATTCCGGTGCTGCTGGATCTGTCGGGTGCGGAGGCCGATACCGCCAAGCGCGTGCTGGATTTCAGCACAGGGGTGGTTTTCGGCCTCGCCAGCGGAATGCACCGGGTCGACCGGAACGTGTTCCTTCTCACGCCGCGCGGAACCGAGGTGCGGGGGCTGATGGAAGGCGCCGGGGTGCCCGGGGTGTGACGCGGGGTGCCGGAGTCCCCGGGATGCGACGCGGGGCGTCGGGGCCGGGGGGGCGATGAGAGTGACGCCCGCGGGCAAGTGCTCCCCTTGCGGAGTCCTTTGGTCTCGCGCGGAGCCCTTCACGTCGTCCGGGGTGCTCGCGGCCGGTCCTCGGCGCTCGCGATCGACCCTTGGCGCTCCCGGTCCGTCCAGGGCGCTCCCGATCGGCGCGGGGCGCCCTCGCTCCGTCCAGGGCGCTCCCTCGATCGTAGGAAGATCGCCTGGGCGGAACGGTTTGCCTGACAGGTGGGCCCTTACTGTCCGCATATGACCGTGTCATCCCTGTCGCCGAAGCTGCCCGGCGCGGACGCCGGAGCGCGTCCGGAACGGCCGAGCGTCACCGAGCTGCGGCTCTCCGCCTTCGCCGGGCACCGTGGCGCCTTCCTCCCGCTGGGGCCGCTGACCCTCCTCGCGGGGCGCAGCGGCAGCGGCAAGACCACCGCGCTCCGGGCGTACGAGGCGCTGGCGAGACTCGGCGGCGGCGCCCACCTCGACGAGGCCTTCCCCGACCCGCGCGGCTGCGTCCCCGAACGGGCCCGCCCCGACGCCCAACGGCGGCGCGGTTTCCGCATCGGCTGCACGGCCGACGGTCCCGAAGGGCCCGTACACCTCGATGTCGCCGTGCAGGCCGAGCCCGAACTCCGCATCGTGGGCGAGCGGTTGACGTCCGGCGGGCTCACCCTGCTGCAGACGGCGCTCGTCGACCCGGGCCGCCCCGTGGTCCAGGCCTCCTGGCACACGGCCGGCACGTCCCCGGTCACCCGTGGCCCGCTGCCCGACGACCGCCTCGGCACCGCGCTGCTCCCGCTGCGCGTCGCCGGCAAGA
>NZ_LRTR01000106.1 GCF_001550375.1 Streptomyces europaeiscabiei | reverse complement strand
AAGACGGACGGCCAGCGCCGGGTCCTCGCCGCCGCCGAGCAGATGGTGGTCGCCCTCCGCTCGGTCTACGCCTGCGACCCGCGCCCCGGCCGGATGCGAGCCGCCGTGCCGCTCGGCTCCGGACGGCTGCTCCGGGGCTGCGACAACCTCGCCGACGTGCTGTGGCGTACGCGGACGGAGTGCGGCCGACGCCACGCGCTGCTCGTCGGGGCCGTTCGTGACGGCTGTGCGGGACCGGTCCTCGATCTGCTGGCCGAGCCGCTGCGCGGCGGCGCGGTACGGGCGGTGCTGGACCGGGGCGACGGGGTGCGGACGGCCCTGGGCCTGCTCGGGGACGGGGAGTTGAGGTATCTGGCGCTGGCGCTCGTGCTGTTCACCGGCCCCGGGGTGCTGGAGGTCGACCCGGTCGCGGAGGTGCCCGCGGCCCTGCAGACGCTCACGGTCCTGGCCGACGGCTTCGACCGGGCCCTCGACCCGAGGCAGGCCCTGGAACTGGTGCGGCTGGCGGCCCGGATGTGCGAGCGCGGGCACATCCGGCTGGTCGGCGCGGTGAGTGACGCCTCCTGGGTCGCCGGGGTGGCGGGGGTGACGGTGGTAGACCTGAACCGTGAAAGATCCTGAACCCGCGCGGGAGTCCGTGCGTGAGCCCGTGCGTGAGCCCGTGCGCGAGCCCGTGCGTGAGCTCGACGTGGCGACCCTGCAGCGGCGGCTCGCCGAGTTCTCTGCCGCCCGCGACTGGCGGCGGTACCACACGCCGAAGAACCTGGTCTCCGCGCTGAGCGTGGAGGCTTCCGAACTCGTCGAGATCTTCCAGTGGTTGACGCCGGACGAGTCCGCACGCGTGATGGCGGACCCCGAGACCGCCCATCGCGTCACGGACGAAGTCGCCGACGTGCTCGCCTACTTGCTCCAGCTGTGCGAGGTGCTGGACATCGACCCACTGTCAGCCCTGGATGCGAAGATCGACCGCAACGAACGGAGATTTCCGGCGCGTGAGAAGCCCTGACGGTGCTCGACGGTGATCGCGTCACTCCGTTCGTCACTCTCCGGAGTTATCGAGTTGTTCACAGTCGACTTGTTATCCACAGATTTCAGGCTTCCTCTGGCTTTCCGTCTCAGCGGCCCTCACTGTGGGTAATGAACAGGCAGGAGTTCGGGCGGACGTGCGAGAGCGCGTCAGGACAGTCGGGGGCAGCGCATGGATGCGGTGCGGCTCATCTTGGCGAGCAGGCGTGCACTGGCGGGCAGCGTCGAGGGGCCTCAGCTCATGGCGGAGGCATGGCAGTCCTATGCCCTCGCCCAGGCGATCGGCAGCCGTCTCGCGGTTTCGGGACCCCCCGAACTGCGCGGCGAGGCACTGGGGTTGACCGAGTTGGCCGGCAGTGGCTGCGGCATACTCGGCGCCCCGCTGCTCGGCGTGGGAGATTTACGAGCCGCCCAGCTCACCGAGTTGGGCGACGCCCACGAGTCGCTGCTGCGGCTCGGGGGCCTGCTGGGGGAGGTCGGTATAGCGCTCGTGGGGCTGGCGAGTGGGGCGGACGACGAGGCGACCTACTGGCAGTGCATGGAAGCGATCGACGCGGCGGACGAGGCCCGTGACCGCGTCCTGGAGATGCTGCGACGTCTGGCGGTGCGGGACCAGGTCCTGTCGGAGAGAGACGCGGCGGCTGGGTGAGTGGTGCGGGTGCGCGGCGGGGTGAGTGGTTCGGCTGCGGGGTCGGGTGCGGTCGCTGCCCGGTTTCCCCGCGCCCCTGAAAACCGGGGAGCACCCCTGCTTCTCAGGGGCGCGGGGAACTGCGCGACAAGCCCCCAACCCACCCGCACCCACCCCACAACCCCCCCTCCCCCCTCCCCCCTCCCTCCAGGGGGGCGAAGGGGCGCAGCCCCTGGAGCCAGGACGAGACGGGACGGGACAGGTAGGGGCGGCGGAGGCGGTGGCGGGGCCGGGGCCGGGGCCGGGGCCGGGGTGAGAAGAATCCCGCCGACCCCCGGGGAGCATGACGAACGCCCGGCCGCGAGAGAGGACCGGGCGCCGGCTTCACGGCTCGGGCAGGGTCAGACCGTGTCGCTCTCCTCCGCGGCAGCGGCCCGCGGCACCGACAGATCCGCGTCGAGCTGGGACAGGTCCGCGTTCAGGGCAGCCATCAGCTCCTCCATCTGCTGGAGCAGACCCTTCGGCTGCGCAGGCACGGCTGCCTGCTCCGGCACGGCTTCCTGGGACATGTGACGGCCTCCTCGGCCCTCGCCCCCCGAGGGGGCACGTGTGCAGGCGTCCCGGCAGCGGCCGCCGACGACGGGTGCCGGGCGGTCCGGCTCCCCCCGAGCAACGATCACCGTTCCCGCCGGTCACTGGCCCGAGCCCGCCCCATGCGCCGGATTGACGGAATTTCACCCGACCGTGGCCGCGCGGCACGGCCGGGACCGATGCCGTCGACCGAGGGGCGAGCATGCAGGATGGAGGCATGGATCTTCGCATCTTCACCGAGCCCCAGCAGGGGGCCACCTACGACACCCTCCTCACCGTCGCCAAGGCCACCGAGGACCTCGGCTTCGACGCCTTCTTCCGCTCCGACCACTACCTCAGCATGGGCTCGACGGACGGTCTGCCCGGCCCCACCGACGCCTGGATCACCCTGGCCGGACTCGCCCGCGAGACCAAGCGCATCCGCCTGGGCACCCTGATGACTGCAGGAACCTTCCGCCTGCCCGGCGTACTCGCCATCCAGGTCGCCCAGATCGACCAGATGTCCGGCGGCCGTATCGAACTCGGTCTCGGTGCGGGCTGGTTCGAGGAAGAGCACAAGGCGTACGGCATTCCCTTCCCCAAGGAGAAGTTCGGCCGTCTGGAGGAGCAACTGGCCATCGTCACCGGCCTGTGGGCCACCGAGGTCGGCAAGACGTTCTCGTACGAGGGCGCCCACTACCAGTTGACCGACTCGCCCGCGCTGCCCAAGCCGGCGCAGGCCAAGGTGCCGGTCCTCATCGGCGGCCACGGCGCGAGCCGCACCCCCCGGCTCGCCGCGCGGTACGCCGACGAGTTCAACATGCCGTTCGCCTCGGTCGAGGACAGCGAGCGCCAGTTCGGCCGGGTCCGCAAGGCCGCCGAGGAGGCCGGACGCAAGGGTGACGACCTCGTGTACTCGAACGCCCTGGTCGTCTGTGTGGGCAAGGACGACGCCGAGGTCGCCCGCCGTGCCGCCGCGATCGGCCGCGAGGTCGACGAACTCAAGGCCAACGGCCTCGCCGGCTCCCCGGCCGAGGTCGTCGACAAGATCGCCCGCTACCAGGCGATCGGCTCCCAGCGCGTCTACCTCCAGATCCTCGACCTCGACGACCTGGACCACCTGGAGCTGATCTCCGCCCAGGTGCAGTCCCAGCTGTCCTGACATGCTCGTCGCCCTGAAGGGCGAGGATTCCGGCCCTCCCCACCGGTCGCTGTGCCGCTACGTGGCACAGCGACCGGTGGGGAGTCCGTGACTTCCAGCCGAAGAGTTCCCACGGCCATGGGTCGTCCTCGAAGAGCGGGGGCGCGCCGTGGCTCAGGCGATGTGCGGGTGGTCCCACGGTCGGGTGAGGGGGGTGTCGGGACGGGGTTCCGGGGACAGTCGGACGCGCGTGGTGGCGCGTGATGGCGTGCGGAAAAAGCCTGAGTGCCGCCCAAGCCTTCCCTGTACGTTGGGGGCGCGCGCCGGAACGGGACGATGCGCAGGTATCCGCAGTTCAGACACCTTCTCCCAGAACTCACTCACCCGCCCGAGCCACCCACCACGAGGCACCCCACCGTGTTCCTGACGATCAGTACCACCGGTACCCCAGAGCGCCCCGCGACCGATCTCGGCTTCCTGCTGCACAAGCATCCCGACAAATCGCAGGCGTTCTCCACCTCCTACGGCAAGGCGCACGTCCTCTACCCCGAGGCGGACGTCGAGCGGTGCACGGCCGCGCTGTTGCTGGAGGTGGACGCGGTGGCGCTGGTCCGGCGCGGCAAGGGCAAGGGGCGTGGCGGAGCACCGGACGCCGCGCTCGCCCAGTACGTCAACGACCGCCCGTACGCGGCCTCCTCCCTCCTCGCCGTCGCGTTGAACGACGTCTTCTCCAGCGCCGTGCGCGGTCACTGCAAGGCTCGGCCCGAACTCCCGGAGCAGGCCCGCCCGCTGCGCGTCGAGATACCGGCGCTGCCCGCACGCGGCGGCCCGGCCCTCGTCGTCAAGCTGTTCGAGCCGCTCGGCTGGACGGTCACGGCCGAGGAGGTGGCGCTGGACACCGCGTTCCCGGAGTGGGGCGCCTCCCGTTACGTACGGCTCGTCCTGGAGTCGGAGTCGCTGACCCTGGCCGAGGCGCTGCGCCACCTGTACGTCCTGCTCCCGGTCCTCGACGACACCAAGCACTACTGGGTGTCCTCCGACGAGGTCGACAAGCTGCTGCGCGCGGGCGAGGGGTGGCTCCCGGCCCACCCGGAGCACAAGCTGATCACCAGCCGCTATCTCTCCCGCCGCTGGTCGCTGACCCGGCAGGCCATGGAGCGCCTGGAACTCGTACGGCTGGCCGAGGCCGACGACAGCGAGGTCGAGGCGATCGACAACGCCGTCGAGGAGGCCGCGGACGGCGAGGCCGAGGGCGAGGAGAAGCCGACGCCGCTCGCCGTGCAGCGACGGGACGCGATCATCGCCGCGCTGGAGGAGTCCGGCGCCACGCGGGTCCTCGATCTCGGCTGCGGCCAGGGCCAGTTGATGCAGGCGCTGCTCAAGGACGTCCGCTTCACCGAGATCGTCGGTACGGACGTGTCGATGCGCGCGCTCACCATCGCCTCCCGCCGCCTCAAGCTCGACCGCATGGGCGAGCGCCAGGCCTCCCGTGTCCAGCTCTTCCAGAGCTCCCTCGCCTACACCGACAAGCGGCTCAAGGGGTACGACGCCGCCGTGCTCTGCGAGGTCATCGAGCACCTCGACCTGCCGAGGCTGCCCGCCCTGGAGTACGCGGTGTTCGGCTCGGCCCGCCCGAGGACCGTCCTCGTGACCACCCCGAACGTCGAGTACAACGTCCGCTGGGAGAGCCTCCCGGCCGGCCATGTCCGCCACGGCGACCACCGCTTCGAGTGGACGCGGGAGGAGTTCCGCACCTGGGCGACCACGGTGGCCGAACGGCACGGCTACGACGTCGGGTTCGTGCCCGTCGGGCCGGACGACCCGGAGGTCGGGCCGCCCACCCAGATGGCCGTGTTCAAGCAGCGCAACACCAACGAGAAGGAGGCGAAGGCGGCATGACCGAGACCCGGCTGAAGCAGGGGCGCACCCTGCCCGTCACCGACCTCTCCCTCGTGGTGCTGATCGGCGCGTCCGGCTCGGGCAAGTCGACGTTCGCCCGACGGCACTTCAAGCCCACCGAGATCATCTCGTCCGACTTCTGCCGGGGCCTCGTCTCCGACGACGAGAACGACCAGGGCGCGACGAAGGACGCCTTCGACGTCCTGCACTACATCGCGGGCAAGCGCCTCGCGGCCGGCCGCCGTACGGTCGTCGACGCGACCAGCGTGCAGCAGGAGTCCCGCAAGCAGCTGATCGAGCTGGCGCGGAAGCACGACGTGTTGCCCATCGCCATCGTGCTCGACGTGCCGGAGGAGGTGTGCGCCGAACGTAACGCGGCCCGCACCGACCGCGCCGACATGCCGCGCCGCGTGATCCAGCGCCACACCCGCGAACTCCGCCGCTCCCTGCGGCACCTGGAGCGCGAGGGCTTCCGCAAGGTGCACGTCCTGCGGGGCGTGGAGGACGCCGAGAACGCCACGGTCGTCACCGAGAAGCGCTTCAACGACCTCACCCACCTCTCCGGCCCGTTCGACATCGTCGGCGACATCCACGGCTGCGCGAGCGAACTGGACTCGCTGCTGGGCAAGCTGGGCTACGTCGACGGCACGCACCCTCAGGGCCGCACGGCGGTCTTCGTCGGCGACCTCGTCGACCGGGGACCGGACAGCCCGGGCGTGCTCCGCCGTGTGATGTCGATGGTCGGCTCGGGCGACGCGCTCTGCGTGCCCGGCAACCACGAGAACAAGTACGGCCGTTACCTCAAGGGCCGCAACGTCCAGCACACCCACGGACTCGCCGAGACCATCGAGCAGATGGAGGGCGAGAGCGAGGAGTTCAAGAAGCAGGTACGGGAGTTCATCGACGGGCTCGTCAGCCACTACGTCCTCGACGGCGGCCGGCTGGTCGTCTGCCACGCCGGTCTGCCGGAGAAGTACCACGGCCGGACCTCCGGCCGGGTGCGCAGCCACGCGCTGTACGGCGACACCACCGGCGAGACCGACGAGTTCGGGCTGCCGGTGCGCTACCCGTGGGCGGAGGACTACCGGGGCCGCGCGGCCGTGGTCTACGGCCACACCCCGGTGCCCACCGCCACCTGGCTGAACAACACCATCTGCCTCGACACGGGCGCCGTCTTCGGCGGCAAGCTCACCGCGCTGCGCTGGCCGGAGCGCGAACTGGTCGAGGTGCCTGCGGAGCGGGTCTGGTACGAGCCGGCGAAGCCGCTGGCCACGGAGGCCCCCGGCGGGCACGAGGGCCGGCCGCTGGACCTGGCGGACGTGCACGGCCGCCGGGTCGTCGAGACCCGGCACGCGGGCCGGGTGTCGGTCCGCGAGGAGAACGCGGCCGCCGCCCTGGAGGTCATGAGCCGCTTCGCGGTCGACCCGCGGCTGCTGCCGTACCTGCCGCCGACCATGGCCCCGACGGCCACCTCGCACATCGAGGGCTATCTGGAGCACCCGGCCGAGGCGTTCGCGCAGTACAGGGAGGACGGGGTCGCGCGGGTCGTGTGCGAGGAGAAGCACATGGGTTCGCGCGCGGTCGCCCTGGTCTGCCGTGACGCGGGCGCGGCCCGCGAGCGCTTCGGCGCGGACGGCCCCACCGGCTCCCTCTACACCCGTACCGGCCGCCCGTTCTTCGACGACGAGGCCCGCACAGAACTGGTCCTCGGCCGGGTCCGCGAAGCCATGACGGCGGCCGGCCTGTGGGACGAACTGGAGACCGACTGGGTACTGCTGGACGCCGAGCTGATGCCGTGGTCGCTGAAGGCGTCCGGGTTGCTGCGCACCCAGTACGCGGCCGTCGGCGCCGCGTCCGGCGCGGTGTTCCCGGGCGCGCTGGCCGCCCTGGAGGGCGCGGTGGCGCGCGGTGTCGACGTGGGCGAGCTGCTGGGCAAGCAGCGCGAGCGCGCCGCCGACGCCGCCTTGTTCACCGACGCGTACCGGCGTTACTGCTGGCCGACCGAGGGCCTGGACGGAGTCCGGCTCGCCCCCTTCCAGATCCTCGCCGTCCAGGGCCGCAGCCTCGCCGCGCTCCCGCACGACGAACAGCTGGCCCTCATCGACCGGCTCGTCGAGTTCGACGTCAGCGGCCTGCTGCAGACGACCCGACGCCTCTTCGTCGACACCGGCGACGAGGCCTCGGTGCGGGCCGGGATCGACTGGTGGCTGGAGATGACCGGCCGCGGCGGTGAGGGCATGGTCGTCAAGCCGGTCGAGGCCGTGGTAAGGAGCGGTCAGGGAAGGCTGGTCCAGCCGGGCATCAAGTGCCGGGGCCGGGAGTACCTGCGGATCATCTACGGGCCGGAGTACACCCGTCCCGAGAACCTCGACCGGCTGCGCGGCAGGTTCCTCAACCACAAGCGGTCGCTCGCCCTGCGCGAGTACGCCCTGGGCCTTGAGGCTCTGGACCGGCTCGCCGAGGGGGAGCCGCTGTGGCGGGTGCACGAGGCGGTGTTCGGGGTACTGGCACTGGAGTCGGAGCCGGTCGACCCTCGTCTGTGACAACCGCCGTCCGGGATGAAAGACCCCCGTCCGGGACGTGACACCCCCGCGTCCTTGACGGGTGGACCCGCGCCCGGGAGGCGACAATGCGGCTGATAATGTCGCAGCCAGGCGTGGCCGTGCACTGTGTTCGAATGGTTCCAGCGGTTCCAGCGGTTCCGGCAGTGCTCGGGTGACAGTGATCGCAGCCAGTCGCAGGCGATCGCTGTCACCCGAGTCGGTCCCATCGGTCCCATTCGAAGGTATGTGGGGTTTCCCATGCGTCGCACCACCACGCGGTCCGTAACGCGGTCCGGACGAGAGCGATCGGCACTCGACGCCGCGTACGACGAGTGCCGCCGCCTGGTCCGCACGACACGGCCCACCGAGTACGCCCTGATGCAGCTCATGCCCCCGGCGGTACGGCCCGCCTGCTGGGCCCTGTACGCCGCCCTCGCCTCCGCCGACGACCTGGTCGACTCCACCGAGGGCACCCCGCAGGAGCGCGCCCGGCGGCTCCAGGAGTGGCGGGCCGCGCTGGATGCCGACCTGGCGAGCGGCACCAGCGACGACCCGGTCCGGCGCGCGCTGACCGACGCGGTGTGGCACTGGGGACTCGACCTCGGCGATCTGCTGGGCTCCCTGGACGCGGTCCAGGGTGACGAGGGCCGTCAGGGTGTCGCGACCTGGCAGGAGTGGCGCGAGCGCGCCCACGCCCAGAACGTCAGCTGGCCCGAGCAGCTGATGCGGATGCTGGTCCGGTCCGGGCTGCCCGTACCGGTGCGGCTCCGCGACCTCCCGGGCTTCACCCGCTTCGTGGACGGGCTGTTCCTCACCGACATGCTCCGCGACCTCCCCGAGGACCTCGACGGCGGGCAGGTGTGGTTCCCCGCGGAGGTCCTCGACCGCTTCCAGGTCACCCCCGCCGAGCTGATCTCCCGCGAGTGGACCCCCGCGGTCCGGCAACTGGTCGCGCACCTCGCCGACCAGGCCCGGGAATGGCTGGAGGCCTCCCGCCGGGCGCTGCGGAACACGCTGCCGCTGGGCCCCTCCATCGTGCTCGACAGCGCCGTCGAACTGTTCGGCGCGGAGCTGGACGCGATCGTCCGGGCCGGATCGGCCGTCCTGCACCGCCCGGTTCGCGTCCCCCGGCACACCGAGTGGCGGATCCTCGGCCCGGCCCGGGCGCGGGCCGCCGTGGTGTGGCGGCTGACGCTGCCGCCCGGCGGGGCGGACACCCCGGGGAGGACGCCGGCCGTTTCCCGCGCGGGTGCCACGTCTCCCACCGACGCCACCACGGACGAGCCGGC
>NZ_LRTR01000105.1 GCF_001550375.1 Streptomyces europaeiscabiei | reverse complement strand
GCGGATCGCCGAACCGCCGCTGCCGCCGCGCCCGCATCGCGACGGCGCCCGCCCGCCGGCCATAGCCGAGGCCCATCTCCCGCAACACGTGGCAATCGTCATGGACGGCAACGGACGCTGGGCCACCGGGCTCGGGCTGCCCCGCGACGAGGGCCATCGCGCCGGAGCGGTCGCCCTGCGGGACGTCGTCCAGGGCGCCCTGGAGATCGGACTCGCCCATCTGACCGTCTACGCCTTCTCCACCGAGAACTGGAAGCGGTCGCCCGACGAGGTCTCCAAACTCTTCGCGATCATGCGCTCCGAGCTGCTCGACGGTGAACTCCTCGACCACGACGTACGCCTGCGCTGGGTGGGTTCTCCCGACGGCCTCCCGGACGACGTGGTGGAGGTCCTCCGCGCCCAGGAGCACGCCACCCGCAACCGCACCGGCCTCACCTTCAACGTGTGTGTCAACTACGGCGGCCGTGCCGAACTCACCCGCGCGGGCGCGGCGCTGGCCCGTGCCGCGCTGGCCGGCGAGGTCGACCCCGCCCGGGTCTCCGAGCAGCTCTTCGCCGCCCATCTGCCGCACCACGCCATGCCCGACGTCGACCTTCTGTGGCGCACCAGCGGCGAGATCCGTACCTCCAACTTCCTCCCCTGGCACGCCCACTACGCCGAACTCCACTTCACCGACCAGCCCTGGCCGGACGTGGACCGTCGCGACCTGTGGGAGGCGGTCGTCGCCTACACCCACCGAAAGCGCCGCAAGGGCGCCGCGTCGGCGCCCACGTCTGCGGACGGGGCCGAGTAGCCGGGCCGCTTCAGTGCTCGGGGGCCGCGGTTTCGTTGGCGGCTGCGGGTGGTGCGTGGTTCCTCGCGCAGTTCCCCGCGCGCCTTGGCGGCATGGGTCGCGCCCGGAGCTCTTAAGGGGCGCGGGGAACTGCGCGACCAGCCCCCACGCACCCGCAGCCGAAGAACGCACCGACCGGGGGTCGAAGGGGCGCAGCCCCTGGATGGGGGAGGGACGGGTGGGGGCGGCGGGGGCGACCCCACCCGTCAGCCCACCAACCGCAGCCGGACCCCCGCCACCCCCACCCGCACCGTCTGCCCCCACGTCAGCTCCAGCGCGTCCCCTTCCATCCCGTCCCCGAAGACGATGAGTCGGTCCGACTCGACGGTGAGCCGGAGCCGGGCGGCCGCCGCCAACTGGCCGGCCACCAGTGACGTGCCCGTGGCCGGAGAGGGCCACGCCTCGCGGACGAACCACAGGAGGCGGGCCTCGTCCGGGCCGGGCAACGCCAGCTCACTCGCCCGCTCCTGCCACACCGACCGGATCCATCCGCTCGCCCCGGTCCCGGTCCCGACGAGCACCCCGGAGGACGCCTGGGGCTCGACGGCACCCCTGTCGCCGTCGAACCCCAGGCGGTACCGGGCGGTCTGGTGCCCCGCCGCGCCGAGGTAGATCTCGTTGAGCGCCACCAGCCGCTGCGTGTCGTCGGCGACGGCCTCGACCATGGTCAACTCATCGGCCTGAGCACCGTGTCGCAGTGAAGTGGAGAGCAACTTCCCCGCCTGATCGGGCCGGTGGCGCACCAGCACCCCCGGATTGCGCCGGGGGTCGGGGTTGATCCCCACCACCGGCTGCCCCGCGAGGTACTTCGCGACATTGGCCACCAGCCCGTCCTGCCCGACGACGACCACGACGTCCTCGGGAGCGAACAGGAACCGGTCCAGATCACCCCGCTCGACCCGCGCCTGACGCCAGGTCAGCGGTATCGAGGACGTGACCTCGGCCAGCGCCCCGCGCTCCCGCCGGTGCCGCTCGGCCACGTCCTCGATGTCCCGCCCCCGGGACCGCAGGAAGAAGGCGGCCTGCCCGTGCGTACCGTGCCGGGCCACCAACTCCTCGTACTCGGTGGTGCGATGGACCAGCACCACCCGCGGCGCGAGACTCACGCCGAGCCCCCTTGGGTGCCCGCCCCGCCCAGCTTGGCGAGCAGCCCGGTCAGCACGTCGGGGGAGACCGTCACGCTCTCGATGCGCGGCAGGTTCTCCGCGAGCCGCGTCCCGGTGAGCGCGTGCAGTGTGGACGCGTCCACCTCGGCGTGCACCCGCAGCCACGCCGCCTGGGCCTCGGCCCGTGCCGCACCGACGACCCGCGCGGCCCGAGCCTCCGCCTCGGACAGCTTGACCTGCCGAGCCGCTTCGGCCTCGGCCAGCTTCACGCTCCGCGTCGCCTCCGCGTCCGCGAGTCTGACGGTCCGTTCGGCCTCCGCCTCGGTCAGCCGTACCGTCCGGGCCGCCTCCGCGCCGGCCTTCACCGCGTCCGCCGCGGCCCTCTCCTCCGCCTCCCGCCGTGCGTTCGTCCCCCGCTGGTCGACCAACTGCTCCTCGCGGCGGGCGAGTTCGATCTGGCTTGCCAGCTCGTTCTCGGCGATGGCCCGCTCCCGCTCGACGGCCACGGCACGACGCTCGTACGTCGCCTTGTCCGCCTCCTGCTGGATCTGCTCCCGGGCCGGCGTGCGCAGCGCCCGCTCCACCTCGGGCTCGGGCCGCAGCGCCACCACGCGTACGGCCACGATCTCGATCCCGGTGGCCGGCAGCCGCGGCTCGGCCGCCAGTCCGCTCGCCACCCGCTCCCGGACCGCCGCGACCCCGTCGACCAGGGCCGACGCCAGTGTCGTACGGGCCAGGACGTCCAGCGCGTGCTGCTGGGCCGTCTCCGTCAGCAGCGTCGACAACTGCTCCAGGGGAGCACCGCGCCAGACACCGGTGTCGGGGTCGATGGAGAAGTCGAGGCGGGCGGCGGCGGTCGCCGGGTCGCTCACCCGGTACGTCACCGTCGCCTGCACCGCCACGTCCTGGAAGTCGGACGTACGGGCGTGGAAGGTCATCGCCAGCTCCCGGTCGTCCACCGGGACTTCGGAGAGCGCGGCGCTCAGCGACCGGTACCAGAAACTCAGCCCCGGGCCGTCGTGCACGAGCCGCCCGGAGCGGTGGTGACGAATGTGCGCGGTGGGCGCGCCGCGCAGATGCCGCCAGCCGAGCCGCCTGGTGATGTCGGCCATGGATGATCCCCCTCGCAACGACTGGGCGACACCAGTTAGTGTCACTTAGACGATAATCGACGGGTCTGCTTATCGTCAAGGGGACGAGATGGAAGGGTTCCGATTCGGCCGACCGGCGGGTGAACACGCGCCCGAATGGTCAGGATGAGGACATGGGATTCCATGTCGACTCCGAGGCCGGGCGGCTGCGCCGCGTCATCCTGCACCGGCCGGATCTTGAGCTCAAGAGGCTCACCCCCAGCAACAAGGACGCGCTGCTCTTCGACGACGTGCTGTGGGTGCGCCGGGCGCGCGCCGAGCACGACGGATTCGCCGACGTGCTGCGTGACCGGGGCGTCGCCGTCCACCTCTTCGGCGACCTCCTCACCGACGTCATGCGCATCCCGCGGGCCCGGGAGCTGGTCCTCGACCGGGTCTTCGACGAGAAGGAGTACGGTCCACTCGCCACGGACCACCTCAGGGCCGCCTTCGAGTCGCTGCCCCTGACGGAACTGGTCGAGGCCCTGATCGGCGGCATGACCAAGCGTGAGTTCCTCGACGCGCACATGGAGCCGGCCTCGGTCCGCTTCCATGTCATGGAGCTGGACGAATTCCTTCTCGACCCCCTCCCCAACCACCTCTTCACCCGTGACACCTCCGCCTGGATCTACGACGGGGTCTCCATCAACGCCATGCGCTGGCCTGCCCGCCAGCGCGAGACCGTCCACTTCGAGGCGATCTACCGGCACCATCCCCTCTTCCGCGACGAGGCGTTCCATGTCTGGTCGGAGGGGCAGGCCGACTATCCGTCCACCATCGAGGGCGGCGACGTCCTCGTCATCGGCAACGGCGCCGTCCTCATCGGCATGAGCGAGCGCACCACCCCGCAGGCCGTCGAGATGCTCGCCCACAAGCTCTTCGCCGCCGGTTCCGCGCAGACCATCGTGGCCCTCGACATGCCGAAGCGCCGGGCCTTCATGCACCTCGACACCGTCATGACCATGGTCGACGGCGACACCTTCACCCAGTACGCCGGCCTCGGCATGCTCCGCTCGTACACCATCGAGCCCGGCGTCGGGGAGAAGGAGCTCAAGGTCACCGACCATCCGCCGGAGCACATGCACCGCGCGATCGCCGCCGCGCTCGGCCTCGACGCCGTCCGGGTGCTGACCGCCACGCAGGACGTCCACGCCGCTGAACGCGAGCAGTGGGACGACGGCTGCAACGTCCTCGCCGTCGAGCCGGGCGTCGTCGTCGCCTACGAACGCAACGCCACCACCAACACGCATCTGCGCAGGCAGGGTGTCGAGGTGATCGAGATCCCGGGGAGCGAGCTGGGCCGGGGGAGGGGCGGGCCGCGCTGTATGAGCTGTCCGGTGGAGAGATCCGCCGTGTAGCGGTGTGCCGTCGGCGGTGTGCCGTACGGATCCGGGTCACGCGGAGGTGCACCGTATAGAAATGTGGAACATCGTATAGACTTCCAGTCTTCCCTACGCTGTCCCTGCCCCGTCGACCCAGGAGCGCCCCATGGCGACCGTTCCCCACGCCCTCGCCGGGCGCCACTTCCTCAAGGAGCTGGACTTCACCGCGGAGGAGTTCCGCGGGCTGATCGGGCTGGCCGTGGAGCTGAAGGCGGCCAAGAAGGCGGGTACGGAGACCCAGTACCTGCGGGGCAGGAACATCGCGCTCATCTTCGAGAAGACCTCGACGCGCACCCGCTGCGCGTTCGAGGTCGCCGCGGCCGACCAGGGGGCCCGGACGACGTACCTCGACCCGTCCGGCTCGCAGATGGGCCACAAGGAGTCCGTGCGGGACACCGCGCGGGTCCTCGGCCGGATGTTTGACGCGATCCAGTACCGCGGCGACAGTCAGGCGAACGTCGAGGAGCTCGCCGCGTACGCCGGAGTGCCGGTCTACAACGGCCTCACCGACGACTGGCACCCCACCCAGATGCTGGCCGACGTCATGACGATGACCGAGCACAGCGACAAGCCGCTCGACGACATGGCTTTCGCCTACCTCGGCGACGCCCGCTTCAACATGGGCAACTCGTACCTGGTCACCGGCGCCCTGCTCGGCATGGACGTCCGTATCGTCGCCCCGCGGGCCTACTGGCCGGCGGAGGAGATCGTCGACCACGCGCGCAAGCTCGCGGAGATCAGCGGGGCGCGGATCACGCTCACCGAGCACGTCCACGAGGGGGTCGAGGGCGCCGACTTCATCGCCACCGACGTCTGGGTGTCCATGGGAGAGCCCAAGGAGGTCTGGGACGAGCGCATAGGGGCACTCTGCCCGTACGCCGTGACCATGGACGTCCTGCGCGCCACCGGCAACCCCGACGTCAAGTTCCTCCACTGTCTCCCGGCCTTCCACGACCTCGGTACGAAGGTCGGCCGCGAGATCCACGAGCTGCACGGGCTGGACTCGCTGGAGGTGACGGACGAGGTGTTCGAGTCGTCGCACTCGGTCGTCTTCGACGAGGCGGAGAACCGGTTGCACACGATCAAGGCGGTTCTCGTGGCGACGCTGGCGTGATGTGCGGGTGAGGGCGCGGCGGGTGGGGTGCGTCGGCGCGTGCGGGTTGTTCGTGGTCGATCGTGGTCGATCGCGCGGTTCTCCGTGCCCCTCGGGGGCGCCTACGCGTGGCGGCGCTGTGTCGGGACCGTCGGGAGCCGGAACCACACCGCCTTGCCGGAGTCCGTGGGGCGGTGGCCGCAGGCGGAGCTGAGGGCGCGGATCAGGAGGAGGCCGCGGCCGTGCTCCTGCCAGGGGTCGGGGTCGATGTGACCCGGGGTGGTGAGATCGCCCGGGGGCGCCGGATCCGGGTCGTGGACCTCCACCTTGCAGCCGGTCGGCACCAGCTCCACGACCAGCTCTATGGGCCCGTCCCCGGCCGCGTGCTCGATCGCGTTCGCGACCAGTTCCGCCGTGAGCAGCTCCGCCGTGTCGCAGTCCGCCCCGTGCTCCAGCTCGGTCAGCGCCGTACGCACCAGTGCGCGGGCCATGGGCACGGCCGCGGCGGTGTGCGGCAGCGCGACGCGCCAGGAGGAGGGGGCGGAGGGTTCTTGCAAGGCGGCTGATCCGTTCATGGAGCAGGTCATGGGTCGTCCTGCTTTCAACGTGATGAATGGTACGGCGCGAACCGGCGAAACCGCTCGGCGGGCGCCGCGGGGGACCTTCGGCCCCGTTGCCAGCCGGTCTACCCGTAGCAACGCTCCGCCTCGCCCGGTCGAGCCCGTCGTTACGGGCTTGTCGAACGTCCGTGACCGAGTCACGGACGGCCCGTACGGCCGCCGAAGGGGGCGGTACGGGCGGTGACGATACGCCGGTCGGTCTATCGCGCACTCGTGACGGAAGTCATATATCGGTGATAACTTCGTGGGTGGGAAAGTGGCCGCAGCGCTGCGGCAGCCCCCGAGGAGGCCGCCCCGTCATGAGTCCCTTCACCGGCTCCGCCGCCCGCACCTCCGACTGGCGGCATCTGCGGTGCGAGATCACCGACGGTGTCGCCACCGTCACCCTCGCCCGCCCCGAGAAGCTCAACGCCCTCACCTTCGGCGCCTACGCCGACCTGCGCGACCTGCTCGCCGAACTCTCCCGGGAGAAGTCCGTACGGGCCCTGGTACTGGCCGGCGACGGCCGCGGTTTCTGCTCGGGCGGCGACGTCGACGAGATCATCGGCGCCACCCTCGCCATGGACACCGCCCAGCTGCTCGACTTCAACCGGATGACCGGGCAGGTCGTACGGGCCGTACGCGAGTGCCCCTTCCCGGTGATCGCCGCCGTGCACGGCGTCGCCGCGGGCGCCGGCGCGGTCCTCGCCCTGGCCGCCGACTTCCGTGTGGCGGACCCCACCGCCCGCTTCTCCTTCCTCTTCACCCGCGTCGGCCTCTCCGGCGGCGACATGGGCGCCGCCTACCTCCTGCCCCGCGTCGTCGGCCTCGGCCACGCCACCCGTCTTCTGATGCTCGGCGAACCCGTCCGCGCCCCCGAGGCCGAACGCATCGGTCTCATCAGCCGGCTCACGGACGAGGGCGGCGCCGACGAGGCCGCGCAGACCCTGGCCCGCCACCTGGCCGAGGGGCCGGCCCTGGCGTACGCCCAGACGAAGGCCCTGCTGACAGCGGAGCTGGACATGCCCCTGGCGGCCGCCGTGGAGCTGGACGCCGCGACCCAGGCCCTGCTGATGAACGGCGAGGACTACGCCGAGTTCCACGCGGCGTTCACGGAGAAGCGCCCTCCGAAGTGGCAGGGCCGCTGATGCCGGACTCACCTGTCATGCCAAGCCCAGGGGCAGCAGAGTCAGGGGCGCGGGGCAGTGTCGATACGCGGCTCCGCCGCGGGGCGCGACCAGCCACGCACAACCCGCAGCCGCCCACCGAGAAGAACCACCCCCAGCGCATCGCGATCATCGGCGGCGGCCCCGGCGGCCTCTACGCCGCCGCCCTCCTCAAACGCCTCGACCCCACCCGCGACATAACCGTCTGGGAACGCAACGCCCCCGACGACACCTTCGGCTTCGGAGTGGTCCTCTCCGACGAGACCCTGGGCGGCATAGAACACGCCGACCCGGTCGTTTACGAAGCCCTGCAAGCACACTTCACCCGCTGGGACGACATCGACATCGTCCACCGAACCACCCGCCACACCTCCGGAGGACACGGCTTCGCGGCACTGGGCCGCCGCCGCCTCCTGCAGATCCTGCACGACCGCTGCCGCGCCCTCGGAGTCGAACTCCGCTTCGGCACGGAGGCCCCGTACCCCGCCTGGCTCTGCGAGACGTACGACCTGGTCATCGCGGCGGACGGCGTGCACAGCGCGACGCGCGAGGCGTACGCGGAGGTGTTCCGGCCGGCCGTGGAGACGCACCGCTGCCGCTACATCTGGCTCGCCGCCGACTTCGCCTTCGAGTCGTTCCGCTTCGAGATCGCCGAGACCGAGCACGGCGTGATGCAACTGCACGGCTACCCGTTCTCGCCGGACGCGTCCACCGTCATCGTGGAGATGCGCGAGGAGGTGTGGCGGGCCGCCGGGCTGGACCGGGCGGACGAGCGGGAGTCGGTCGAGCGGTGCGCGAAACTCTTCGCGGACGCGCTCGGCGGCCGGCCCCTGCGCTCCAACAACTCCACCTGGACGACCTTCCGCACAGTCGTCAACGAGCGCTGGTCGCACGGCAATCTGGTGCTGCTCGGCGACGCCGCGCACACCGCGCACTTCTCCATCGGCTCCGGTACGAAGCTGGCCGTGGAGGACGCGCTGGCGCTGACCGCCTGTCTGGAGGAACACCACGACCAGGCAAGGGCGTTGGCGGCGTACGAGGAGGAACGGCGCCCTGTCGTCGCCTCGACCCAGCGTGCGGCGCGGGCCAGTCTGGAGTGGTTCGAGAACATTGGGCTCCATCTCGCCCAGCCCTCACGGCAGTTCGCCTTCAACCTTCTCACCCGAAGCCGCCGCGTCACCCACGACAACCTCCGCCTCCGCGACCCGCACTTCACCGGCGCGGTGGAGCGCGAGTTCGGCTGCCCACCCAGCACGCCCCCGATGTTCACCCCGTTCCGGCTGCGCGGTCTGACCCTGCGCAACCGCGTTGTCGTGTCCCCGATGGACATGTACTCGGCGACCGACGGTCTCCCCGGTGACTTCCACCTCGTCCATCTGGGCTCCCGCGCCCTCGGGGGCGCCGGGCTCGTGATGACCGAGATGGTGTGCGTGAGCCCCGAGGGGCGCATCACCCCGGGCTGTGCCGGACTGTGGAACTCCCGGCAGGCCGACGCCTGGCGCCGCACGGTGACGTTCGTGCACGAGGGGGCGCCGGGCACGGCCATCGGTGTCCAGCTGGGCCACTCCGGCCGCAAGGGCTCGACCAAGGTGATGTGGGAGGGCATCGACGAGCCCCTGGACGCGGACAACTGGGCCCTGGCGGCCGCGTCCCCCGTGCCGTACAAGGCCGGCAGTCAGACCCCGCGCGAACTGTCCCGCGCCCGACTCACCGACATCCGCGAGCAGTTCACCTCGGCCGCGAGCCGAGCCGCCCGCAGCGGCTTCGACCTGCTCGAACTCCACTGCGCCCACGGCTACCTGCTGTCCGGCTTCCTCTCACCGCTGACGAACCGCCGCACCGACAGATACGGCGGCTCCCTCGACCACCGGCTCCGCTTCCCCCTCGAAGTCTTCGACGCCGTAAGGGCGGTGTGGCCGGAGGAACGGCCCATGACCGTCCGCATCTCGGCGACGGACTGGGCCGACGGGGGCACCACGGCCGAGGACGCCGTCGAGATCGCCCGCGCCTTCGCCGCGCACGGGGCCGACGCGATCGACGTCTCGACCGGGCAGGTCGTCGCCGACGAACACCCCGCGTACGGGCGCTCCTACCAGACGCCGTTCGCGGACCGGATCCGGCACGAGGCGGGGGTGCCGGTGATCGCCGTCGGCGCCATCTCCTCCTGGGACGACGTCAACTCCCTCATCCTGGCGGGCCGCGCGGACCTGTGCGCCCTCGGCCGCCCCCACCTCTACGACCCCCACTGGACCCTCCACGCGGCGGCCGAACAGGGCTACTCGGGCCCAGGCGTCAGCTGGCCCGCTCCCTACCGAGCAGGCAGCCGCCGCCCCAACACGGGCCGTACGGACGCCCCGAAACCCCGACTGAGCCTGTCCTAGCCGCGGGCATGCCGCCCGGCTTGTCCTACTCAACTGCGGGCAATCGTGCGGCTGGGGCGGCACGATTGCCCGCAGCCATGGCGGCGGGCGTCGGCGTCGGTGCTAGGACAGGTCCACCATCCCCGCCGTCAGAGTCGCCCCGTCCGCCGGGTCGACCAGGATGAACGCCCCCGTCCGACGAACGGCCGTGTAGTCGTCCAGGGCCAGTGGCTCGGCCGTGCGCAGGGCGATCCGGCCCAGGTCGTTCGTGGTCAGTTCGGGGTGGCCGCCGAGGTCCTTGACGATGGCCTTGACGGTGCGGGTGGTGTGCCGGAGCAGTACGCGGTCGCCCACCCGGAGCGGCCGTTCCGCCAGGTGACAGACGGCCGCACGGACGTCCCGCGTCAGTGTCGGCGCGTCCGCCCCGCCCGTCGTGATCATGTCGCCACGGGAGACGTCCCGCTGGTCCGCCAGCCGCAGGCTGATCGACTGCGGCGCGTGCGCGGCACGTGTCGCCTCGCCCAGCACGTCGATCCCCGTGATCTCGGACGTCCCACCGGAGGGATGGACGGTCACCCGGTCACCCACCCGCAGGGCGCCCGACACCAACTGCCCGGCGTAGTACCGGACTTCGTCGTGCCGGATCACGTACTGCACGGGGAAGCGCGCCGGAGCGTCCGCCGCCTGCACGCCCACCGGAACGGTCTCCAGGAATTCGAGGAGCGCCGGACCGCGGTACCAGTCCATGTGTCCGGACCGCTCGACGACGTTGTCACCGACCAGCGCCGAGACCGGGATCGAGGTGAAGGCGGGCAGCCCCAGGTCGTCGGCGTGCCGCGTGAAGTCCTCGACGATCCGGCGGAACTCCTCCTCCTCGTACCCGACGAGGTCCATCTTGTTGACGGCCAGCACCACGTGCGGGACGCGCAGCAGCGCCGCCACGGCCGTGTGCCGCAGCGTCTGCTCGACCACCCCGTTGCGCGCGTCGACGAGGACGATCGCCAGCTCGGCGGTGGACGCGCCGGTCACCATGTTGCGGGTGTACTGCACATGGCCGGGGGTGTCGGCGAGGATGAACCGGCGGCGTGCCGTGGCGAAGTAGCGGTACGCCACGTCGATGGTGATGCCCTGTTCCCGCTCGGCCCGCAACCCGTCGGTCAGCAGTGCCAGGTCCGGTGCCCCCTGCCCACGGCTCGCGGACACCCGCTCCACCGCCTCCAACTGGTCCGTCAGAACCGACTTGGAGTCGTGCAGCAGCCGCCCGACGAGCGTGGACTTGCCGTCGTCGACCGATCCGGCGGTCGCGAAGCGCAGTGTGTCGACGGTGGCCGAGGGCTTCTCGGCCGTGATCGTGTGCTTGGTCGTGCTCATGGGCGTACTCATGGTCGTACTCATGCCTAGAAGTACCCCTCGCGCTTACGGTCCTCCATCGCGGCCTCGGACATCCTGTCGTCCGCGCGCGTCGCACCCCGCTCGGTCAGCCGGGAGGCCGCGATCTCGGCGATGACCTGCTCCAATGTCACCGCGTCCGAGTCCACCGCACCCGTGCAGGACATGTCACCCACGGTCCGGTACCGCACCTGCCGCTTCTCGATGGTCTCGCCGTCCTTGGGGCCGCCCCACTCGCCGGCGGTCAGCCACATCCCGGCCCGCTGGAACACCTCACGCTCGTGCGCGAAGTAGATCTGGGGGAGTTCGATGCCCTCGCGGGCGATGTACTGCCAGACGTCCAGCTCGGTCCAGTTGGACAGCGGGAACACGCGGACGTGCTCGCCGGGCGCGTGGCGGCCGTTGTACAGGTTCCACAGCTCGGGCCGCTGGCGGCGTGGGTCCCACTGGGAGAACTCGTCCCGCAGCGAGAAGACCCGCTCCTTGGCGCGTGCCTTCTCCTCGTCGCGTCGTCCGCCGCCGAAGACGGCGTCGAACTTCTCCGCCTGGATCTTCTCCGTCAGCGGCACGGTCTGGAGCGGATTACGGGTGCCGTCGGGGCGTTCCTTCAGCACTCCCCGGTCGATGTAGTCCTGTACGGAGGCGACGTGCAGTCGCAGTCCGTGCTCGGCGACCGTGCGGTCGCGGTACTCCAGGACCTCGGGGAAGTTGTGTCCGGTGTCGACGTGCAGCAGCGTGAAGGGGACGGCCGCCGGGGCGAAGGCCTTCAGTGCCAGGTGCAGCATGACGATGGAGTCCTTGCCGCCGGAGAACAGGATCACCGGCCGCTCGAACTCACCCGCCACCTCACGGAAGATGTGGACGGCCTCGGACTCCAGCGCGTCCAGGTGGGACAGCGTGTACGGGGTGCCGGTCTCCCCGGGGACGGCCGCGACGGTCGTCGTCATGCCAGACCCCTCTCGGTGAGCAGCTCGTGGACCAGCGCCGCGGACTCCTGGACCGTCTGGTCCTGCGACTCGATGCGCAGATCCGGGGTCTCGGGGGCCTCGTAGGGGTCGTCGACACCGGTCAGCCCGGAGATCTCCCCGGCCGCCTGCTTGGCGTACAGACCCTTCACATCGCGTTCGGAGCACACCTCGACCGGCGTAGCCACATGCACCTCGACGTACGCGGCACCGCTCGCCGCGTGACGCTTGCGGACCGCCTCGCGGCTGTCGGCGTACGGCGCGATGACCGGCACGAGCGCATGGACGCCGTTACGGGCGAGCAGGTCGGCGAGGAAGCCGATGCGCTGCACGTTGGTGTGGCGGTCGGCGCGGCTGAAGCCCAGGTCCGCGGTGAGGAACTCGCGGATCTCGTCGCCGTCGAGGACCTCCACGAGGTGGCCGTCCTCACGCAGCCGGCCCGCCAGCTCGTAGGCGATGGTGGTCTTGCCGGCACTCGGCAGACCCGTGAGCCAGACGGTGGCTCCGGTGGCTCCGGTCGTCACTTGGTTCTCCTGGTTCGTCGCGGGAGCACGGCCCGTCCCGGGGACGGTGTTCCCGACGGTGTCAGCTGTCTCGGCGGGCGCGGTGGCGTTCTCCGCGGACCCTGCGGCGCTC
>NZ_LRTR01000104.1 GCF_001550375.1 Streptomyces europaeiscabiei | reverse complement strand
CCGGGCGCGGGCTCGGACGCGGCGGCGCTGTCCCTGCGGGCGGAACCCGACGGCCCCGGCCGCTGGCGCCTGACCGGCGAGAAGTGCTGGATCTCCAACGCCCCCGAGGCCGACCTCTACACCGTCTTCGCCCGCACCACCCCCGGCGCGGGCGCTCGTGGCGTGACGGCGTTCCTGGTCCCGGCCGACCGGACCGGTCTCACCGGCACCCCGCTCGACATGCTCTCCCCGCACCCCATCGGCGCCCTCGACTTCGACGCCGTACCCGTCACGGCCGACGACGTCCTCGGCGTACCCGACCGGGGCTTCCGCGTCGCCATGGCCACCCTCAACCTCTTCCGCCCGAGCGTCGGCGCCTTCGCGGTCGGCATGGCGCAGGCCGCGCTCGACGCCACGCTCACGCACACCGCCCGACGGGACGCGTTCGGCGGCACGTTGCGGGACCTGCAGACGGTGGCCCACCAGGTCGCCGAGATGGCGGTGCGCACGGAGGCGGCCCGGCTGATGGTCTACGCGGCGGCCGGGGCGTACGACTCCGGCGACCCGGACGTACCCCGGCGGGCCGCGATGGCGAAGCTGTTGGCCACGGAGAGCGCGCAGTACGTCGTCGACGCGGCCGTCCAGCTGCACGGGGCGCGGGCGCTGCAGCGCGGCCACCTGCTCGAACACCTCTACCGGGAGGTGCGGGCACCGCGCATCTACGAAGGGGCGAGCGAGATCCAACGGGCCGTCATCGCCAAGGAGTTGTACGCGAGGGAGGCATCCGCGCGGGAGGCGGGGGCGCGGGACTCCGCGGGAGAGGGGCGGCCGGCATGAGCACCGAGCGCGTGAACCCGGCCGGGTTGTCGCCGCCCACCGGCTTCTCGCACGCCGTGGTCGCCACCGGCACCCGGGTCGTGTTCCTGGCGGGCCAGACCGCGCTCGACGCGGACGGCGAGGTGGTGGGGGAGACGCTGGAGGAGCAGTTCGAGCGGGCGCTCGGCAATCTGCTGACCGCGCTGGAGGCCGCCGGCGGCACACCGGCCGACCTCGCCCGAGTCACCGTCTACGCCAAGGACGTCGCCGACTATCGTGTCCAGGCTCCTCGCCTCGGCCGTGTCTGGCGGAGGCTGGCGGGGCGGGACTATCCCGCGATGGCGGTCGTGGGCGTCGTACGGCTCTGGGACGAACGGGCCCTGGTGGAACTCGACGGCTTCGCGGTCCTGTCGTAGCCGTGGGGGAGGAGCGTCTCAGGCGGCGGTCGCCAGGTGGGTGAAGACCGGTCGGTGCGGGGCGATCACGCTGCCGTCGGGCAGCAGTTCACCGGTGTCGTCGAAGACGATCGCCCCGTTGCACAGCAGGTTCCAGCCCTGCTCGGGGTGGAAGACGACGATGTGCGCGGCGTCGCGGTCCGTGCTGTCGATCGGGGGGCACAGGGGCTGGTGAGCACACATGGCGCACCTCCACGTCTTTGTGAGTGCCGGCGGCGAGTCACCGCCTCGCACTACAGACCATGCCCGCGCGGGGCACCCGTGGCCACACGCTTTCGTGAGACGTGACAGCACCCGGACGTGCTGTGACAGGACGCGGACATAGCCCCCTGGCGCGCGGGGCGCGCCCGTAGTGAGGACGGCGGAACCGACGCGCCGACGGAGGGGTGATGATCACCGGCGCGCCCCGGCCGGGCCGGTACCTCTGGAGCCCCGTCCAAGGAGGTACCCCATGCCCTTGTCCCAGGCCTTCTCGCAGGTCCCCCGCGTTCTCGGCGCCGCCGCCGGTGCCGCGCTGCTGCTGTTCTCCGCCGCCCCGCCCGCCGGTGCCGCCAACGAGGCGTCCGAGACGCTGACCATCGACCGCACCGGGTACGTCGCCCCGGACGGCACCCTCACCCTGTCCGGCACGTACCGCTGTCTCGGCGCCGGCGGCCCCGTCTTCGTCTCGTCCTCGCTCCAGCAGGGCGACAGCAGGGTCCGCAAGGGGGTCGGCGGGTCGTCGGCGGTCTGCGACGGCGTCGACCACACCTGGACCAACACGGACAGGGCGGAGCCGGGCCGTTACCGGCCCGGTCCGGCCCGGGTGGAGGCCACCGTCACCGAGCTGTCGGGCAGCGGTCTGCCGCTGCCCAGGTTCCACGCGGTGCGGCAGCAGGACATCACCCTCGTCGAGGGCTGAGCCGGCGGCCGGGCGCGGTCCGTACCCGGCGACGGCCACGGCAGCACGAAGGCGGCCCCGGTGGTGGGTGGTTCACCGGAGCCGCCTTCCCCGTGCCGGGGCCTGCTACTTGAGCAGGTGCACGCGCTGCGTCGTCAGGTCGTAGCGGGCGCCGACGATGGCGACCGCGCCGGCCTTCAGCTTGGCGGCGAGGTCGGAATCGGCCGCGAGCTTGGACCGGACCAGCCGGACGTTCGCGTCGATCGTCGCCGCGATCCGGGCGTCGCCGGTCACGCTGTGGTCGATGGCCGGGGCGATCTCGTCGGCGATGTACTGGATGCCGCTCGGCAGCTCCTCACCGCTCTCGTCCACCGCGACGGCGGCCTTCACGGCGCCGCAGGACTGGTGACCGAGCACCACGACCAGCGGGATGCCCAGTTCGAGGACGCCGTACTTGACGCTGCCGAGCACCGACTGGTCCAGCACCTCGCCGGCGCTGCGCGCGGTCATCAGGTCGCCGAGGCCCTGGTCGAAGACCAGCTCCGGGGGGACACGGGAGTCGATGCAGCCGAGGACGAAGGCGAAGGGGTGCTGAGCGGTCGTCAGGGTCTTGCGGAGGGCGGCGTCCTCGTCGGGGTGCCGCTGGTTGAAGGTCCGCCAGCGGCGGTTGCCCTTCGACAGCTCCGTCAGTGCCTCGTCCGCCGTGCTCGGCCGCGTGCGGGTGGCGGCGGAGGGCTTGGGGGTGGCGCGGGTGGAGCGGGAGACGGTTTCGGCGTCGGCCGGGAAGGCGCCGACGGCGAGGCCGCCGCCGATGACGGCGGTGCCGGCGAGTGCGGCGCGCAGGAGCGAGCGTCGGCCGCGAGGCTTTACGTGGGATATCGGGGCGTCGGCGCTGGTGGCGGTCGCCTCGGCGTCATCGCCTCTGTGGGGCGTTGCGTCTGGATTCACGGGCAGGAACGTACGTCCGGTCTAAACGCTCAAACGTTCAAGTTGCGGAATCATGGACGAGCGTTGATCAAACATGGCTGACCCTTGAATGATTCTTGGTCACTTCAGGGAAGGTTCTTGGTCAGCTGGTCTCTTGTTGTTCGCTTTACGGGATGGGAGCGCTTTCTGCCCCTGTGGCCAGCCACGTTGTCAGCGCCCACCACCAGTGCAGCGTCGTCAGCGTCCCGGACGGGCCGTCGAGGGAGCCGTCGGTGAGCGAGGTGCCGGTGAGGTGGTGCAGTCGGCCGAGGCGGTAGCGGACCGTGTTGGGGTGGGTGAACAGCGCCGTCGCGGTCCGGTCCAGACGCCGGCCGCTGTCGAGGAACGCCATTGCGGTGAGCGCGAGTTGGCGGTGGAAGTCGTCCGCCGGGTCGAGCCCGCCGAGGAACCGGGCGCTCAGTGCCGCACCCAGTACGGCGTGGTCCGCCATCGCGATCTCCCCGGCCAGATCGGTCAGTTCGCGCACACCGCGCAGTCCCCGCCGGCTCCCGATCTCCAACCCCCGTACGCACAGCCGGTACAGCGGCCTGAGCCGCTGCGGCGTGGCGAGCGGTGACGCGACGACGAGCGTCACGCCGTCCCGGCCCAGCTCCGCCAGTTCGTCGTTCCGCGGCAGCCGCGGACACAGACCCACCGGACGGTCGTCCACCACCCCGAACACGCCGGGCAGCGCCGAGAGCCGGGCGGCCAGTGCGCGGGCGTGCGCCGCATCGCCGGGATCCGCCACCACACAGTGGTACCGGCCGTCCGTCCGTACGCCCTCCCGCGCCAGTTCCGCCCGGGAGGGCGCGGATGTGTCGTCGCTCTCGGTCAGCAGCCGCCGCAGCAGCCGCGCGCGGGCCTCGCCCGCCCCGCGCGGGGTCCCCGACTCGGCGGCACGGTAGCCGTTGACGACATGCCGCTCCAGGGCGTCGCCGTACTCCTTCAGCCGCAGGACGACGGTGAGCAGCGCGGTGTCGGACACGCCGGCCGAGCGGCTGCGCTCGACGGTGATCTCGACGACCCGGGTGAGGGCGGCCTGGACGCCGCGCAGCACGGCGGTCATCGGGATTCCCTGGGCCGCGCGGTCGGCACCGAGCAGCAGCGCGGCCGCGAAGTCGTGTTCCTCGACCCGGCCGAGCGTGGTGAGCCACGCCTCGGCGGCCCCGATCAGGGCGTTGACGTGGGAGAGGGTCTCCGCCTCGCCGAGCCGGGCCAGTTCGGGGGAGCGGCCGCGTGCCGCGCGGACCAGCTCCTCGCACACGTCCACGTCGGCGGCCATGGCCCGCAGGACACCGGTGACCGGTTCGCGCTCGTGGACGACCGTCATGCGCGCTTCTCCCGTCCCGTACCTACCCGTGACGTTCCGTCCCCGGTGCTGTCGCCGGGCCACAACGAAGTGGTGGATGTGTTGATCCCCGGCCACTACCCCATGGTTGTGACGACCTGGTTTCCTTGAAGGCTACCGACGGTAACAGCGCTGGTGTCGCAGGAACAGCCCCCGTCCCGCGCGTACTTCCTGTCCCTCCCCCCCCCCGGAAGGTCCACGCCCGTGCCCATCTCCATGGAGAACTCCGCCTCCCCGGACGGGGTCAGCCGCCGCCGGGTCCTGACGACGACCGGTGGTGTGCTCGCCGGAGCCGCCCTCGCCGCGCAGGCGGCCCCGGCCTTCGCCGCCGGGTCGTCGAACGACGCGGACGCGATCGTCGTCGGCCACGGCCTCGCCGGTCTTGTCGCCACCGCCGAACTCGCCGCGGCCGGCCGCAAGGTGCTGCTGCTCGACCAGGAACCGGAAGCGAGCATCGGCGGCCAGGCCTTCTGGTCCTTCGGCGGACTGTTCCTCGTCGACTCCGCCGAACAGCGGCTGATGGGCATCAAGGACTCCCAGGAACTGGCCTGGCAGGACTGGCTGGGCACGGCCGGCTTCGACCGGGGCGTGAGCGACCCCTCCGGTCAGGACCACTGGGCCTACAAGTGGGCCGAGGCGTACGTGGACTTCGCCTCCGGCGAGAAGCGGTCCTGGCTCGCCGGCCTCGGCGTGCAGTGGTTCCCCATCGTCGGCTGGGCCGAGCGCGGCGGCGGCCTCGCGGACGGGCACGGCAACTCGGTGCCCCGCTTCCACGTCACCTGGGGAACCGGCCCGGCCGTGGTCGCGCCCTTCGAGAAGAAGGTGCGGGCGGCCGTCTCGGCCGGGAACGTCACCTTCAAGTTCCGGCACCGCGTCGACGGCCTGGTGACGACCAACGGCGCCGTCACCGGTGTACGCGGCGCGGTCCTGGAGCCCAGCAGCGTCTCGCGCGGCAAGGCCAGCTCCCGCACCGTCGTCGGAGAGTTCGAACTGAAGGCCCCGGTGGTCGTCGTCACCTCCGGCGGCATCGGCGCCAACCACGCCCTCGTCCGGGCGAACTGGCCCGCCCGCCTCGGCACCGCGCCCAAGACCATGATCACCGGCGTGCCCGCGCACGTGGACGGCCGCATGCTCGCGATCACCGAGAAGACGGGCGCCCGGATCGTCAACCCCGACCGCATGTGGCACTACACCGAGGGCCTGCGCAACTACGACCCGATCTGGCCCGGCCACGGCATCCGCATCCTGCCCGGCCCGTCCTCCATGTGGTTCTCCGCCACGGGCAAGCGCTTCAGCGCCCCCGACATCCCGGGCTACGACACCCTCCACACCCTGAAGACGATCACCGACACCGGCTACGACTACTCCTGGTTCGTGACCACGCAGAAGATCATCGCCAAGGAGTTCGCGCTCTCCGGCTCCGAGCAGAACCCGGACCTCACCGAGAAGAACATCTGGATGCTGCTCTCGCGCATCTGGCAGACCCCGGAGCCGATCGAGAAGTTCAAGAAGAACGGCGTGGACTTCGTCGTGGCCTCGTCCCTCTCCGAAATGGTCCGGGGCATGAACAAGCTGACGGGGGAGAACCTGATCGACCTCGCCGACCTGACGCGGCAGATCGAGGCCCGCGACCGCGAGATCGACAACGAGTACTCCAAGGACGCCCAGGTCATGGGCATCCGCAACGCCCTCAAGTACCCCGGCGACTCGATCAGCCGCACGGCCTCCGCCCACAAGATCATGGACACGAGCGCCCACCCGCTGATCGCCGTGCGCCTGAACATCCTCACCCGCAAGTCCCTCGGCGGTCTCCAGACCGACCTCTCCGGCCGCGTCCTGAACGCCTCCGGCGACCCGGTCCCCGGCCTCTACGCGGCCGGCGAGGTCGCCGGCTTCGGCGGCGGCGGGGTCCACGGCTACCGCTCCCTGGAGGGCACCTTCCTCGGCGGCTGCCTCTTCTCGGGCCGCCAGTCGGGCAAGGCGGCGGCGGAGGCCACGGCCTGAACCGACGCGGGGTCCGGACGGCGGGTGCGTGCGCCGCGCCCCGGTCCGATCCCCGCGTTCCCACGCCCTGGATGCCTTCACGTCCGGTGCGCATTCACGTCCGTACGTCCTCACGTCCGGTGCGCGAAGACCACCAGGTTCTCCGTGTAGTCCATGACCTCGCGGTCGTAGTCGCCCGCACAGGTGATCAGCCGGACCTCGGGCCGGGACGCGTCGGCGTACACCCGTTCGTCGGGGAAGTCGTCCTTCTCGAACCTCTCCACGGCGTCGACCACGAAGTGCGCCCTGCTGCGGTCGGCGCGTACGACCTGGAAGACGTCCCCCTTCTCCAGTTCGCCGAGCCCCGCGAAGACGGCCGGTGAGGTCACCGTGTCGACGTGCCCGGCGATGATCGAGGTGCCCGTCTCCCCGGGGGCGGCACCCTCGGCGTGCCAGCCGACGAGGTTCACGTCGTCGGCGGGCGGGGCCTCCAGCTGCCCCGAGCGGCCGACGGAGAGCGGAACGAACGGGGCGCTCACCCGGAGCTTCGGAATGAGCAGGCGGACCGGCCGGTGCCGGGGATCCGGCTGGCGCCGCTCCACCGGCGGTTCGGCGGCGGAGGCGTCCTCGAAGGGGGAGTCGGGGACGGGGGCGGCCTGCGGGGCGTGCCGGGCGTTCGGCGTGCGGGAGACGTCGGACGAGGAGTCCTCGCGGCCGAACAGGCTCACCGCCAGGATCATCAGGGCCACGGCGCACAGCGCGGTCAGATTGACGCGGGTGCCGGGCCGACTGGGCACCGGATCGGTGCCGGGAGGAGAAGGGCGGGCTGCCATCGGACACCACCTCACCAGGTACGGCAGCTGAACGGACGGACAGGCGGAGGGCGGGCGGGGGGCGCCGGAACGCAGGCCGGGCCGCCACACGACACACGGTGTGGCGGCGCGGCCTCTGCTATCGCGCCAGGTATCGCGCCCGGCATGGGCTCAGACCACGCTTCCGGCGCTCTTCCTGCGACGCAGGGCGTACAGGCCCGTACCGGCCACCGCGAGGACGGCCATCCCGCCCGCGGTCACGGTCGGCGAGGCGAGGGCACCGCCACCGGTGTGCACACCGCCGCGGGGCCGGTCGTGGTCGCCCTTCCAGGACCCCTCCTGCTCGTCCTTCCAGGAGCCCTTGTCCTGCTCGCCCTTCCACGACTCGTTGCCGTTGTCGCCCTTCCAGGACTCCTTGTCCTGGTCGGCCTTCGTGGACTCGTCCTCCTTGTCGTAGCCACCCGCCCCGGGCTTGGCGGCCCGCTCGGAGTTCCACTCCCCCTCGTTGTTCAGCGAGGTCAGCGCACCGCCACCCGTGTGAATCCCGCCGCGCGGTCCGTCGTGGCTGCTGTCCTTGTCGTGCTCCTTGCTGTAGCCATGGTCCTCGTGGTCCCACTTGTCACCGTCGGCGTAGGCGCCGGGTGCGGTGATGGCCAGGACTGCGGTGGCCGCCGCGGTAGCGAGAAGCATGCGAGCAGAACGCATCTGATGGTCCTTCCGCCGCAGCCGGGCAGCTGGTGCTTCGTCAGCTGACTTGACCCGGCTCCGACGTGATCCACCGTCAGCCGGATCACACTCCGCCACCACTTGGGGCGCTCAGCCGGGTGAACCGGAGCAGACCGCGCGGGGACCGGCCCCCGGCCGGTCACCACACGGCGACAGGCGGGTCGGGAGCGGACACGGCCCAGGGACGAGTCGTGGAGGAACGGGACCGGCGGACTGCCCTTGATGTGGTGCACGACGTCCCACGCGGTGTGCCCCGGCGGGCCGACGCCGATGAAGGTCCACGCGTCCGGACCCCGGCAGGCGACCTGGGTGACCAGCGCCTCGAACGCGAACTCCCAGCCGCCCGGACCGCCCCCGCCGCGGTAGGGGCGCCCGTCCCCAGGCACGCGCCCCACCGCCGCCCAGGGGCACTACCGACAGATTCCAACGGGTTGCCGCCACCGCCGGGGCGGCCTGCCTACTCCGCCCGCACGGAGTCCCCGAAGGCCTCCAGGATGCGCTCCGCGGCCAGCGTGGCCGTCAGCTCGCCGTCCCTGACCTGTTGTTCGAGGCCGGGCGCGAGGGACCGGACGCCGGGGTGGGTGCGCAGCCGGTCGAGGAGTTCGTCCCGGACCATCGACCAGGTCCAGTCGACCTGCTGGTCACGGCGCTTGGCGGCGAGGCGGCCGGTGGAGTCGAGGAGGGTGCGGTGCTGCTCCAGGCGCTCCCAGACGGCGTCCAGTCCGGTCGACTCGCGGGCGCTGCAGCTCAGCACCGGCGGTGTCCAGGCCGCGTCCCTGCCGTGCATCAGTCGCAGGGCGCCCGCCAGCTCACGGGCCGCCGTGCGGGCGTCGCGCTCGTGCGGGCCGTCCGCCTTGTTGACGGCGAGCACGTCGGCCAGTTCCAGGACGCCCTTCTTGATGCCCTGGAGCTGGTCGCCGGTGCGGGCGAGGGTGAGGAGGAGGAAGGAGTCGACCATGTCGGCCACGGCCGTCTCGGACTGGCCGACACCGACGGTCTCCACCAGCACCACGTCGTAGCCGGCCGCCTCCATCACCACGATCGACTCGCGGGTGGCCTTGGCGACCCCGCCGAGCGTGCCGGCCGTGGGGGAGGGCCGTACGAAGGCCGCCGGATCGACGGCCAGGCGCTCCATCCGGGTCTTGTCGCCGAGGATCGAGCCGCCCGTGCGGCTCGACGACGGGTCCACCGCCAGGACCGCCACGCGGTGCCCGAGCGAGGTCAGCATCGTGCCGAACGCGTCGATGAACGTCGACTTGCCGACACCCGGCACCCCGCTGACCCCGATGCGCCGCGCCCGGCCGCTGTGCGGCAGCAGAGTGGTCAGCAACTCCTGTGCCAGGGCGCGGTGTTGGGGCCGGGTGGACTCGACGAGGGTGATGGCACGGGCGACGACCGCCCGCTTCCCGTCGAGTACACCCTTGGCGTAGGCGTCGACATCGATCACAGGTCGTGCCCGAGGTCGTCCGACAGCCTCTTCACCAGGTCATGCGCCGCGTCCGGGATCACCGTCCCGGGCGGGAACACGGCCGCGGCGCCCATCTCCAGCAGGGTGGGCACGTCCTGCGGCGGGATCACCCCGCCGACCACGATCATGATGTCCTCGCGCCCCTCCTCGGCCAGCTGCTCCTTGAGCGCCGGCACGAGGGTGAGGTGACCGGCGGCCAGTGACGACACCCCGACGATGTGCACGTCCGCCTCGACGGCCTGTCGGGCCACCTCGGCGGGGGTCTGGAACAGCGGGCCGACGTCCACGTCGAAGCCGAGGTCGGCGAAGGCGGTCGCGATCACCTTCTGGCCGCGGTCGTGGCCGTCCTGGCCCATCTTGGCGACCAGGATGCGCGGGCGGCGGCCCTCGGCCTCGGCGAAGGAGTCCACCAGGCTCCGGGTGCGTTCCACGTTCGGGGACTCGCCTGCTTCGTTGCGGTACACGCCGGAGATCGTACGGATCTGGCTCGCGTGGCGGCCGTACACCTTCTCCAGGGCGTCGGAGATCTCACCGACCGTGGCCTTGGCGCGGGCCGCGTTCACCGCCAGCTCCAACAGGTTGCCCTCGCCCCCGGCGGCCCGGGTGAGCGCGTCCAGCGAGGCCTGGCACGCCTGTTCGTCGCGGTCCGCGCGCAGTCGGCGCAGCTTCTCGATCTGCTGGGTGCGGACCGAGGAGTTGTCGACCTTGAGGACGTCGATCTGCTCGTCGGTCTCCACGCGGTACTTGTTGACGCCGATGACCGGCTGCCGGCCGGAGTCGATCCGGGCCTGGGTACGGGCCGCGGCCTCCTCGATGCGCAGCTTGGGGATGCCCGCGTCGATGGCCTTGGCCATGCCGCCGGCCGCCTCGACCTCCTGGATGTGCTGCCAGGCACGGCGGGCGAGGTCGTACGTCAGCTTCTCGACGTAGGCGCTGCCGCCCCAGGGGTCGATGACCCGGGTCGTGCCGGACTCCTGCTGGATGAGGAGCTGGGTGTTGCGGGCGATACGCGCCGAGAAGTCGGTGGGCAGGGCGAGGGCCTCGTCGAGGGCGTTGGTGTGCAGCGACTGGGTGTGGCCCTGCGTCGCCGCCATGGCCTCCACGCAGGTGCGGGTGACGTTGTTGAAGACGTCCTGCGCGGTCAGCGACCAGCCCGAGGTCTGCGAATGGGTGCGCAGGGAGAGGGACTTGGAGTTCTGCGGGTCGAACTGCCGCACCAGCTTCGCCCACAGCAGGCGGGCCGCGCGCAGCTTGGCGACCTCCATGAAGAAGTTCATGCCGATCGCCCAGAAGAACGACAGCCGGGGCGCGAACGCGTCCACGTCCAGCCCCGCCTCACGGCCCGCGCGGATGTACTCGACGCCGTCCGCGAGCGTGTACGCCAGCTCCAGGTCGGCCGTCGCGCCCGCCTCCTGGATGTGGTAGCCGGAGATGGAGATGGAGTTGTAGCGGGGCATCCGCTGCGAGGTGTAGGCGAAGATGTCGGAGATGATCCGCATCGACGGCTTCGGCGGGTAGATGTAGGTGTTGCGGACCATGAACTCCTTGAGGATGTCGTTCTGGATGGTCCCCGCCAGTTTCTCCGCCGGTACACCCTGCTCCTCGGCCGCCACGATGTAGAGCGCGAGCACGGGCAGCACGGCGCCGTTCATCGTCATCGACACGGTCATCCGGTCCAGCGGGATGCCGTCGAAGAGCTGTCGCATGTCGAGGATCGAGTCGATCGCCACGCCCGCCATGCCGACGTCGCCCGTCACGCGCGGGTGGTCGCTGTCGTAGCCCCGATGGGTGGGCAGGTCGAAGGCGACGGACAGGCCCTTCTGACCGGCCGCCAGGTTGCGCCGGTAGAAGGCGTTCGACTCCTCCGCCGTGGAGAAGCCCGCGTACTGCCGGATCGTCCAGGGCTGGTTGACGTACATCGTCGGGTACGGGCCGCGCAGATACGGCGCCATGCCCGGGTAGGTGCCCAGGAAGTCCAGGCCCTCCAGGTCCTGCCCGGTGTACAGCGGCTTGACCGGGATGCCCTCCGGGGTCTCCCACAGCAGGTCGTCACCACCCGCCGCGTTCTTCACCGCCGTACGCCAGTCGTCGGCGCCGCCGTCGACGGCCGGGGAACCCAGCTCGATCCCGGAGAAGTCGGGGACGGAGGGGACGGTCATCAGGACACTCCCATGCGGTCGAGGGTCGCGGACAGCACGGCCACGGCGTCGCAGCCCGCGAAGACGTACGCGTCGACATCGGTGTACTGCCCGGGGCGGCCGGCGAGGAACACGTGCGCGGCGCCGGCGGCCTTCAGCTCCGCCGCCACGGTCGCGGCCCGCTCCTCGTACAGGGCGTCGCTGGAGCACACGCACACCACGGTGGCGCCGCTCTCCTCGAACGTGCCGTCGGTGACGGGCTCGATGCCGCCCGCCTGGAAGAGGTTGGCGGCGAAGGTCGTCCGGGCGGTGTGGGCGGCGGCGGGGCCGAGGGCGGCCAGGTAGAGGCGGGGCCGGGAGCCCGTCGCGGCGAGGTGCGCGTCCGAGCGGGCGCGCAGCGCCTCGTACGCCT
>NZ_LRTR01000103.1 GCF_001550375.1 Streptomyces europaeiscabiei | reverse complement strand
GGGCTCGCGGACGACCGGCTTCTCGGCCAGGTGCGGGAACTCGCTGACGCCGGTGACCGGTTCGCGGCGCTTGGCGAGCTTGCCGGCGCGGGCCGCCCAGGTGTCGGCGAGGTCCTGTCCGAGGCGGCCCGAACGCAGCGCGGCCGACTGGCCGCCCAGCCCCTCGATTCCCTGGAAGAACTCCCAGCCCGCGTGGGCGAGTTCGTCCGTGAGGCGTTCCACGTACCAGGAGCCGCCCGCCGGGTCGATCACCCGGGAGAGGTGGGACTCCTCGATGAGGATCGTGGAGGTGTTGCGGGCGATGCGCCGGGCGAACGCGTCCGGCAACCCGAGCGTGTGGTCGAAGGGCAGCACGGTGACGGAGTCGGCGCCGCCCGCACCCGCGGCCAGCGTGGCGATGGTCGTGCGCAGCATGTTCACCCACGGGTCGCGGCGCGTCATCATCACGGGCGAGGTCACCACGTGCTGTGTCTGCGCCCCGGCTGCGGGCACCCCGCACACCTCGGCCACCCGGGCCCAGAGCCGGCGCGCCGCCCGCAGCTTGGCGATCGTCAGGAACTGGTCGGCGGTCGCCGCGTACCGGAACTCCAGTTGCGCACAGGCCTGTTCCACGCTCAGCCCGGCCTCGGTCAGCTCCCGCAGATACGCGACACCGGTCGCGAGCGAGGCACCCAGCTCCTGTGCGGCCGAGCCACCGGCCTCGTGGTACGGCAGGGCGTCCACGGTCAGGGCCCGCAGCCCCGGGTAGTCCTCGGCGCACAGCCGGGCGAGCCCGGCCACGGGGGCGAAGTCGTACGTCTGTCCGGTGCGGGCCTCGTGGCCGAGGGGATCCGCGCCCAGGTTGCCGCGCGCCGCCTCCTTGGCGACGCCCCGCTCGGCGTACAGCCGCAGCAACTCCCGTGCGGCGGGCTCGACCTCGGCGCCCGCGTCCAGGACGACCGGTGCGAGATCGAGGAGGACACCGTCGAGGACCCGGCCGAGCGAGGCCACCGGGAGCCCGGCCCCGCCGAGCACCAGCCACAGAGAGGTGACGCCGTTCTCCAGGTCGGCGAGCACCGCGTCGCCGTCCGCCGCCGTGTGCCGCTGGCGTACGTCCCAGCCGCCGACGGTGTTGCCCGCGGCCCGGCCTCCTCGTACGAAGGGCGCGAAGCCGGGGAATCCCGGAGGGGGCGCGGTGTCGTGCGCGGTGTACAGAGGACGGGTGCGCAGCCCGTCCTCCAGCGCGGTGGACAGGGCTTCCTCGGCCTGAGCGCCCTCGACGTCCTTGCCCGACTTGCGCAGCACGCCCGAAACGAGGCGGTGCCACTGCTCGTGGGTTGCGTCAGGGAACTCGGCGGCCAGCTCAAGCCCGTCGTCAGGCAGGACTGTCATGCTCGGATGCTAGGCCAGAGGCCCAAAGGAGCAGCAGGGGGCACGGCTGTGACCTTGCCCTCTATATATCGACCTCGAATTCGAACGGGGCACCTGCCGGGGCTTGACTGAACGTGGTGGGGCCGTCCGCCGTACCTCGTGCCAAGCGGTTCGTGAGCCCCTACGGCACAGTCACCGGGCCGACCGAGGACAGGAGCGACCCCATGGCCGAGAAGTACTTCACCGTGTCCGGCATGAGCTGCGGCCACTGCGCCGCGAGCGTCACCGAGGAGGTCGTCGCGGTGCCCGGCGTCACCGAGGTCGATGTCGACGTACGGGCCGGCCTGGTGACCGTGCGCGGGGAGGCGGTCGACGACGCGGCCGTCCGCGCGGCGGTCGTCGAGGCGGGCTACGAGGTCGCGGAGGTCGTACGGCACGCCGCGGCCTGAACCGGGAAGCAGGAAGGAAAGGCACGGGAACGTTGCCGGAACACGGCAATGAACCGGCCCCCCTACCCGTGTGAGGATCTCGTCAAGCCGGAGACCGGCGGCGGGGTGAGAGGGGGACGGCGCGTATGGCCTGGTTCTTCGGACTCGGCATCACGGGGGTCGCGCTGCTCGCCCTGTCGCTGGTCTTCGACGGGGTGCTCGACGGCGCGTTCGACGGTGTTCTGGACGGCGCCCTGGACGGGTGGCTGTCGTTGCCGGTCGTCGCCGGATTCCTGGCGGCGACCGGCTTCGGCGGGGTCCTCGCGACCGAACTGCTCGACGTCGGCCCGGTGGTCGCCACCGGATGCGGTGCGGCCCTGGGGGTCGGCGCGGCCTGGCTGACGTACCGCTTCGGCCAGGCCCTGATGCGTGATCAGACGGCCGTCGCCCCACGGGGCGACGACCTGGTGGGCACCGCGGGCCATGTGGTGACCGCCATTCCGGCCGACGGGTTCGGCGAGGTGCTGCTCCGGCTGGCCGGGCAGCCGGTGAAGTTCGCCGCGCGCAGCGGGGTGCCGGTCTCCCGGGGCGCCGAGGTGTGGGTGGAGGCGGCTCCTACGGCCACGTCGGTCGTCGTGCGCCCCGTGGACCGCTGAGCCGCCACTCTCTCCTCTTCCGTTCCGTTCCTCTCCGTTCCTCTCCGTTCCTCTCCGTTCCTCTCTTCTCTTCGCGTAGGCGATTCGGGGGCATTTGTCATGAGTCCTGTCGTTCTCGCGGTGCTGGGAGTCGTCGTACTCCTGGTGCTGCTGGCTCTCGTCGTGGTCACCCGCTACAAGGTGGCCGGTCCCAGTGAGGCGTTCATCGTCACCGGCCGGCGTGGCAAGCAGGCCACCGATCCGGACACCGGGCGGGTGTTCACCGACAACAGCGGCCAGAAGGTCGTGGTCGGCGGCGGGGTGTTCGTCGTGCCGTTCGTGCAGCAGCGGTTCACCCTGGACCTGTCGTCACGTCACATCCCGGTGGCGGTGCGCGGTGCGGTCACCCTGCGCGGGATCAAGGCGAACCTCGAAGGCGTGGCCATCGTCAAGGTCGGCGGAACCGAGGACTCGATCCGGGCCGCCGCCCAGCGGTTCCTGATGCAGCAGGACGGCATCGTCGGCTTCACCCAGGAGGTGCTGTCGGGCGCGCTGCGGGCCATCGTCGGCCGGATGTCCGTGGAGGACGTCATCCGTGACCGGGCGGCGTTCGCCGGTCAGGTCGCCGAGGAGGCCGAGGCCAGCCTGTCGGGGCAGGGCCTCGTGCTGGACGCCTTCCAGATCCAGGACATCACCACCGAGGGCTCCTATCTGGAGGACCTCGGCCGACCGGAGGCCGCGCGCGCCAAGCAGGAGGCCGACATCGCCGAGGCAGTGGCCCGGCGCGCCGCCGAGCAGGCCCGGCTGAAGGCGGAGGAGGAGATCGCGGTCGCCCAGCGGACCTTCGCCCTCAAGCAGGCCGAGATCAAGGCCGAGACGGATTCGGCCGCCGCCCAGGCGAACGCGGCCGGCCCGCTCGCCGAGGCGGCCCGTCAGCAGGACATCCTCGCCGAACACGAGAAGGTCGCGGAGCGGCAGGCGGCGTTGAAGGACCGGCAGCTGGACACCGAGGTCCGCAAGCCCGCCGACGCCCAGCGTTACGCGGCCGAACAGGAGGCCGAGGCCCGGCGGGTGGCCCGGGTGAAGCAGGCCGAGGCCGAGCGGCTGGCCGAGATCGCGGGTGCCCAGGCGGAGGCCGAGCGGGCGAGGCTGACCGGTGAGGGCGAGAAGCAGCGGCGTACCGCGCTGGCGGAGGCCGAGGCCGTCGAGGGGCTCAGGCAGGGCGAGTCGGAGCGGGCGCGGCGGGCGGCGATCGCCGAGGCGGTGCGGCTGGAGGGCGAGGCGGAGGCGGCGGCGATCGGCGCGAAGGGCGCGGCCGAGGCCGAGGCGATGAGGCAGAAGGCCGACGCCTTCGGGCGGTACGGCGACGCGGCGGTCCTGCAGATGCTCGTCGAGGTGTTGCCCCAGGTCGTCGCCAAGGCGTCCGAACCGCTGTCCGCGGTGGAGAAGATGACCGTCATCTCGACCGACGGCGCCGCCCGCATCCCGCGCGCGGTCGCCGACAACGTCGCCCAGGGGATCGAACTCCTCGGCTCCACCACGGGCGTCGACCTCGCGGAACTCCTGAAGGGACTCTCGCGGGGCGGTGGCGGTGGTGCGACGGCGGGGGAGCGGTCGGGGGAGCGGTCCGAGCGCCACAGTGGCAACGGCAACGGCAACGGCAACGGCAACGGCAACGGCAAGGGCAACGGCCACGGCCACGGCAACGGCAACGGCAAGGTCGAGATCGGCGAGTGACAGGATGAGCCCGAGGTAAAGGGAAATGGGTAGCGCTTTACCTATTGTGTGATTTCACCTTTTCGGATTGCGCTAGAATCCTTTACCAAGCGCTGACGCTCTGGTGAGCGCTTATTTGCTCATTCGTTCGAGTGGTGGTCGGTGATGCGGCCGACGGCGTGTTGGGGGGCGTGACATGGGTCGAGTAGTCCGCGTGCGCGTCGTGAACGCCGCTCGCGACGCCGTACCCGATACCGGCCGCGCCGCGGACCCGAGCGACCGCCCCGCGCGCTGACGCCCTCGCGGCCGTAGCAGAGTTCGTCGACTGCCCGATGCCCTCGGGCAGTCGACGCTCCGTCATGTAGGCGACCGGGCCCTGCGGGTGAACCCGCGCGCTCGTACGACACCGAAGGCCCCGCCCGACCGGTGTGCCGGGCCCCGCCGTCCCGCAGTCGCGGTCGTGACCGCCCGCGACCGGCGTAGCCGCACCCGCACTCGCACTCGCACTCGCACTCGCACTCGCACTCGAACCCGCACCAGGCACAGACGCCGTCACCGCACTCGTCAACGGAGGACAGACGCCCGTGCACAACACCACAGCCATGCTCATCGAGCTCGGGGCGATCATTCTCGCCCTGGGTCTGCTGGGCCGCCTCGCCGGACGGGTGGGCTTCTCACCCATACCCCTCTATCTGCTCGCCGGGCTCGCCTTCGGCCAGGGCGGCATACTTCCCCTGCAGGCCAGTGAGGAGTTCGTCGCCACCGGCGCCGAGATCGGCGTCATACTCCTGCTGCTCCTGCTCGGCCTGGAATACAGCGCCTCCGAACTCGTCACCAACCTCAAGACCCAGTACCCCTCCGGCGCGGTCGACTTCGTCCTCAACGCCGCCCCCGGCGCCGCGATGGCGCTGCTGCTCGGCTGGGGCCCGGTCGCCGCCGTCGCCCTCGCCGGCGTCACCTGGATCTCCTCCTCCGGCGTCATCGCCAAGGTCCTCGGCGACCTGCGCCGCCTCGGCAACCGCGAGACCCCGGTCGTGCTGGGCGTCCTGGTCCTCGAAGACCTCTCCATGGCCGTCTACCTGCCGATCCTCACCGCCCTCCTCGCCGGGGTGAGCCTGGCGGGCGGCGCCCTCACCCTCCTGATCGCCCTGGGCACGGTGGGTGCCGTCCTCTATGTCGCCCTGCGCCACGGCCGGCTGATCAGCCGTGCCGTCTCCTCCGACAACGCCGAGATGCTCCTCCTGGTCGTCCTCGGCCTCACCCTCGTCGTCGCCGGGGTCGCCCAGCACCTCCAGGTCTCGGCCGCCGTGGGCGCGTTCCTGGTCGGCATCGCACTGTCCGGTGAGGTCGCTGAGGGTGCCAGCAGCATCCTCAGCCCGCTGCGGGACCTGTTCGCCGCGGTGTTCTTCGTCTTCTTCGGCCTGCACACCGACCCCGCCGACATCCCGCCCGTCCTCCTCCCGGCCCTCGCGCTGGCCGCCGTCACCACCGTCACGAAGATCGCCACCGGCTACTGGGCGGCCCGGCGGGCCGGGATCTCCGCCAAGGGCCGCTGGCGGGCGGGCGGAACGCTGGTCGCCCGGGGCGAGTTCTCCATCGTCATCGCGGGCCTCGCCGTCGGCGTCGAGCCTCGCGTCGGCCCTCTCGCGACGGCGTACGTCCTCATCCTGGTCGTCCTCGGCCCCCTCACCGCCCGCTGGACCGAACCCCTCGCCACCCGACTCACCCGCCGCGCGTCGGCCGCGCCCCCACAGACACCGGCGGCGCGGCCCGACCTGAACCCCGAGCCCACCACCGAGGCCGTGCACGCGAACGTCTGAGGAGGCCGTGCAGGGGCGCGCCCGACTCGGGGGCGACACGGCGTCGGGCTACCCCGGCCACCCCGCGCTGCGCCCCGGCCACCAGAACCCGATCGCCCTCGAACCGAACGGGGAGGACATGAACGGTCAGCAGATGAACGGTCAGCAGATGAACGGTCAGCACGTGAACGGCAGAAGCGCGAACGGCAGAAGCGCGAACGGACGAAGCGCGAACGGTGAGAGCGAGGGCGTCCGTAGCGCAGCCGGCGAGAGCGCGGGCGTTCGGAACGCGGCCGTCCGTAGCGCAGCCGGCCGGAGCGCGGGCGTTCGGAGCGCGGCCGGTGAGAGCGCGGCCGGTGAGAGCGCGGCCGGTGAGAGCGCGGTCGGCGGGCACCCGGGCGAGGACTTCCTCGACGGTTTCGAACAGGTCCTCGCGGACGCCGCACCCACCGGCCGTCGTCTGACGCGCGACGAGATCGAGTCGCGGCGTGCGCTCGGCGCACGGGCGGCGGAAGCCGGGCACGGCTGGCGGTCACTGGTCAGGGCGCACCTCGTGGCCGGCCGGGACAACTGGCCGCGGGCCGCCGACCCGGACAGTGTGCTCGCCGTCATCGAACAGGCCGTGGACGCCTTCGCCGACGGCTACGAGCGCGCCCAGCGGCTCGTGGTCCGCAAGGAGGAGGCCGCCCGCCGGGAGTTCATCGACGACCTCCTCCACGGCCGCGGCGCCCCGGGTCAGCTCGCGGCCCGCTCCGAACGGTTCGGGCTGCGGCTGTCCCGCGCGCACGCGGTCGCCGTCGCCGAGGGGCCGGAGAAGTACGACGAGACCGACCCCGTACCCCGGCAGGTGGCGAGCGAACTCTTCGCCCGATTCGAGAACCGCCGCATCCTGTTCACCACCAAGGACGGCCGGATGGTGTGCATCGCCCCCGGAGACCAGGACGACGTCCTCACCCACTTCGCCAAACGCTCCTACGCCGCCACCGGCCGGGCCCAGGTCGCCATCGGCCGCTCCCGGCCCGGCCCGGTCGGCATCGGCCACAGCTACGAGGAGGCACTCAACGCCCTGGACGTGGCCCAGCGCATGGGCCTGGAAGAGCCGCTGTTGCGCGCCGCCGACCTGCTGGTCTTTCCCGTACTGGCCCGGGACCGGCAGGCACTCGTCGACCTGGTGAGCAGCACGCTCGGCCCCCTGGAACAGGCGCGCGGCGGGGCCCAGCCCCTGCTCGACACCCTCACCGCGTACTTCGACACCGGTTGCGTGGCCGCCTCGACCGCCCGGCGGCTCTCCCTCAGCGTGCGCGCCCTCACCTACCGGCTGGCCCGCGTCCACACCCTCACCGGCGCCGACCCGACCGACCCCGCGGACCGCTACACCCTCCAGACCGCGGTCATCGGCGCCCGTCTCCTCGACTGGCCGACGAGACCCCTGAGTTCCACGGAGACGTCTCCCTAGTGTCCTGCGCCATTAATTCGTCGGTAGATCCGTCCAGCCACTGGCGGCCAAGGGGCTGGACGCCGACCGCGCGTGTTGGCCCTTCGAGCCCCAGCCGGAACTACCTAGGAACTTCCGGCGCGGACACTAGAGTCCGTCGGCGCGCTTCCGGGTGGCGATCACGGTGGCGGCCGCGCCCGCCGTTCCGTACAGCGTGTACAGCAGGCCCTGGCCCAGGAGGTCGCCGCGCTTCACCTCCTGGGCGTACTTGAGCTGGTCGAACGTGGCTGTGGCGGTCGAATCGCCGCCGCGGACGCTGTAGTCGAGCGCGCAGGTATAGCCCTGCCGCATGGGGCCAGGGTGGTCCTCGCCGTCCTCGCCCAACTGGAGCCCCGGGCAGTCCGGGACGCCGTGGGCAGCCCCGGCCCTCAGCAGGGTGATCACCCCCCACGCCAGCGGGACCAGGAAAAATGCGATGAACACTCCGCGCAACCTCATTGCGGCACCCTAGTGACCTGCGCCAGTAATTCGTCGGTAGATCCGTCCAGCCCCTGGCGGCCAAGGGGCTGGACGCCGACCGCGCGTGTTGGCCCTTCGAGCCCCAGCCGGAACTACCTAGGAACTTCCGGCGCGGGACACTAGCGGCCCTGCGGCCCTAGCGGCCCAGCCCGGTGGCGGCGCCGGGCCGGGAGGTTGTCGCCGCATGGCGGCCGGACTTGAGGGCGTACAGGCAGTCAACCGGGGCACCGGGTACGTCACCGCGTGCAGGGGCCTCCCTCGCGCACGACGCGCCGCGCGCCGCGCCGACTGGAGGTACCCCGGCTGTGCCACGCCGGCCCCATCCCACCAAGCAGGCCACCTGGCGCGGTGAGTGCTGATCCCCGCTTCCGACCCAGGGCCGCCGCGGATGTCCGCAGCGGCCGTGCCGTGTCCCGAGCGACAGCCCACCCGGGCGGGGACGCTCGTCAGATGTCCCGGAAGATCTCGATCTGCGCCCCCACCGTGTTCAGGCGTTCCGCGAGGTCCTCGTAGCCGCGGTTGATGACGTAGACGTTGCGGAGGACGGACGTGCCGTCGGCGGCCATCATCGCCAGGAGGACGACGACGGCGGGGCGGAGGGCGGGCGGGCACATCATCTCGGCGGCGCGCCAGCGGGTGGGGCCCTCGACCAGGACACGGTGGGGGTCCAGCAACTGGAGGCGTCCGCCGAGGCGGTTGAGGTCGGTCAGGTAGATCGCGCGGTTGTCGTAGACCCAGTCGTGGATGAGGGTCTGGCCCTGCGCGGCGGCGGCGATGGCCGCGAAGAACGGGACGTTGTCGATGTTCAGGCCGGGGAACGGCATGGGGTGGATCTTGTCGATCGGCGCCTGGAGCTTCGAGGGGCGGACGGTGAGGTCCACCAGGCGCGTACGGCCGTTGTCGGCGAAGTACTCCGGTGAGCGGTCGTGGTCGAGGCCCATCTCCTCCAGGACCGCCAGCTCGATCTCCAGGAACTCGATCGGCACCCGGCGCACGGTCAGTTCGGACTCGGTGACGACCGCGGCTGCCAGCAGGCTCATCGCCTCGACCGGGTCCTCGGAGGGCGAGTAGTCGACGTCCACGTCGAGGTGCGGCACCCCGTGCACGGTGAGCGTGGTGGTGCCGATGCCCTCCACCCGTACACCGAGCGCCTCCAGGAAGAAACAGAGGTCCTGGACCATGTAGTTGGAGGAGGCGTTGCGGATGACGGTGACGCCGTCGTGGCGGGCGGCGGCGAGCAGCGCGTTCTCGGTCACCGTGTCGCCGCGCTCGGTCAGCACGATCGGCCGGCCGGGGGTGACGGACCGGTCCACCTCGGCGTGGTAGAGCCCCTCGGTGGCCGTGATGTCGAGGCCGAAGCGGCGCAGCGCGATCATGTGCGGCTCGATGGTCCGCGTCCCGAGGTCGCAACCGCCCGCGTACGGCAGCTTGAAGTGGTCCATGCGGTGCAGCAGCGGACCGAGGAACATGATGATCGAGCGGGTGCGGCGGGCCGCCTCCGCGTCGATCGCGTCGAGGTTCAGTTCGGCCGGCGGCACGATCTCCAGGTCGACACCGCCGTTGATCCACCGGGTGCGTACGCCGATGGAGCCGAGCACCTCCAGAAGGCGGTACACCTCCTCGATGCGGGCCACCCGGCGCAGCACTGTGCGCCCCTTGTTCAACAAGGTGGCGCACAGCAGCGCGACACAGGCGTTCTTGCTGGTCTTCACGTCGATCGAGCCGGACAGTCGACGCCCGCCGACCACTCGCAGATGCATCGGCCCCGCGTATCCCAGCGAGACGATCTCACTGTCCAGGGCTTCACCGATTCGGGCGATCATCTCAAGGCTGATGTTTTGATTACCGCGCTCGATTCGATTGACCGCGCTCTGACTCGTGCCGAGCGCCTCCGCCAACTGGGACTGTGTCCAGCCGCGGTGCTGCCTTGCGTCACGGATGAGCTTGCCGATGCGTTCGAGGTAGTCGTCTGCCATGGGGTCGAGGTTATCTCAGATATGAGATGGCACCTCTTGGGGGGTCCGTTGGAGTTGTGGCGAGGGCCCGTTCAGGTGACGAGGCGTCAGCCGTGCGGGAGGGCGCCGTCGTCGGCGGTGGGCGGGCCGCCGGTGAGACTCAGTGGCGCCTGGCCTTACGCGTGCGGCGCCAGCCGAAGGGGCCGGGCAGGTCCATCGAGGTCGTGCGGCGTCCCGTGCTGCTGTGGGTGTGCCGGGGGCCGTTGTGGCCACCGGTGGTGATGGACCACGAACGCTTGTTGATGTTCAGTCGCACACCCGGCAGGATGCGGAAACTCTTGCGGAACGTGAGCGGCATGTGTGCCTCCTTCCCGATGCACACCGGGTACCCCTCTCGGCCGTTCGCATCCCTGTCACTTGTCGGCAACTGCGAGTTCGGTGAGGGGTATTGGCGGTGAGCCGGGGGCTGGGGGCCGGTCCGGGGCCGGGAGTCTCCGGCGGCGGCGGGGGTGCGAGGGGCAAGGTCGGACGGGTGGACGGGTGGACGGGTGGACGGGTGGACGGGTGGACGGGGGTGTCGGGCCCCTGCCTGGATCGCGGGAGGCCTCGCTGGATCGGGAGGCCCCCACTCGGATCGGGGAGACCCCGCCCGGCGCGGTCACGTGCCGCACATGGGGGTCACGCCCCGCCCGGACTGCTCAGCGCCGCACATGGGGGTCACGCCCCGCCCGGACTGCTCAGCGCCGCCCATCTGGGTCACACCCCGCCCCGGACTGCTCAGCCTCGCCCGGATCCGTCCCGTCGGCCTCCGCCCGTTCGCGTCAGCGCGGCGGCAGTACGCAGAACTCGTGGCCGTCGGGGTCGGCCATCACCACCCAGTCGGCCTCGCCCTGGCCGACGTCGATCCGCGTCGCGCCGAGGGAGACGAGACGGTCGACCTCCGCCTGCTGATCGCCGTCGGAGGGCGGGGCGAGGTCGAAGTGCAGCCGGTACTTCCCGGCCTTCGGGGCCAGCGGCGGGCCGCCCCACGTGACCTTCGGACCGCCGTGCGGTGAGCGGATCGCGGTCTCCTCGTCCTGGTCCCAGACCAGCGGCCAGCCCAGCGCCCGGCTCCAGAAGTACCCGACCTCCTGCGAGCCGTCGCTCGCGAGCGCTCCGATGAATCCGCAGTCCGCGAGGAAGTTGTTGCCCGGCTCGATCACGCAGAACTCGTTGCCCTCGGGGTCGGCGAGGACCACATGCTCCTCGTCCGGGAGCTGGCCGATGTCGATGTGACGGCCGCCGAGTTCGAGCACCCTTGCCACGACCCTGCGCTGGTCGTCGAGGGACTTGCTGGTCAGGTCGAAGTGCATCTGGTTCGCGACGGTCTTCTTCTCCTGGCTCGGCAGGAAACGGAGCCGGAACCCGGTGTCGTCGTTCGGTGCGAGCGCGATGCCGTCGTAGGGGTCGTCGACCGTCTCCCAGTCCAGGACGCCGGCCCAGAAGCGCGCGAGACCGACGGGGTCGTTCGCGTCGAAGCAGAGCGCGTGGAGGTGAGAAGTCATGCCTGGGGATCTCCGATCCGCTGACTCACGGCCGCGGAGGGGCTCGTCCATCAGCGGACAGGGCCGGTCCGGCCGCGGACGGGGCTCGTCCCCCTGCCCATGAGGGCCACAATGCTATGAAGCCCGGGAACCTCCGTGCAACGCAATAAATCCGTGCAACGCAAAGAAAACGGCCCCGGCGCCGTGCCTGGTAGCTCGGCGATCGCTCGGAGATTGGCGCACGCCACATCGGGCCGGGCATGACCAGCCCGCGCCCATGTACTACTGTTATCTCGACATCGAGATATCTGCCGAGGCGCACTGCGGCCGCCACCCCGGTAAGGGGTACCTAACTTAGCCTTACCTTAGCGGATCGGCCAAGGGGGCATGGCGGCAGGATGCGGTGGTACGCGCACATGGAATGAAGGAGACTGTCGTGTCGGCGAACAGCTTCGACGCCCGCAGCACGCTGCAGGTGGGCGACGAGTCGTACGAGATCTTCCGGCTGGACAAGGTGGAGGGCTCGGCTCGCCTGCCCTACAGCCTCAAGGTCCTGCTGGAGAACCTGCTCCGCACGGAGGACGGCGCGAACATCACCGCCGACCACATCCGTGCCCTCGGCGGCTGGGACTCGCAGGCCCAGCCCAGCCAGGAGATCCAGTTCACGCCGGCCCGCGTGATCATGCAGGACTTCACCGGTGTGCCCTGTGTGGTGGACCTCGCCACCATGCGTGAGGCCGTGAAGGCGCTCGGCGGCGACCCGGCGAAGGTCAACCCGCTCTCCCCGGCCGAGATGGTCATCGACCACTCCGTCATCGCCGACAAGTTCGGCACCAACGAGGCCTTCGCGCAGAACGTCGAGCTGGAGTACGGCCGCAACAAGGAGCGCTACCAGTTCCTGCGCTGGGGCCAGACCGCGTTCGACGACTTCAAGGTCGTCCCGCCCGGCACCGGCATCGTCCACCAGGTGAACATCGAGCACCTGGCCCGCACCGTCATGGTCCGCAACGGCCAGGCGTACCCCGACACCCTCGTCGGCACCGACTCGCACACCACCATGGTCAACGGCCTCGGTGTGCTCGGCTGGGGCGTCGGCGGCATCGAGGCCGAGGCCGCGATGCTCGGCCAGCCGGTCTCCATGCTCATCCCGCGTGTCGTCGGCTTCAAGCTCACCGGTGAGCTGACGCCCGGTACCACCGCCACCGACCTCGTGCTGACCATCACCGAGATGCTCCGCAAGCACGGTGTCGTCGGCAAGTTCGTCGAGTTCTACGGCGAGGGTGTGGCCGCCACCTCGCTCGCCAACCGCGCCACCATCGGCAACATGTCGCCGGAGTTCGGCTCGACCGCCGCGATCTTCCCGATCGACGGCGAGACCATCAAGTACCTGAAGCTCACGGGCCGCAGCGAGCAGCAGCTCGCGCTCGTCGAGGCGTACGCCAAGGAGCAGGGCCTCTGGCTCGACCCGGCCGCCGAGCCCGACTTCTCCGAGAAGCTGGAGCTGGACCTCTCCACGGTCGTCCCCTCCATCGCCGGCCCGAAGCGCCCGCAGGACCGCATCGTCCTCGCGAACGCCGCCGAGCAGTTCAAGTCGGACGTCCTCAACTACGTCGACTCCGTGGACGAGTCCGGCAAGGAGTCCTTCCCGGCCTCCGACTCGCCGGCCGTCGCCCCGAACGGCACCCCGTCCAACCCGGTCACCGTGACCGCCCCCGACGGCTCGACGTACGAGATCGACCACGGTGCGGTGACGGTCGCGGCCATCACCTCCTGCACCAACACCTCGAACCCGTACGTCATGGTCGCCGCCGCGCTCGTCGCGAAGAAGGCCGTGGAGAAGGGCCTGACCCGCAAGCCGTGGGTCAAGACCACCCTCGCCCCGGGCTCCAAGGTCGTCACCGACTACTTCGACAAGGCGGGCCTGACCCCGTACCTCGACAAGGTCGGCTTCAACCTCGTCGGCTACGGCTGCACCACCTGCATCGGCAACTCCGGCCCGCTGCCGGAGGAGGTCTCCAAGGCCGTCAACGACCACGACCTCGCGGTCACCTCGGTCCTCTCCGGCAACCGGAACTTCGAGGGCCGGATCAACCCCGACGTCAAGATGAACTACCTGGCCTCCCCGCCGCTGGTCGTCGCGTACGCCCTCGCGGGCTCCATGAAGGTGGACATCACGCGCGACGCCCTCGGTGTGGACCAGGAGGGCAAGCCGGTCTACCTCGAAGACATCTGGCCCTCCGAGGCCGAGGTCAACGACGTCGTGGCGAACGCCATCGGCGAGGACATGTTCTCCAAGTCCTACTCCGACGTCTTCGCGGGCGACGCCCAGTGGCAGGCCCTGTCGATCCCCGAGGGCAACACCTTCGAGTGGGACCCGCAGTCGACGTACGTCCGCAAGCCCCCGTACTTCGACGGCATGACGATGGAGACCACCCCGGTCTCGGACATCGCCGGCGCCCGCGTCCTCGCCAAGCTGGGCGACTCGGTCACCACCGACCACATCTCCCCGGCCGGCGCGATCAAGGCCGACACCCCCGGAGGCAAGTACCTCACGGAGCACGGTGTCGAGCGTCGTGACTTCAACAGCTACGGCTCGCGCCGAGGCAACCACGAGGTCATGATCCGCGGCACGTTCGCCAACATCCGCCTGCGCAACCAGATCGCGCCGGGCACCGAGGGCGGCTACACCCGCGACTTCACCGTCGAGGGCGCGCCCGTCGCCTTCATCTACGACGCCTCGCGCAACTACATCGAGCAGGGCATCCCGCTGGTCATCCTGGCCGGCAAGGAGTACGGCTCCGGCTCGTCCCGTGACTGGGCGGCGAAGGGCACGGCCCTCCTGGGCGTCAAGGCCGTCATCGCCGAGTCGTACGAGCGCATCCACCGCTCGAACCTCATCGGCATGGGCGTCCTCCCGCTGCAGTTCCCGGAGGGTGCCTCGGCCTCCGCCCTCGGCCTCACCGGCGAGGAGACCTTCTCCTTCACCGGCGTCGAGGAGCTGAACAACGGCACCACCCCGCGCACGGTCAAGGTCACCACCGACAGCGGCGTCGAGTTCGACGCGATCGTCCGCATCGACACCCCCGGTGAGGCCGACTACTACCGCAACGGCGGCATCATGCAGTACGTGCTGCGCAGCCTGATCCGCAAGTAAGCGGCTCAGTAAGGCAGTTGAGGGCCGCATCCCCGGGCGACGGGGGTGCGGCCCTTCGCCGTCGCCGGCGGATCCTGGGCGATCGTGTCGGGGCCGGCCGTGCCCGCCGACCAGGTCGCACGGCTCCGGCTCAGCCGGAACACAGGGTTCCCCCAGGCAAGCGCGACAGGATCACGACATGGCTGGTACCTCCGCGCCCCGAAACGGGCGAGTCCGTGTTCTCATCGTCGACGACGAACCCGGGCTCACCGAACTGCTGTCCGTGGCTGTCACGGAGGCGGGCTGGCGTGCCTACCCGGCGGCCGACGGGTACAGCGCGCTGCGGGTCGCGCGCGGCTGTGCCCCGCACGCCGTCGTCCTCGACGGGATGCTGCCCGACCTCGACGGCCTCCAGGTGCTACGACGGCTGCGCTACGAGAACCCGAGGCTGCCCGTCCTCATGCTCACCGCCAGGGACGGGCTGGAACACCGTATCGACGGACTCTCGGCGGGCGCCGACGACTACGTGACCAAGCCGTTCTTCCTGGAGGAGGTCGTCCTGCGGCTGCGCGGCCTGCTGCGCCGGTCCGGCGTCGAGGAGACCAGGTCGTCGGACGACGGCGACCTCGTGCTCGGCGACCTCGTGTTCAGCGCTCAGACGCGCGAGGTGCGCCGCGCCGGTACGCCGGTCCGGCTGACCGCCAAGGAGTTCGACCTGCTCGGCCTGCTGCTCGGCCACCCGCGGCAGGTGCTGAGCAAGGCCCAGATCCTGGACCACGTGTGGAGCAGCTCCTTCGACGGTGGCGGCAACCTGGTGGAGGTCTACATCTCCAGCCTCCGCCGAAAGATCGACAAGGGCAGGGCACCGATGATCCACACGGTGCGCGGACTCGGATACGCGATCCGGGCGGGGGAGGACGGAAGATGACGACGCGTTCGCGGACCTCGAAGAGCGGAATCCGGCGGACCCGGGGGAGCGGAACCCGGCGGGCCCTGCGGAAGGTCGCCAGGCGGACCGTGCCGAGCGGAATCCGGCGGACCGTGCCGAGCGGAATCCGGCGGCCCTTGCGGAGCCGTTCCCTCCGTACCCGCCTCCTCCTCTTCATCTCCGCCACGCTGGTCGCGGTGTGCGCCGCGATGACGCTGGCCACGGTCGTCGCGCAGCGTGCCTCGCTGCTCGGCGCCCTCGACGAGCGGGTCACCGACGCCGCCGAGCGCAGCCTGGGCGGGGTGGGCGTCGGCCCTCGCAACCACACCGACCTGACGTTCCTCAGGGAGCAGGGACAAGCCGTCGGCACGCTCGCCGCGCGGCTCGACGGCGCCGGGAACATCACCTCCGCCGAGGTCGTCGGCGCGAGCGGCGACCCCGAGGCGCTCAGTGCCGAGCAGCGGGCAGCCCTCGACGGCATCGCGGCCGACGGCTCCACGCACACCCGGACCGTCCCCGGCCTCGGCACCTACCGGATCACCGCCCTCGGCGAGGACGGGCTGCACGTCCTCACGGGCCTGCCCATGGACGACGTCCAGGACATGATCGGCGGTCTGGTGGTGGTGGAGGCGCTGGTCGCGGGCGTCGGACTCACCGTGGCGGCCTGCGTCTGCGCGGTCGTCATCCGGCGTCAGCTGCGCCCCCTCGGGCGGGTCGCCGCCACCGCCGTCGAGGTCTCCCGCTCGCCGCTGGACCGGGGTGAGGTCACCGGCCTGACCCGGGTGCCCGACCGCGACACGGACCCCGGCAGCGAGGCAGGCCAGGTCGGCGCCGCCCTCAACCGCATGATCGACCACGTCGAGGCCTCCCTCGCCCAGCGGCAGCGCAGCGAGGAACGCATGCGCCGCTTCCTCGCCGACGCCAGCCACGAACTCCGTACCCCGCTGGCCTCCATCGCCGGATACGCGGAGTTGATGAACCGGGGGACCGACCGGATCGAGCCGACGCTGGCGTGGCGGCGCGTATCGGCCGAGTCGGCCCGGATGACCGGCCTGGTCGAGGACCTGCTGCTCCTTGCCCGGCTGGACGAGGGCCGCCCTCTGGAGTCCGCCGAGGTGGACCTCGCGGCCCTCGTGGCGGAGGCGGTGTGGGACGCGCGGGCGGCCGGCGAGGACCACAACTGGCAGCTCGCGCTGCTCCTGGACGCGCCGGCCCTGGTCACCGGCGACGAGGCGCGCCTCCACCAGGTGGTGGTCAACCTGTTGGCCAACGCCCGTGTGCACACGCCTGTGGGCACGACGGTCACGGCATCCGTGGAGAGCACCGCCGACCGCTGTGTGATCCGCGTGCGCGACGACGGCCCCGGCATCCCGCCGGCCCTCCTCCCCGCCGTCTTCGAACGCTTCACCCGCGCCGACGCCTCCCGCGCCCGCGCCACCCCCCACGCGGGCGGCTCCGGCCTGGGTCTGGCCATCGTCGCCGCGATCGTCTCCGCTCATGGCGGCCGCCTCGACGTCACCAGCGAGCCGGGCCGCACCGAGTTCACCATCGAACTCCCCCCGACCGGCACCAGGGAACTCCCGACCATCGACACGGTCTCGGCGCCTTCCGTCCCCTCCACCCGGTCGGTGCCGTCGATCTCGGTGTGACCGCCGGGCCGGCGCCGCGGCAGGCAACGTCAGCCCCGTCGCGACGCCCGGCACGCCCTCTCGCCGCACCGGCCGAAGACCCGAGTGACACCCAGTAGCAGGTGTCACGAACATCGCCCCACAGCCTCTGGCGGCAGGGAGGCCTGAGGGCGAAGACTCGCACTCATGGATGCACCGATGCGGCGCAGTGCCCCGCTCCCGTTCGTCGACGAGCAGACGATCCTCATCGAGGCGCATGCCGGGGAGGTCTGGTGGGCCCTGGCCGAGGCGCTCGACTGGGCGTTCTCCCGCCCCGCCGCGGTCCGTTACGCCAAGCTCGTGGGCTGCGCCGACCACACGGCGGCCGGACCGCGCCCGCCCGTCGAGGGCGCGACGACGTTCCCCGGCTTCCGGGCGGCGACCGTGATCCCGGCCCGGGAACTGACCCTCCTGGGACGCCACCGCTTCTCCTCGTACACCTGGACCTTCCGCCTCGACGAGGCGGAGCCGGGCCGTGTCCGCCTCCGCGCCGAAACCCGGGCCACCTTCCCGGGCCCGGCCGGCGGCCTCTACCGGCTACTCACCCTGGGGACCGGCACGCACGCGAGACTCACCCGCAGCCTGCTCACCACCGTCCGCCGGCAGGCAGAACGTCCCTGGACGAAATCACCGGCATGACGACCCGTTTCCGCATCGACCGAATCCTCGGCGACCGTCCCTTCGCCGGGGACTCGGTCGATGCGGGTCGGGTTGTCGCGGCCCGAGTGGGAGAAACGTCCGCAGTCCGTGCTCCGGCTCGCGCTCGGCGACGGGGCACGGCTCGACCGCCTCACCCCCTCCGCCCCGGTGTCCCTGGTGCGCCGCGCCGACGGTCTGCCGGCCTTCGCGCCCGCACGCTCCCACGGGGAGCGGAGCCGCCTTCGCATACGGCGTGGCAGCCGGATCTACTTCCGGGAGACCGTGCGGGTGAAGGGCGAGGCGTGGCCGGAACGAGGGGAGACGTGGCTCTCCGCCGCCGACTGGGAGCCGATGCCGTTGGCGGACGGTCCGCGTGAGCCGGCCGAGGCGGAGGTCAGCCGAGACCGGGAAGGTTCGCCGGGGATGGTGGTCATCGCGTTCGGACATGCGGCGACGTCCGTTCATGACCGCCTGGGGTGTGATGGCTGATCCTGTCCGTGTGCACAGGTCGACGCGTCAGGAGGGGCAGAGGCTGCGGCAGATCGTGCGCCGAGGCAGCACCGGTTCGTCGCGGCTGGATCAGCGTTGCAGCCACTCGTCGAGAAGCGCGGCCTCTGCCTTGCTGAGCGCGGGCAGTTCGGGCAGGAGGGTGCGGAAGGCCGCGACGACGGCCGCCGGGTCCCGGGTGGGGACAGCGGGCTCATCTGTGAGGATGGCGCGAGCGATCGCGTCGAAGGCGGCGTCGGCCAGGTGCGGGTCGCCTTGCTCTGGTGGCAGGGTCAGCAGGGTGTGGACGGTGCCGACGCCCGCGGAGCGGATGAGGTTGACGGCGCGTTCCTCGCTCACCCGAAGCCGCCCGGCGGCGGCGATTCTGTGTACACGCTCGGCGAGGATCGTCACGCCCTTGACCTGTGCCGGGGTGTCGCGTGCACGGGCCGGGTCGAGCAACAGGCCGTAGACGTACGGGTTGGCCAGGCCGAAGCTGATCTGCGTGTTCCATCCGGCGCGGAGGTCTTCCACAGGGTCGTCCGAGGGCGCGGTGGTCTGCTTGCTCGCCACATGTTCGGCGAAGACACGCTCCGCGGCGGCATCCAGCAGCTCGTCCTTGTCCTGGAAGAAACGGTAGAGAGCAGGAGGCTGCAGCCCGGCCTCGTGGGCCACGCGGCGCGTGGTCACCACGGCCGGCCCTTGGTCGCGCAGCAGGCCGGCCGCAGCCTTCACGATGCGTTCCCGGGTGATGTCTCGCCGCTGCGTGGTCGGTGCCATGGAGACGATGGTATCGCCCACGCGTGACAGGCGATGTTATCGATGATATCGACAACCCTTCGCCGCCGACCTGCCCGAAGTATCTGGCATTGTCGGCCGATCTCCAGAGGGGCTCATACGGTTGCCATCCATTGGAAGTATCAGTGATACCGTTATTTTTGTTCCACTGGAAACAACATCCTGGAGCCATCGATGCTGATCGTCACGGGAGCCACCGGCCACCTCGGGTCGCTGATCGTCAACCGCCTGCTGGAGCGGGTGCCGGCCGACAGGATCGGCGTCAGTGTGCGGGACGTGAGCAAGGCCGCCGACCTCGCCGAGCGTGGCGTCCGAGTCCGAGCGGGAGACTTCACCGAACCCGAGAGCCTGAAGCACGCCTTCGAAGGTGCCGAGCGCGTCCTGGTCGTCTCCGCCGCCATTCGAGGCGGCGGCGCGTTGACCGCCAACAACGCCGCCATCGACGCGGCGCGGGAAGCGGGCGCCCGACGCATCCTGTACACCAGCCACCAGGCTGCCTCCCCCCTGTCACTCTTCCCGCCGCAGAAGGTCCATGCGGCTACCGAGGAGCACCTCAAGCAGCAAGGAGTCCCCTACACCGCTCTTCGCAACGGGTTCTACGCCTCCACCTTGGGCTACTACATCGGCGCGGCACTCAAGACCGGCACGCTCGCCGTGCCGCAGGATGGCCCGGTGTCCTGGACGGCCCACGAGGACCTGGCAGAGGCCGCGGCCCTCGCCCTGACCGAGGACGGTGGACTCGAAGGGGTCACGCCGCCGCTGACGGCCCCCCACACGCTCGACTTCGCCGACGCTGCCGAGATCCTCAGCCGCATCACCGGCCGGACCGTCACCCGGGTCGTCATGGACGACGACGAGTGGATATCCGCAGCAGTCGCCGGCGGGATGCCGCGGCCGGCTGCGGAGTTCTCCCTGACGATGTTCGCTGCATCGCGCGACGGGGAGTTCGACGCCGCCGACCCGACACTGGAAGCCACCATCGGCCACCCCGCGAAGACCGCCCACGAGGTGCTGGAGACCGCCTTGCGCTCCCGGTGAACCGACCAGTCCTGGTTCGAGGGGCAGATGCTGGGTGACGGACGACGCGCAGCCCACTGGCGCGGCGCACGCCGCCGGGTCGGCGATGCCTACGCCGCCCCTCCAGAATGCAGGCCACCAACCCATCCGGCCCCCGTGACCACGAACCCGGCGAACCCGTGCGGCCACGGCACCAGTTGACCCTGACCGGCTCCCCGGGCCCGGCTCCTTCGGCTTCAGGTTTCGCTCAGCTTCGACCCGCAGGGTCGTCCCGTACGGCGGTGCTTCCGGTGTACGAGCGTGTTCCGTCATGGCGGGGGCCGCACCCACCCGGGTGCGGCCCCCGCGCATCGGTACGCGCCAGCCGTTTACAAGCGCGGCGCTCCGCGCTAGCTTCCGAAGTAGGTGGGGGTGGGAGCGCTCCCATAGGGCGTGACGGACCGGAACCCGTCATCCCCCGGATCCGCTCCCACCCGCACCACTCATCCGCACCCAGGCACCTTCGCATCGGCACGCGCACGTTCCCCCACCTCCAAGCCGTACACGCAAGGAGCGTTTGTCATGCACGTGACAGATTTACGATTAAGGCTGCCCCGGCGCCACCGCGCACTCCTTCTCGTCCTGCTCGCCCTCGTGACCACGATCCCGGCGCTCGGCCTGGTCGTCACGGCCGGCAGCGGCAAGGCGGAGGCGCACGGGACTCCGATGAAGCCCGGCAGCCGCACCTTCCTGTGCTGGCAGGACGGGCTGACCGACACCGGGGAGATCAAACCGGTCAACCCGGCCTGTCGCTCCGCGCACCAGGTGAGCGGGACGACCCCGTTCTACAACTGGTTCTCGGTGCTCCGCTCGGACGGCGCCGGCCGCACCCGGGGCTTCGTCCCGGACGGACAACTGTGCAGCGGCGGCAACACCAACTTCACCGGGTTCAACACCCCCAGCGCCGACTGGCCGTTGACGCATCTGACCTCCGGCGCGACCGTCGACTTCTCGTACAACGCGTGGGCGGCGCACCCGGGTTGGTTCTACGTCTACATCACCAAGGACGGGTTCGACCCGACGAAGACGCTCACCTGGAACGACTTGGAGGCGCAGCCGTTCCTGAGCGTCGACCACCCGCCGCTGAACGGCAGTCCGGGCACGGTCGAGGCCAACTACTCCTGGCGGGGCCAGCTCCCTGCCAACAAGTCGGGCCGCCACCTCGTCTACATGGTGTGGCAGCGCTCCGACAGCCAGGAGACCTTCTACTCCTGCTCCGACATCGTCTTCGACGGCGGCAACGGTGAGGTGACCGGCATCAAGGAGCCCGGCAACCCCACCGAGCCGGTACCGGGCGAGTGCGCCGCGACCCGTCGTACGACGGGCAGTTGGAGCGGCGGCTACCAGTCCGAGGTCGTCGTCACCAACACCGGCGACGTGCCGATGCTCGGCTGGATGGTCAACTGGACCCTGCCGACCGGGCAGAAGGTCGACAGCCTCTGGAGCGGCAGCGCGACCTACAGCGGGCAGGACGTGATGGTGCACAACGCCAACTGGAACGGGGAGCTGGATCCCGGCGAAACCGCCACGTTCGGCTATGTGGTGCAGGGGTCGGGAGGTGATCCCGCGACGACACTGCCCTGCCGGGTGGGCTGAGCCGGTACCAGATCCGCGGAACGGACCAGATCCGCGGAACCAGCGCGAGTCGCAGCACCGGCCGGTCCGTATGACCAGCCCTGTGCGGGGGCGGGTGTTGCGCTCGGGGCGGACCGGGTGGGCGGGCGGTGCGTGCCCACCCGGTCCGCGAGCCGCGACCCGGTACGGGGGGGACCGGGCGCGGGGAAGTGCGGCTGAGGGGACCAAGCGACAGGACAACGTTGTCGAGTGGTCTGGACAAGACTCTATCGTTTCTGCGGGCAACCAGGTCAAGCCGGTCCGGGTCGAGTAGGTCACAGGCCCCGTCCGCCCCGAGGCACCCGGCGAACCACGCCCCGGGCGCCCGGCGGTTCATGACCGCCGGGCGCCCGGGTGCGGGTCTTCGTTCCGGTGTCAGGACAGCAGTTCCACCTCCGCGAGCGTCGCCGCGCCGTCGAGGACCAGCCGGTGGTGGTCGTACGCCTTCGGGACGGGGATCGAGAAGGCGCGGGTCTGGCGGTCCCATGTGAAGGACTGACCGGAGCGCTTGTCGAGGGTCTTCCAGGTGGTGCCGTCGGCTGAGCCCTGGAGGGTCCAGCCGGTCGGGGCCCCGGTGCGGTCGGCGGAGGTCAGCGTGTACTGAACAGCCCTGGTCCGGGCGGGAGTCGGCAGCGGCAGTGTCTTCACGGACGCCTTCGTCGACGACGTGTCGTCGAAGAGTTCGCCGTCGCCCTCGATGGCGTCCGAACGGGGTGCCGGCACCTTGCCGTTCTTCGTGATCGACACCGGGGCCGCGCTCTCGCCGGTGCCCCAACGGGACGGCTTCGGGCCCATGTCGAACGACAGCACGCCACCCTGGGAGATGATCGAGTGCGGCAGTGAGGTCGACGTCCATGCCTTGCCGTTGACCTTCAGGCCCTGCACGTACACGTTCCTCGCGCTGTTCTTCGGGGCCTCGACCACCAGGTCCCTGCCGTTCTCCAGATGGACGGTCGCCTTGGTGAACAGCGGGGAGCCGACGGCGTATTCGCCGCTGCCCATCACCAGCGGGTAGAAGCCGAGCGCGGAGAACAGGTACCAGGCGGACTGCTCGCCGTTGTCCTCGTCGCCGTGGTAGCCCTGGCCGATGTCGCTGCCGGCGTAGAGGCGGGAGAGCACCTCGCGGACCTTCTCCTGGGCCTTCCAGGGCTGCCCGGCGGCGTCGTACATGTAGATCGCGTGGTGGGCGACCTGGTTGGAGTGGCCGTACATGCCCATGCGGACGTCACGGGCCTCGGTCATCTCGTGGATGACTCCGCCGTAGGAGCCGACGAAGTCCGGGGAGGCCGTCTCCGGGGTGGAGAAGTAGGTGTCCAGCTTCTCCGCCAGCCCGGCGCGACCGCCGTACAGGTTGGCCAGGCCCTTGCTGTCCTGCGGTGCGGTGAAGGCGTAGCCCCAGCCGTTGGTCTCCGTGTAGTCGTGGCCCCAGACGCGGGGGTCGTACTTCGCGGAGTCGAGCCGCCAGGCCCCGTTGCCGTCGCGGCCCTGGAAGAACCCGGCCTCCTTGTCGAACAACTGCACATAGTTCTGGGCCCTGTTGAGGAAGTAGGCGGACTCCTCCTCGTACCGCTTCTCACCCGTCTTCCGGTACAGGGACCGGCCCATCCGGGCGATGCCGTAGTCGTTGAGGTAGCCCTCCAGGGCCCAGGACAGGCCCTCGTGGGTGTCGGTGCCGGTGTAGCCGAGGAAGGGCGAGGTGGCCATGCCCTTGCGGCCGACGCCCGCCGAGGGCGGCACGACCGTGGCGTTCTTCAGGGCCGCCTCGTAGGCCGCCTTCGCGTCGAAGTCGACGCCCTTGACGTATGCGTCCGCGAATGCGACGTCCGACGAGGTGCCCGTCATCAGGTCCGCGTAGCCGGGGGAGGACCAGCGGGAGGTCCAGCCACCGTCCTTGTACTGCTGCACGAAACCGTCGACCATCTCACCCGCCTGATGGGGCGTCAGGAGCGAGTACGCGGGCCAGGTCGTCCGATAGGTGTCCCAGAAGCCGTTGTTGACGTACACCTTGCCGTCGACGATCTTCGCGCCGGTGTGGGTCGGGGTGTCCTGGCCGGTCATGGGGGAGAAGGGCGAGGCGTACTTGTACGTCGAACCGACCTTCTCGAAGCCGGAGTTGGGGTACAGGTACAGCCGGTAGAGGCTGGAGTACAGCGTGGTGAGCCGATCGGGGGTCGCACCCTCGACCTCCACCCTTCCCAGCAGGCGGTCCCACTGCGTTCGCGCCCGGTCCTTCACCGTCTCGAAGGACGTGCCGTCCGGGATCTCCTGGCGCAGGTTGTCCTTCGCCTGGTCGAGGCCGATGAGGGAGGTGGCCAGGCGGAGCGTCACCGTGCGGTCCTCGCCCGCGTCGAAGCGGAGGTGGCCCTTCACACCGGTCGAGCCGCCGTCCGTGACCGGTGCGTCGAAGACCCCGTACACGAAGAGGCGGGTCGCGCCCGTCGACAGTCCGGACTTCACATCCGAGAAGCCCGTCACGACGCCCGAGGCCTTGTCCAGGGTCAGGCCCGCCTGGTCCGTCACATTGTCGAAGAGGACGCTCGCGTCGTCCCCGGGATAGGTGAAGCGCAGCACCGCCGCGTGGTCGGTCGGTGCCATCTCGGCCTTGACGCCGTTCTCGAAGCGCACCCCGTAGTAGTACGGGCGGGCCGTCTCGTTCTCGTGCCGGAAGGGCAACGCCCGTGCCGTGCGGCTCAGTTCGGGCGTGCCGGTGGCGGCGGAGGGCATCACCTGGAAGGTCTGCCGGTCGCCCATCCAGGGGCTCGGCTCATGACTCGCGCTGAACGCCTGGACGGTCGGCAGGTTGTCCGCGTTGTTGGCCCGTGCGTAGTCGTACAGCCAGCTCAGCGAGCCCGCGTTGGTCACCGGCGTCCAGAAGTTGAAGCCATGGGGCACCGCCGTCGCCGGAAAGTTGTTGCCGCGGGAGAAACCGCCGCTGGAGTTCGTTCCCCTGGTGGTCACCGCGTAGTCGGAAAGATGTGTCTTCGGCCGCTCGGGCGCGCGCACCCGCAGCGTCACGTCGTCGAGCCAGCCGCGGAACCTCGCCGGGCCCTTCGGGGAGTCGTAGGCCACCACGATCCGGTCCACGGTCCGGCCGGCCGCGACCGAGCCGATCCGTGAGACCACGTCGTTCCACTGGTTGACGTACAGCACCTTCGCCGCGCCCTGTCCGCGCGGCGACAGCGGGAATCCGTGGCCGTCCACCGCCCGCAGACCGCTGAGCGAGGTGCCGTCGGTGAAGACCAGGTCGACCGAGACGTTCGTGGCGTCGTAGTCCAGATCGCCGTCCGCCATCGACGGGAAGATCCGGTAGGCCAGCTCGGTGTTCCGCTCGACGGCCACGTTCACGTCGAAGACCTTGTTGTACGAGTACGCCCGGCCGTCCGCCGTGTGCCGGCCCGCGTACCTGAGGGCCCGCTTGCCGGTGAAGCCCGCGCCCGCCTTCGCGGTCGCCGAGCCGCTCGGGCCCCGGTCGACCAGCGACAGCATCTCCTTCGGCGGGGGTGCCTGCCCGCCGCCCGTGGAGAACTGCACATCGGCGAGCTGGGTGATCATCGAGGCGCCGTTGTTCCTGGTGATGTCGAGCCGGAAGTGCCGGTACTCGGCCGCCGCGTCGCCGGGGATGTCGTACGACTTCGTCCGCAACCGCTCCTCGAAGGTCTCGCCGGAGCGGGTGTCCAGGGTCCTCCACTCCTTGCCGTCGGTGGAGCCCTGGAGGGTCCAGTCCTTCGGGTCGCGGGTCTCGAAGTCGTTCGCCGAGGTCAGCGCGTAGGTCACCACCCTGGCCGGCCTGTCGAGGTCGAACTCGGCCCAGCCGGTGGGCTGGAAGGTGAGCCACTTGGTGCCGGACTCGCCGTCGACGAGGTTCTCCTTCACCTCCCCGCCGCTCGCGTTCTCGCCGCTGGCCCGGACGTCGGTGACGTGGTCGGTGATGTTGCCCGGGATGCCGGTGGTGTAGCCGCCGTCGACACCGGAGGCCCGCGCGGAGCCGTCCGGTGCCGTGTCGACCGTGCTGAGCCAGTCCGGAGCCGGCTCGTCCGGTTCGAACGAGGAGCTGAACTCCCGCTCGCCGGCCGCCGGTCGGTCCGGTAACGCGACGGCCGCGCCCTGCGAGGCCACCACCAGAGCGAACGCGGCGGCGCCCAGCGCCGCCGTGGAACCCCGTCCGTGCCGCATCGGCGAGCACCCTCCCTACGTCCAGCAGACTGATTTCGATCAAGGAATGATCGGAAGAGGACAACGTTGTCGACCGTGTAACGCAGGGACCAGTAGGGATTGAAGTGGCGAGTGATGTCAAGGGTGTTGAGTGCGCCATCCGGGTCGAATGGCGGGTATTTTCCGGTCAGGTGGCGCAACGGCGCTCATATTTCCGAGAGGTCTCAACTCGGAAAAGACCGATGGTGAACCTTGCATTCGATCTTGCCCCTCTGGCGGGAAGTGGACTATACCTGTCGGCGTCCGCATAGTCGTCGCACAGCTGCGGGCAGGCGCTACCTGGGGGGAATTACCGGTGGTCGCGGACGTGTCCGCGCGCCGACCGCCGTGTTGCCCCTGTTGAATCCTCACGCACGACCCCAGCTTGAACCGACCGCGGTGCCGGGAGGATCCGGTTCACCGCCTGAGTCCTGGAGAAGGCGAGGACTTGAGCATGGGATCCACTACCGCTGAGAACGACAACGGCCCCGAGGGGGTCGGCACCACCGACCCCGAAGGCGTCGGCCGTCGCGATCTGATCAAGCGTTCCGCCGCGCTCGGCCTGATCACCGTCCCGACGATGAGCTTCCTGTCCGCGTGTGCCAGCGGGGGCGGAGGCGACGACACCTCCAAGGACAGCCAGGGCGAGACCTCCGAGTCGAACCCCTTCGGCGTCAAGAAGGGCAGCAAGCTCGACGTCGTCATCTTCAAGGGCGGCTACGGCGACGCCTACGCCAAGGCCTGGGAGGCCGCCTTCCAGAAGAAGTGGGGGGTCACCTCCACCCACACCGGCACCCAGGAGATCACCGGCAAGCTCCAGCCGCGGTTCAACGCGGGCAACCCGCCGGACATCGTCGACGACTCCGGCGCCCAGCAGATCCCGATCGACGTCCTGTACAAGAACGACCAGCTCCTCGACCTCGCCGAGGTCCTGGACGCCCCCTCGATCGACGACCCGAGCAAGAAGGTCCGGGACACGCTGATCGCCGGCACGCTCGACGCGGGCATGCAGGAGAACAAGGTCGTCGCCCTGAACTACATCTACACGGTGTGGGGCCTGTGGTACTCCGGCAAGCTCTTCAAGGAGAACGGCTGGGAGGAGCCCAAGACCTGGGCCGACTTCCTCACCATCTGCAAGGAGGCCAAGGCCAAGGGCATCGGCGGCCTCGCCCACCAGGGCAAGTACCCGTACTACATCAACGTCGCCATCATGGACCTGATCGCCAAGACGGGCGGCCTGGACGCCATGAAGGCGATCGACAACCTCGACCCGAAGGCGTTCGTCGGCTCCGACGCCGCGAAGGCCGGTGTCGAGGCGATCTACGAGGTCGTCGAGAAGGGCTATCTGATGCCCGGCACGAACGGCCTCACCCACACGGAGTCCCAGGCCCGCTGGAACCAGTACAAGGCCGTCTTCATCACCTCCGGTTCCTGGCTGGAGAACGAGCAGCTCAAGCAGACGCCGGACGACTTCGACATGACGTTCATGCCGATGCCGGTGCTGCCGGACAGCGTGATGCCGTTCGAGGCGATCCGGGCCGGATCCGGGGAGCCGTTCATCATCCCGGCCAAGGCGAAGAACCTGCCGGCGGCCAAGGAGTTCATGCGGATGATGCTCTCCAAGGAGTGGTCGACGCTCTTCGCCAAGGAGGCGAACTCCCTGACGATCGTGAAGGACGGCGTCGACACCGGGGTCTCGCTGCGGCCCGGTACGCAGTCGACGGTGGAAGTGTCCAAGGCCGCCGGGGACGACACGTTCCGGTACCTGTACACCGAGTGGTACAGCGAGATGGACACGGCGATCCAGAACGCGTCGAACGAACTGATGGCGAAGCGGATCCAGCCGGCCGAGTGGTTGAAGCGGGCGCAGGCCGCGGTGGACAAGCAGGCCAAGGACCCGGATTCCAAGAAGAACCGTCGGGACTAGTGGGGCGTCGGAGCGCCGTGGGAGCTGCGCGCTGTGGTGAGCTGCGGGTTCGCCGTGGCTCGTCGCGCAGTTCCCGTGCCCCTGAAAAACTGGGGTGCGCCTTTCGTCTCACGGAACCCGAGGCAGGGAAACGCCAATGCGTAAAGGGCAGAACCGGTTCGTCGCGGGGTTTCTCCTCGTCCCCGTGGCGCTTTATCTGATCTTCGTGATCTGGCCGTACATCCAGACGTTCGGCTATTCGCTGACGGACTGGAAGGGGCAGTCGCAGACGTTCTCCTTCATCGGCCTGGACAACTACACGGCGCTGTTCGAGGACGACATCTTCCTCCAGGCGATCTGGCACAACATCCTGTTCCTGGTGTTCATCCCGGTCGTCACCATCCTGCTCGCGCTGTTCTTCGCGTTCATGCTGAACGCGGGCGGACGCGGCCGGGCCGGCGGGGTCTCGGGGGTCGCCGGGTCGGGGTTCTACAAGATCGTGTACTTCTTCCCGCAGGTGCTGTCGCTGGCGATCCTCGCGGTGCTGTTCGGGGCCGTGTACCGCAGTGACAGCGGCGGCATGCTCAACGGCCTCCTGCTGAAGCTGGGACTGGTCGACGAGAGCAGCCCCGTCGAGTGGCTGAACGAACCGAACTTCGTGCTCTGGGCGCTCATCCTGGTCGTCGTCTGGCACGGTGTCGGCTTCTACCTCGTGCTGTTCTCCGCCGCCATGCAGGCCATCCCGAGGGACATCTACGAGGCCGCGCTGATCGACGGCGCCGGCCGCGCCCACACGTTCTTCCGCATCACCCTGCCGCTGCTGTGGGACTCCGTGCAGACCGCCTGGGTCTATCTCGGCATCGTGGCGATGGACATGTTCATCCTGGTCTCGACCATGACCGCGGGCGAGTACGGGGGCGGCCCCGACCACCACAGCGAGGTCATGGCCACCGTGATGATGCGGAACTTCCTGTTGTACGGCAGGAGCGGCTACGCCTGCGCGATGGGCGTCGTGATGCTGCTCCTCACCCTGATCGTGTCGGTGGTCATGCTGCGTGCCACCCGTCGTGAGCGCGTCGAGTTCTGAGCGGGAGAGACGACACACCATGAGCGCACCCCTCAAGACCGCCTCGCGCGGCGACTCGGTCCCCACCGGCCCGACGGTGAGCAAGGGCCGGACCGGCCCCGGCGACGAGCGCGGCGAAGGCGTCGTCCTGAACGTCTTCTCGCACGGCTTCCTCGCCCTGTGGGCCCTGCTGATCGTGCTGCCGCTGCTGTGGCTGGTGCTCAGCTCCTTCAAGACCGACGCCCAGATCGGCGGCTCGGCCTTCGGCTGGCCCGACAACTGGTCCCTGGACGTCTTCTCCCGCGCCTGGGACAAGGGCATCGGGGACTACTTTTTCAACACCGTCATCGTGCTGGTCTTCTCGGTGCCGCTGACCATGCTGTTCGGCTCGATGGCCGCGTACGTCCTGGCCCGCTACCCCTTCCGGGGCAACCGGCTGCTGTACTACTTCTTCGTCGCAGGCGCGATGTTCCCCGTGTTCCTGGCCCTGGTGCCGCTGTTCTTCATGGTCAAACGGCTGGACATGCTGAACACCTACCAGGGGCTGATCCTGGTGTACGTCGCCTACTCGCTGCCGTTCACCGTGTTCTTCATGCACGCCTTCTTCCGGACGCTGCCCACCGCCGTCTTCGAGGCGGCCATCCTCGACGGGGCCTCGCACACCCGGACGTTCTTCCAGGTCATGCTGCCGATGGCCAAGCCGGGACTGATCAGCGTGGGAATCTTCAACACGCTGGGCCAGTGGAACCAGTTCATCCTTCCCACGGTCCTCATGCAGCCGCAGAGCGGCGACGATCCCGAGCGGTACGTCCTCACCCAGGGCCTCATCCAGCTCCAGCAGCAGCAGGGCTACGCCTCCGACCTGCCCGTCCTCTTCGCCGGTGTCACCATCGCCATGATCCCCATGCTCGTGGTCTATCTCTCCTTCCAGCGCCAGGTCCAGGCGGGCCTCACCTCGGCGACCCTCAAGTAGCCCGTTCCGGGACCTCAAGTAGCCGCAGAGTGACATTTAGTGGTCATTCGGCGGTCTCAGTTTCCGTCAAGGACTTGACTGCGGTAACCCGTTCAGCGGAGCTTGGAGTTCACAACTTGTAAGTGACCCGGGTTCCGTTGCTGTGAGCTGGGTCACGGGCGGCGTGCGGGCCGCCCAGCCTGGGACGGGAGTGGATGAGTCGATGGAGACTCCGGGGTCGCAGTCGTCGCTGCACCGAGCAAATCTCGAGCGCGTCGTACGGGCGGTGCGGCTCGCCGGGTCGCTCACTCAGGCGGAGATCGCCAGGACGACCGGCCTGTCCGCGGCCACGGTCTCCAACATCGTGCGCGAGCTGAAGGACGGTGGAACCGTCGAGGTCACGCCCACGTCGGCGGGCGGCCGCCGGGCGCGCGCGGTCTCGCTCAGCGGGGACGCCGGGATCGTGATCGGCGTGGACTTCGGGCACACGCATTTGCGCGTCGCGATAGGGAACCTCGCCCATCAGGTGCTCGCCGAGGAGGCCGAGCCGCTGGACGTGGACGCCTCCTCGACCCAGGGGTTCGACCGGGCGGAGCAGCTCGTCACCCGGTTGATCGAGGCCATCGGTGTGGATCCTACGAAGATCGCGGGTGTGGGTCTCGGCGTGCCCGGCCCGATCGACGTGGAGTCGGGGTCGCTCGGCTCCACCGCCATTCTGCCTGGCTGGACCGGCACCAAGCCCGCCGCCGAGATGCGCGACCGCCTCGGTGTGACGGTGCACGTGGACAACGACGCCAACCTCGGCGCCCTCGGTGAGCTGGTCTGGGGCAGCGGCCGGGGCGTTCGGGACCTGGCGTACATCAAGGTGTCCAGTGGTGTGGGTGCCGGGCTGGTGATCGATGGCAAGATCTACAGGGGCCCGGGTGGCACAGCGGGAGAAATCGGGCATATTACTCTTGATGAATCCGGACCCGTCTGCCGCTGCGGCAACCGCGGCTGCCTGGAGACCTTCGCAGCCGCGCGCTATGTGCTGCCGCTCCTCCAGTCCAGCCACGGCACCGACCTGACCATGGAAGGGGTCGTACGGTTGGCGAGGGACGGGGACCCGGGCTGCCGTCGGGTGATCGCCGACGTCGGCCGACACATCGGAAGTGGAGTCGCCAATCTCTGCAATCTGTTGAACCCGAGCCGCGTGGTCCTCGGTGGCGATCTCGCCGAGGCCGGAGAGCTGGTTCTCGGACCCATAAGGGAGTCGGTCGGCCGGTACGCGATCCCGAGTGCCGCACGTCAACTCTCAGTGCTGCCAGGGGCACTTGGTGGCCGTGCCGAGGTCCTCGGGGCCCTGGCCCTGGCCCTCAGCGAGATGGGTGATTCGACCCTTTTGGACGGAACCCTCTCCGCGGCAACCCCTGTCTTCACTTAGAGAACGAAACACGCCGTTGCCAACCCGTTAAGGATTTACTTCTTGACGTCGCACGTGTGGCCGAGTTGACTTCCAGCCACCTCGGCCGCAGTGCTGCGGCCCGTGTCAGGGAGGCACAACCCAAATGAACGCAACGATGCGTAGAGTCGCGATCGGCGCCACCGCGATCTCGCTGGCGCTGTCCGTGGCGGCCTGTGGCAAGGCCGGCGACGACAAGGACTCGGACAGCGGTAGCGACAGCGGCTCGGACAGCAAGTCGATCGGTCTGCTCCTGCCCGACTCGGTCACCGCGCGGTACGAGAAGTTCGACAAGCCTTACTTCGAGGCCAAGGTCAAGGAACTCTGCGACGACTGCGATGTCCAGTACGCGAACGCCGCGGCTGACCCGAACAAGCAGGCTCAGCAGATGAGCACCATGGTGACCAAGGGCGTCAAGGTCATCGTCGTCTCCGCCCAGGACTCCGCCGCCATCAAGTCCTCCATCCAGTCCGCGGTGGACAAGGGCGTCAAGGTCGTCGCCTACGACCGTCTCGCCCAGGGCCCGGTCTCGGCCTACGTCTCCTTCGACAACGTCAAGGTCGGCGAGCTCCAGGGACAGGCCCTCCTCGACGCGCTCGGCGACAAGGCGACCACCAAGTCCAAGGTCGTCATGATCAACGGCGACGACGCCGACCCGAACGCCGGCCAGTTCAAGAAGGGCGCGCACCAGGCCCTCGACGGCAAGGTCGACATCGCCTACGAGCAGTCCGGCCTGTGGAAGGACACCGTCGCCGCCGAGAAGATGTCCGCGGCGATCACCCAGCTGGGCGCCAAGAACATCGCGGGCGTCTACGCGGCCAACGACGGCATGGCCGGTGGCATCGCCAACACCCTCAAGGGTGCGAAGATCAGCAACATCCCGCTGACCGGTCAGGACGCCGAGCTCGCGGCCATCCAGCGGATCGTCGCCGGCACGCAGTCCTCCACGGTCTACAAGGCCTACAAGCCGGAGGCCGACACGGCCGCCGAGCTCGCGGTCAACCTGCTGGAGGGCAAGGACATCAAGTCCCTGGCCGACACCGAGGTGACCAGCGGCTCCGGCGACAAGGTCCAGGCGAAGCTGCTGACCCCGGTCTCCGTCACCAAGGAGAACATCAAGGACACGGTCGTCAAGGACGGTCTGTACACGGTCGCCGACATCTGCACCGCCGAGTACGCCAAGGCCTGCAAGTCCGCCGGCCTGGAGTAGTCACTCCGGCCCGCTGAGCCTGTCCGGCGCCCGCCCCACCTCATACCCCGCTTCCGGGGCGGGCGCCGGACGGAACCGCTGTCGACAGAGCAGCGGACACCCGCATGCTCACCTTGTAAGCCCTGTGCGACGGCCCCTGTGCACGGGGCCCGCACATTCCTCCGCGCCTGGTTTCAAGCGCGGCATCCCCGCCGGTCAGGCGGCGAAGGAGATGGTTCACGTGTCCGCTACGCCCGTGTTGGCGTTGCGCGGAGTCTCCAAGCGATTCGGTGCGGTGCAGGCACTCACCGACGTCGATCTGGAGGTTCACGCCGGAGAAGTGGTCGCCCTGGTGGGCGACAACGGCGCAGGAAAGTCCACCCTGGTCAAGACGATCGCGGGTGTCCACCCCATCGATGAGGGCGTCATCGAGTGGCAGGGCGGCCCGGTGAAGATCAACAAGCCGCACGACGCCCAGGGACTCGGCGTCGCGACGGTCTACCAGGACCTCGCGCTCTGCGACAACCTCGATGTCGTGGGCAATCTCTACCTCGGGCGCGAACTGCTGCACCGGGGCGTCATCGACGAGGTGACGATGGAGAAGAACTCCCGGGAGCTGCTGTCCACGCTCTCCATCCGGATCCCGAGCGTACGGATCCCGATCGCGAGCCTCTCCGGTGGTCAGCGCCAGGTCGTCGCCATCGCCCGCGCCCTCATCGGTGACCCCAAGCTCGTCATCCTGGACGAGCCCACCGCCGCCCTCGGCGTCGAGCAGACCGCGCAGGTCCTCGACCTGGTCGAACGGCTGCGCGAGCGCAACCTCGCCGTCATCCTCATCAGCCACAACATGGCCGATGTCAAGGCGGTCGCGGACACCGTCGCGGTCCTGCGTCTGGGCAGGAACAACGGCTCCTTCTCCGTGAAGGACACCAGTCACGAAGAGATCATCGCCGCGATCACGGGTGCCACGGACAACGCCGTGACCCGTCGCGCGGGGCGGCGCACCACGGAGGCGGCAAAGTGAGCGACACGTCCAAGACCGTGAAGAGCGATTCCCTGAAGGGCGCCGCGGAGGACCAGACCACGGTCGCCCCCGCCGACGACCCCACGGCCGCGCCGGTCACTGTCGTCGACCCGCGTCTGCTGGTCCGCGAAGAGGGCCTCAAGGGTTACGTCACCGAGTTCAAGCGTAAGGTGAAGGGCGGCGAGCTGGGCTCGCTGCCGGTGGTCATCGGCCTGATCGTCATCTGGACGATCTTCCAGCTCCAGAACGACCTCTTCCTGAGCGCCGACAACCTCTCGGACATCAGCTACTTCCTCTCGGCCACCGGCATGCTCGCCATCGGCCTGGTCTTCGTGCTGTTGCTCGGCGAGATCGACCTGTCCGTGGGCTCGGTCAGCGGTCTGGCCTCCACCGTGTTCGCCGTGCTCGCGGTGAACCACGGCATGGGCTCCTGGTTGGCGCTGGTCCTCGCGATCCTCACCGGCATCGCCATCGGCGCACTGCAGGGCTGGTTCTTCGCCAGGATTGGCGTCCCCGCGTTCGTCGTCACCCTGGCTGGCTTCCTCGGCTGGAACGGCGTGATGCTGTGGATGCTGGGTGACAGCGGCACGATCAACATCCCGTCCGACACGGGTCCGGTCCATCTGCTCGGCAAGAGTTCCTTCTTCATGGACCAGGCCATCATCGGCGCGTACATCCTGGCCGGCCTCGCCGTGTTGCTCTCCCTCGTCGGCAACATCAACGAGCAGCGCCGCCGTCGGGCTGCGGGTGTGCCGTTCCGGCCGACCAGCGAGATCCTGCTGCGGGTCGGCGCGCTCGCCGTCGTGTCCTTCGTCGCCGCCGCCGTGCTCAACGACGCATCCGGTGTCTCCAACGCGCTGGTGATCTTCCTTGCGGCGTTGGTGATCGTCGACTTCGTGCTGCGTCGTACGACCTACGGCCGCCAGGTGTTCGCGGTCGGTGGCGGCATCGAGGCCGCCCGCCGTGCCGGTATCAACGTGCCGATGATCCGGATCACCGTGTTCGCCATCTCCGGTGGCTTCGCGGCGATCGGCGGCATGTTCTTCGCTGGTCAGACCGCGAGCGCAACACTGTCCGCCGGTGGCGGCAACGTCCTGATGCTCGCTATCGCCGCGGCCGTCATCGGTGGCACCAGCCTCTTCGGCGGGCGGGGGTCGGTGTGGTCCGCGCTGCTGGGCATGCTCGTCATCCAGTCGATCCAGACGGGCCTCAACCTGCTGAACATGAACACCTCGATCCAGTACATGATCACGGGTGCGGTGCTCCTGGGTGCGGTGGTCATCGACTCCGTCAGCCGCAGGAGCCAGAAGGCCGCTGGTCGCGCCTAGGCGCCATGGGGGTGCGGTGAGTTCGCGAGTGCCGGCCGTTCGTGGCTGGTCGCGCAGTTCCCCGCGCCCCTGAGAACAGGGCGCCGCAGTCGCCTTGACGAACAAGTGCTCGGTGTCGATTCTGACGCCGGGCACTTCTCGTTGTTGTCGGACGTTTCGTACGGGTACGTCTGCGCAGGATGGTTTACGGCCGTTCGGGTGACGTAGGAGTCGACCGCCCGGCGGTCGGCCGTGTGCGCGGAAGATTAGACTTCGACGAGCCCGGTAACGCTCGAACAGCACTATCGCAAGGAGGCACGGGTGCCGCTGCTGACCCGCATCAGGGGACCGCGCGATCTGGACCGGCTCAGTCTGGAGCAACTGGACCAGCTGGCGGAGGAGATCCGGACCTTCCTCGTCGAGGCGGTGTCGAAGACCGGCGGTCACCTCGGCCCGAACCTCGGCGTGGTCGAGCTGACCATCGCCCTGCACCGGGTCTTCGACTCGCCCAAGGACAAAGTGCTCTGGGACACGGGCCACCAGTCCTACGTCCACAAGCTGCTCACCGGTCGTCAGGACTTCTCCAGGCTGAAGATGAAGGGCGGCCTCTCCGGCTACCCCTCGCAGGCCGAGTCCGAGCACGACGTCATCGAGAACAGCCACGCCTCCACGGTGCTGGGCTGGGCCGACGGCCTCGCCAAGGCCAACCAGGTGCTGAAACGCGACGACCACGTGGTCGCGGTCATCGGCGACGGCGCCCTCACCGGCGGTATGGCCTGGGAGGCGCTCAACAACATCGCCGACGCCAAGGACCGGCCCCTGGTCATCGTCGTCAACGACAACGAGCGGTCGTACGCGCCGACCATCGGCGGGCTCGCCAACCACCTGGCCACCCTGCGGACCACCGACGGCTACGAGCGGTTCCTGGCCCGTGGCAAGGACCTGCTGGAGCGGACGCCCGTCGTCGGCAGGCCGCTCTACGAGACGCTGCACGGCGCCAAGAAGGGGCTGAAGGACTTCATCGCCCCGCAGGGCATGTTCGAGGACCTCGGGCTCAAGTACCTCGGGCCGATCGACGGGCACGACATCGAGGCCCTGGAGTCCGCGCTCGCCCGCGCCAAGCGGTTCGGCGGGCCGGTCATCGTGCACTGCCTCACCGAGAAGGGCCGCGGTTACCAGCCCGCACTCCAGGACGAGGCGGACCGCTTCCACGCCGTCGGCAAGATCCACCCGGACACCGGTCTGCCGATCGCCTCCTCCGGCGCCGACTGGACCTCCGTCTTCGGCGAGGAGATGGTGAAGCTCGGCAAGGAGCGCGAGGACATCGTCGCCATCACGGCGGCCATGCTCCAGCCCGTCGGGCTCGACAAGTTCGCCAAGGCCTTCCCCGAGCGCGTGTACGACGTCGGCATCGCCGAGCAGCACGGCGCCGTGTCCGCGGCGGGCCTCGCCACGGGCGGAGTGCACCCCGTCTTCGCGGTGTACGCCACCTTCCTCAACCGCGCCTTCGACCAGGTGCTGATGGATGTGGCCCTGCACAAGTGCGGTGTGACCTTCGTGCTCGACCGGGCCGGCGTCACCGGCACCGACGGGGCCTCGCACAACGGCATGTGGGACATGTCGATCCTCCAGGTCGTACCGGGGCTCAGGCTCGCCGCGCCACGAGACGCCGACCAGGTTCGCGCCCAGCTGCGCGAGGCCGTCGAGGTCACGGACGCGCCGACCGTGGTGCGCTTCTCCAAGGGCGCCGTCGGCCCCGCCGTACCCGCCCTGCGCCGCGTCGGCGGCATGGACGTGCTGCGTGAGCCGGGCACCGACACCCCGGACGTGCTCCTCGTCTCCGTCGGCGCCCTCGCGCCGATGTGCCTGGAGATCGCGACCCTGCTCGACAAGCAGGGCATCACCACGACCGTCGTCGACCCGCGCTGGGTCAAGCCGGTCGACGAGCACATGGCACCGCTCGCCGACAAGCACCGCGTGGTCGTCACGGTCGAGGACAACTCCCGCGTCGGCGGGGTCGGCTCGGCTGTCGCCCAGGCGCTGCGCGACGCGGGCGTCGACATCCCGCTGCGTGACTTCGGCATCCCGCCCCGCTTCCTCGACCACGCCACCCGCGCCGAGGTCCTGGCCGAGATCGGGCTCACCGCGCCCGACATCGCCCGCCAGGTCACCGGGCTGGTCTCCAGGATCGACGGCCGGTTCGGCGACGCCGCCGCAGAGGTGGAGCCCGCGCGCGACTGACGTGTCCGACTGGGCTGTTCGGGCCGGTTTCACCATCCTTTACGGTGGTGAGACCGGCCCATTCGCGTGAAACCACTCGCGCCGGGGCATACGGAACACGCCCCCTCTCGATCATGTCGAGGACGACAAGCGTGGGAGGTACGCCTGTGAGCAGCACACTCTTCCGGACGAAGAAGGTCGAGCAGTCCATCCTCGATACGGAGGAACCAGAACACGCGCTCAAGAAGTCCTTGTCCGCGCTGGATCTGACCGTCTTCGGCGTCGGTGTCATCATCGGCACCGGCATCTTCGTCCTCACCGGCACGGTGGCCAAGAACAACGCCGGTCCCGCCGTGGCCCTCGCCTTCGTCGTGGCCGGCGTCGTCTGCGCGCTCGCCGCCCTGTGTTACGCGGAGTTCGCGTCCACGGTCCCGGTCGCCGGGTCCGCGTACACCTTCTCGTACGCCTCCCTCGGAGAACTGCCCGCCTGGATCATCGGCTGGGACCTGGTCCTGGAGTTCGCGCTGGGGACGGCGGTGGTGGCCGTCGGCTGGTCCGGCTACATCCATTCGCTGCTGGCCAACGCGGGCTGGGAGCTGCCGGCCGCGCTCAGCACGAGAGACGGGGCCGACGGCTTCGGCTTCGACATCCTCGCCGCCGCGCTCGTCCTGATCCTCACCGCCATCCTCGTGATCGGCACCAAGCTCTCCGCGCGCGTCACCTCCGTCGTCGTCGCCATCAAGGTGACGGTCGTCCTGACCGTGATCATCGCGGGCGCCTTCTTCGTCGAGAGTCGCAACTACGACCCGTTCGTCCCGAAGGCCCAGGCGGTGGACGCGGGCGACAGCCTCCAGTCGCCGCTCATCCAGCTGATGTTCGGCTGGGCGCCCTCCAACTTCGGTGTGATGGGCATCTTCACGGCCGCCTCCGTCGTCTTCTTCGCGTTCATCGGCTTCGACGTCGTCGCCACCGCCGCCGAGGAGACGAAGAACCCGCAGCGGGACATGCCCCGGGGCATCATCGGCTCCCTCATCATCTGCACCACGCTGTACGTGGCGGTGTCGATCGTCGTCACCGGCATGCAGCACTACACGAAGCTGTCGGTGACCGCGCCGCTCGCCGACGCCTTCAAGGCCACCGGGCACCCGTGGTTCGCGGGCTTCATCAGCTTCGGCGCCGCCGTCGGCCTGACGACCGTGTGCATGATCCTGCTGCTCGGCCAGACCCGGGTGTTCTTCGCGATGAGCCGCGACGGGCTGCTGCCGCGTTTCTTCTCCCGCGTCCACCCCCGGTTCAAGACCCCGCACCGGCCGACCATCCTGCTCGGTGTGGTCATCGCGATCCTCGCGGGCTTCACCCCGCTGAGCGAGCTGGCCGAGCTGGTGAACATCGGCACGCTGTTCGCCTTCGTGGTCGTCGCGATCGGCGTGATCATCCTCCGCCGGACCCGCCCCGACCTGCCCCGGGCGTTCCGTACCCCCTGGGTGCCGTTCATCCCGATCCTGTCGGTGTGCGCCTCGCTGTGGCTGATGCTCAACCTGCCCACAGAGACCTGGCTGCGCTTCGCCGGCTGGATGCTCCTCGGCTTCCTCGTCTACTTCGTCTACGGCCGCTCGCACAGCCGTCTCGGACGTCAGGAGGAGAGCGGGGCGGGTGGGACGCTCAAGCCACCGGGACGCGGCACCGAGTAGTCGCCGCTCCGCGACCGAGCCGACCCTCCGGCCCCGTGCGTCCCGCTTCCCGTGGGACTGCGGGGCCGGAGCGCGTCGCGCGCGGCCGGGGGCGCACCCCTGCCCCGCAGGGCGGGCTGACGACCCTTCAGGACGCGCCGCGAATTGTTCGCGGCCCGGTCACCTCGGCACCCAACTCGACCACTCTGCGCCGCAGTTCGCGGTCGGCGGTGACCACCAGGCAGGGGCGGTCGTGGGCCTTCGCGGCGACGAGTTCCACGATGCGGTCGTCCCCGCTGCGAGGGGCCGCCTCGACCCGTACGCCCGGTACCGGTGCCACTGCGCGCGCGGCGCCCTCGACGACCATCACGAGTTCGACGGGCCCGTCCCGGCCGGGGACCCCGTCCCGGGCGAGCCGGTCGCGCAGGCGTTCCGCCGCGCCGCGTCGGTCGCGCCACCAGCCGTCGGGCACGGAGCCGATGACGTTGGCGGCGTCGACGATCACGAGCAGGGGGTCGTCCATGGGGCCAGGGTCGCATGCCGGGCGGCCGCACCGTCTGCGGGGCCATGGCCACGAACGTCGTCGACCGCCGGGGTGGACAAGAGCAGAGGGCCTCCGCCCGAAAGCGGAGGCCCTCCTGATACCCGTACGACCGTTACGCGGGGACCGAAGCCACCCCGGCCTCCAGGAACTTCTTGCCGTTCACCCGCTCGCTGACGCCCTCACGGTCCAGGTACGGCGTGATGCCGCCCAGGTGGAAGGGCCAGCCGGCGCCGGTGATCAGGCAGAGGTCGATGTCCTGCGCCTCGGCGACGACACCCTCGTCGAGCATGAGCCCGATCTCCTGGGCGACGGCGTCGAGGACACGGGCCCGCACCTGCTCCTCGGACAGGACGGAGTCGCCCTGCTCGAGGAGCGCGGCGACCTCGGGGTCCAGCTCCGGCTTGAAGCCGTTCTCCGCGGAGTAGACGTAGAAGCCGCGCTTGCCGGCCTTGACGACCGCGGCGAGGTTCGGGGACACGGTGAAGCGGTCCGGGAAGGCCCGGTTGAGGGTCTCCGAGACATGCAGACCGATGGCCGGGCCGACCAGCTCCAGGAGCACCAGCGGCGACATCGGCAGACCCAGCGGCTCGACCGCCTTCTCGGCGACCTCGACCGGCGTGCCCTCGTCGATGACGTTCTGGATCTCGCCCATGAAGCGGGTGAGGATGCGGTTCACGACGAACGCCGGGGCGTCCTTCACCAGCACCGCGGTCTTCTTCAGCTTCTTGGCGACGGCGAAGGCCGTGGCGAGGGAGGCGTCGTCCGTCGTCTCGCCCCGGACGATCTCCAGCAGCGGCAGGATCGCGACCGGGTTGAAGAAGTGGAAGCCGACGACCCGCTCGGGGTTCTTCAGCTTCGACGCCATCTCGGTGACCGACAGCGAGGAGGTGTTGGTGGCGAGGATCGCGTGCGCCGGGGCGACCGCCTCGACCTCCGCGAACACCTGCTGCTTGACGCCGATCTCCTCGAACACGGCCTCGATGATGAAGTCCGCGTCCGCGAAGCCCTCGGCCTTGTCCAGGACACCGGTGACCAGGGCCTTGAGGCGGTTGGCCTTGTCCTGGTTGATACGGCCCTTGCCGAGCAGCTTCTCGATCTCGGCGTGGACGTAGCCCACACCCTTGTCGACGCGCTCCTGGTCGATGTCGGTCAGCACGACCGGCACCTCCAGGCGGCGCAGGAAGAGCAGCGCGAGCTGGGAGGCCATCAGACCGGCGCCGACGACACCGACCTTGGTGACCGGGCGGGCCAGCGACTTGTCCGGGGCACCGGCGGGGCGCTTGCCTCGCTTCTGCACCAGGTTGAAGGCGTAGATGCCGGAGCGCAGCTCGCCACCCATGATCAGGTCGGCGAGGGCGACGTCCTCGGCGTCGAAGCCCTGCTGGAGGTCGCCGTTCTTCGCGGCCTCGATGATGTCCAGCGCGCGGTACGCGGCCGGGGCCGCCCCGTGCACCTTGCCGTCCGCGATGGACCGGCCCTTGGCGACGGCCTGGTCCCAGGCCTCACCGCGGTCGATGACGGGACGCTCGACCGTGACGTCGCCCTTGAGGACGTTCGCCGTCCAGATCAGCGACTGCTCCAGGAAGTCGGCGCCCTCGAAGATCGCGTCCGCGATGCCGAGGTCGAAGACCTGCTGGCCCTTGAGCTGCTTGTTCTGGTTGAGGCTGTTCTCGATGATCACCGAGACGGCCTTGTCGGCGCCGATCAGGTTCGGCAGCAGCGCGCAGCCGCCCCAGCCCGGGACCAGCCCGAGGAAGACCTCGGGGAGGGAGAACGCCGGGATGGCCTTCGAGACGGTCCGGTACGCGCAGTGCAGACCGACCTCGACGCCACCGCCCATCGCGGCACCGTTGTAGTACGCGAAGGTCGGGACGGCGAGCGCGGACAGCCGCTTGAAGACCTCGTGGCCGCCCTTGCCGATGGCCAGCGCGTCCTTGTGGTCCTTCAGCAGCTCGACGCCCTTGAGGTCGGCGCCGACCGCGAAGATGAACGGCTTGCCGGTGACACCGACACCGATGATCTCGCCGGCCGAGGCCTCCTTCTCGACCTGGTCGAGGGCGATGCTCAGGTTCGCCAGCGACGCCGGGCCGAAGGTGGTCGGCTTGGTGTGGTCGAAACCGTTGTCCAGCGTGATGAGCGCGAAGCGCCCGGCGCCGAACGGCAGGTCGAGGTGGCGTACGTGCGCGGACGTCACGACCTCGTCGGGGAACAGCTCGGCCGCGCCCTTGAGGAGTTCGGTGGTGCTCACTTGTCGCCTCCGGCGTCCTTGTGGTGCGGGTTCTCCCAGATGACCGTTGCGCCCATGCCGAAGCCGACGCACATGGTGGTGAGGCCGTAGCGGACCTCGGGCTGCTCCTCGAACTGACGGGCCAGCTGCGTCATGAGACGCACACCCGAGGAGGCCAGCGGGTGACCGAACGCGATGGCGCCGCCGTACTGGTTGACGCGCGCGTCGTCGTCGGCGATGCCGTAGTGCTCCAGGAAGGCCAGCACCTGGACCGCGAAGGCCTCGTTGATCTCGAAGAGACCGATGTCGTCGATGGACAGCCCCGCCTGGGCGAGCGCCTTCTCCGTCGCCGGGATCGGGCCGTAGCCCATGACCTCCGGCTCGACACCCGCGAAGGAGTACGAGACGAGGCGCATCTTCACCGGCAGGTTGTTCTCGCGGGCGAAGTCCTCGGAGGCGATGAGCGAGGCGGTCGCGCCGTCGTTCAGACCGGCCGCGTTACCGGCGGTGACCCGCCCGTGCACGCGGAACGGGGTCTTGAGGCCCGACAGGTTCTCCAGGGTCGTCCCCGGCCGCATCGGCTCGTCGGCGGTGACGAGACCCCAGCCGGTCTCGCCGGCCTCGGGGTTGGTGCGGCGTACCGAGATCGGCACCAGGTCGGCCTGGATCTTGCCGTTGGCGTACGCCTTGGCGGCCTTCTCCTGCGAGCGCACGGCGTATTCGTCGGCGCGCTGCTTGGTGATGGTCGGGTACCGGTCGTGCAGGTTCTCGGCGGTCATGCCCATGAACAGCGCGGACTCGTCGACCAGCTTCTCGCTGACGAACCGGGGGTTCGGGTCGACGCCCTCACCCATCGGGTGGCGGCCCATGTGCTCGACACCACCGGCGATGGCGATGTCGTACGCGCCGAAGGCGACGGAACCGGCGACCGAGGTGACGGCGGTCAGGGCGCCGGCGCACATGCGGTCGATGGAGTAACCGGGGACCGACTGCGGCAGACCGGCGAGGATGCCCGCCGTACGGCCGATGGTGAGGCCCTGGTCACCGATCTGCGTGGTCGCGGCGATGGCGACCTCGTCGATCTTCGCGGGCTCCAGACCGGGGTTGCGGCGCAGCAGCTCCCGGATCGCCTTCACGACGAGGTCGTCGGCGCGGGTCTCGTGGTAGATGCCCTTCGGGCCCGCCTTGCCGAACGGGGTGCGGACGCCGTCGACGAAGACGACATCCTTGACGGTACGAGGCACGATGGCTCTCCTCCAGAGGTGCGGGACGGCACTGCTGCGATGCGCAACCGCTGAGCGGGCGCTCAGCCCCCATGCTACTTACGAGTAACAGTGCTGCACACCCCTGGGGAGGGGAGCGGCGAACGTCACATGGGTTCCACGGGTTACCGCCGGTTACGTGTGGCCATCCTAGGGGCGCGGGTAACCGCGCGACCAGCCACGACGCACCCGCGTCCCCTTCCTGGCGATCAGGGGGCGGGCGCGGTGGACCCCCGGGGAACCAGCACAGGCGTGGCCACCGGATGGGAAGTCCCGTTCCCGGCGATCACATCGAACAACGTCCGGGCCACATCCGCCCCGAACCCATGCACGTCGTGACTCATCGCGGACAGGGTCGGCCGAGTGAGCCGGCAGAGCTGCGAATCGTCCCAGGCCAACAACGACACGTCCTCCGGCACCCGCACCCCCATCTCCGCGGCCACCGACAACCCCGCCACCGCCATGATGTCGTTGTCGTAGACGATCGCCGTGGGCCGATCACCGCCCGCCCCGGTCAGCAGCGACCGCGTCGCCCGAGCCCCCGCCTCCCCGGAGAAGTCGGTCGCCACCTGCCGGGCCCCGGCGAGCCGCAGCTCCCGCGCCACCTGATCGAACGCCGCCGTCCGGATCGCCGTGTGCCCCAGCGCGGCCGCGCCCCCCACCCGCGCGATCCGCCGATGCCCGAGCGCCGCCAGATACCGCACCGCCTCCGTCACGGCGGTCATGTCGTCCGTCCACACGGACGTCAGCCCCCCGGTCAGCGACGGATGCCCGACGGCCACCACCGGCATCCCCAGCCGCCCCACCGCGGCCACTCGCGGATCATCCGCGCGGAAATCGACGAGGATCGACCCACTGATCTGCCGCCCCCGCCACCACGCGTCCTGGAGCCCCACCTCCTCCTCCAGATTCCGCACCAGCCGCAGCAGCAGCGAGCAGGACCGCTCGGTCAGCACGCTCTCCACCCCGGAGATGAACTCCATGTAGAACGGTTCGAGCCCCAGCAGCTTCGCCGGCCGGCAGACCGCCAGCCCCACCACGTCCACCCGCTGACTCGACAGCGACCGCGCCGCCAGATTCGGCGCCCACCCCAGCTCGCGCGCCGCCGCGAAGATCCGCTCCCGCGTGGCGTCGGCCAGCCCCGGCTTCCGGTTGAACGCGAGCGACACCGCCCCCTTGGACACCCCGGCACGCGCGGCGACGTCCTTGATGGTCACGCGCGGGGCCGGGGCCGGGGGTGGGGTCGGTGAGGCACTCATCGCGCGGGCTCCACGCAGTACAGAGCCCGCCGTACGTCCTCCACGCCCGGTACGTCCTCCCACCCCCGCACCCCGATGGTCACCCGCTCACCCGGCAACAGCGTGACCAGCCCCGTGTCCGCCCGAGCCGCCGTCCCCAGCCGATCCGCCTGGAGCAGCAGGTCCCGCACCAGCGTCCGAGCCGTCACGGTCACCGAACCCGGACCCACCTCGACATCGAACTCCGCCTGCGGATAAGGCACTTCGCGATCCGGCACCGGAAAGTACACCGCCCGCAGCCCGTCCCCGTCTGCCACCAGGAACTCCTTCGCCTCCACGGGTTCCACCTCGCGCGGCACCCGCACCCCGGCGACCGTACGCGCGGCGGCGGACACGCTCACCGTCACCTCGGCGACGACCACCCCCTCCACGGACATCCGCCGCAACCGCACGCCCGCCGATTCCCACGCCTCACCCGCCTGATTGACGGCGGCCAACACCAGTCCCCCGTCCCGCACCTGCAGTGTCAGCAGCCGGTCCGCGTACAGCCGCCGCAGCTCGTGGTAGAGCGGCTTCTCCCTGCCGTCCCCGTCGATCGCCGCCCAGGAGGTCACCGGCCAGCAGTCGTTGAGCTGCCAGACGATCGTGCCCGCGCACACCGGCCAGTGCGACCGCCAGTGCTCGATCCCGGCCGCGATCGCCCGCGCCTGGTTGACCTGCGTCAGATAGTGCCAGCGGTCGAAGTCCCCCTCGGGCAGGGCGAAATGAGGCGCGAGCCCCCGCTCCAGCTTCCCGTTCCCGTCCTGAGCCTTCTGGTGGTGCAGCATGCCCGGCGAGTCCGGGGCGAGCACCTCACCCGGCAGCGCCCGTCGCAAGGTCGCGTACGCGGGCGGCGCCTGCCATCCGAACTCGGCGACGAAACGGGGCACGTTCGCCCGGTACTCCGCGTAGTCCTCCCGGTTCCACACCTCCCAGGAGTGGTGCGTGCCGTGCGCGGGGTCGTTCGGGTGCCGCTCCCACGACCCCGACCAAGGACTGCCCGCCGTGTACGGCCGCGTCGGGTCCGACTCCGCGACGACACGCGGCAGCAGCCCCAGGTAGTACCCCTCACCCCACGACTCCCCGGCGAGCCGCTCCTCCCAGCCCCAGTCCCTGAACCCCCACAGGTTCTCGTTGTTGCCGTTCCACAGCACCAGCGACGGATGCGGCATCAGCCGTACGACGTTCTCCCGCGCCTCGGCCTCCACCTCGCCCCGCAGCGGCTGTTCCTCCGGGTAGGCCGCGCACGCGAAGGGGAAGTCCTGCCAGACCAGCAGCCCCAGCTCGTCGCAGACGTCGTAGAAGTCCTCGCTCTCGTAGATCCCGCCGCCCCAGATCCGGACGAGGTCGACACCGGCCTCGGCCGCCCGCGTGAGCCGCGCGCGATACCGCTCGGGAGTGATCCGCGAGGGAAACACGTCGTCCGGGATCCAGTTCACCCCGCGCGCGAACAGCCGCTCACCGTTGACGACGAGGGTGAACCCGGTGCCGTGCTCATCGGCGCTCCGGTCCAGCTCCACGGCCCGGAACCCGACCCGTCGCCGCCACAGATCGAGCGCGCCGCCCTGGCCGTGCAGAATCAACTCGACCTCGTACAAGGGCTGTTCGCCATAGCCGCGCGGCCACCACCGCTCCACGCCCGGCACTTCCAGCCGTACGACCCCGCTCGTCCCCTCGACCTCCGCGACCGCGCTGACACCCCCCACCCGGGCCTCCAGTCGCAGCCCCGTCTCCACGGCCGCCCGCTCCACGTCGACGAGCAGCTCCACGTGCCCGGTCGTGCCGTCGACGGTCACCAGCGGACGTACCCGGGCGATACGAGCCGTCGACCACCTCTCCAGCCGGACGGGCCGCCAGATCCCGGCCGTCACGAGCGTCGGCCCCCAGTCCCAGCCGAACGAGCAGGCCATCTTGCGGATGTACTGGAAGGGTTCGGGATAGGCGTTGGGCCGGTCGCCGAGCCGCTCGCGCACGGCCTCGGCCTCGGCGTACGCGGAGGTGAAGCGCACGGACAGCCGGCCGCTCATGCCGGTGGTGTCGAAGCGGTACGAGCGGTGCATGTTCCGTACGGAGCCGAGGAGTCGGCCGTCGAGCCGGATCTCGGCGGCCGTGTCGAGCCCGTCGAAGACCAGATCGGTCCGGTCGTGCCCGCCGGCCACGCCGATGCCTGGCAGCTCGACCTCGTACGTCCACTCCCGGCGCCCCACCCACGCCACCTCGGCCTCGTTCCGCCCGAGAAAGGGGTCCGGGATCAGCTCCGCCGCCAGCAGGTCGGTATGCACGCATCCAGGCACGACGGCGGCGAGCGGGCCTTGCTCGTGCCGCAGGATCCAGCCCTCGGTGAGCGGTGTGGCCTCCAGCATGCGCACTCCCTAAACCGGTCCAGTTCGATTCACCGAAAGCATGGCGAAATCTTTCGACAGCCTTGGCGGAATTGGGACTTTACCGGTTCAGTAAACGGCTGTCAGAGTGCCGAACCAGCCAACCCACTCGTGCTCGTCCGTCCCGAACGGAGCTGGTGCACATGAACCATCGGAAGACGCTCACCGGAACACTGCTGGCGGCCGCGCTTCTCGCGTCGGGCTGCACCGGCAGCGGAGGAAGTTCGAAAGGCGCCGACGCCGGAGCGGCTGATGATCCGTCAAAGGTCTCCGGGACCATCACGGTTCTCACCCACCGGACGGACATCGTGCAGGACGGCACGATGAAGAAGTACGCCGACGCGTTCAGCAAGACCTATCCGAAGGTGAAGGTCAAGTTCGACGGGATCACCGACTACGAGGCCGAAGTCAAGATCCGTATGAACACGGAGAACTACGGCGACGTCCTCATGATCCCGGCCGTCATCCAGAAGAACGACTACCCCAAGTTCTTCGCCTCCCTGGGCACACAGAAGGAGCTGAGCGAGAAGTACCGCTTCACCGGCTTCACCGCGGTCGACGGCAAGGTCTACGGCCAGAGCCCCATGGGCGCGACCCCCGGCTTCCTCTACAACAAGAGGATCTGGGCCGAGGCCGGTGTCACCGACTGGCCCACCACCCCGGCGGAGTTCCTCACCGCGCTGAAGGCCATCAAGTCCAAGACCGACGCCGTCCCGTACTACACCAACTTCGCCGCCCAGTGGCCGCTGACCCAGTGGACGTACATCAACGGCTCGGTCAGCTGCGACACCGTGGCCACCACCGCGCTCGCCGAGGGCAACCCCTGGGGCGAGGACGGCGAACTGCGCGTGGGCGACCGGCTGTTGTACGACATCGTGGACCAGGGCCTGATCGAGAAGGACCCGGCGACCACGAACTGGGAGAACTCCAAGCCCCAGCTGGCCAAGGGCGAGATCGCCACGGCGTGGCTCGGCAGCTGGGCGGTCACCCAGTTCCGGCAGGCGGCCGAGAAGGCCGGAGCCGACCCCGACGACATCGGGTTCATGCCGTTCCCCGCCCGGGTCGACGGCAAGGCCTGCGCGACCGCCAACCCCGACTACAACCAGGCCGTCAACATCCACTCCGAGCACAAGGAGGCGGCCCGCGCCTGGATCGACTGGTTCACCGACAAGTCGGGCTACGCGGCGGACAACCTCTCGATCTCGACACTCAAGGACGCCCCGCTGCCCGAGGTGCTCAAGCCGTACGAGGAGCAGGGCGTCGAGCTGATCGAACTCGACGACACCGCGGGCGGCACGGTCAAGGACATCGACAGCGCCTCCGAGGTCGGCATCTACGGCCCCGCCTACCGCCAGGAGCTGATCGACCTCGCCCGCGGCGCCAAGGACGGTGACGTCGACGACTTCCTCGCCGACCTCGGCAAGCGCTGGACCGAGGCCCGGAAGACCGTGGGTTCCTGATGCCCCACACGCGTACGACGGACCCCTCGCACGCGACGAAGAAGGTGGCGCGGCCCTCGACGGCCGCGCCGTCGGCCCCCACGCCCCTGCGCGCCCCACGCAAGGTGCGCCTGTGGCGGAAGCTCACCCCCTGGCTCTTCCTGGCCGCTCCGCTGGCCCTGCTGATCACCTTCACGTACGCCCCGGTCGCCAACATGCTGGCGTACAGCTTCACCGACTGGGACGGTGTCAGCCCCGAACTGAGCTACATCGGCGCCGACAACTACGTCGAGATCTTCACGCGTCCCGAGCTGTTCCAGGTGTTCTTCGTCAGCGGCTACTACCTGGCCGCGTCGGCCGTGCAGATCGTGCTCGCCCTCTACTTCGCGACGGTCCTCAGCTTCAACATCCGCTTCCGGAACCTCTTCAAGGGCCTTCTCTTCTTCCCGTACCTGATCAACGGCGTCGCGATCGGCTTCGTCTTCCTCTACTTCTTCCAGGACGGCGGCACCCTCGACTCGGTCCTGGCGCTCTTCGGCCACGAGTCCGACCGCGCCTGGCTCGGAACCTCGACGTCCGCGAACGTCTCCCTCGCGAGCGTCTCCGTCTGGCGCTACATGGGCCTGAACTTCGTGCTCTTCCTCGGCGCGATCCAGTCGATACCGGGGGAGCTGTACGAGGCCGCCGAACTCGACGGGGCCAACCGCTGGCACCAGTTCCGGTACATCATCGCGCCCGGTATCCGCCCGGTCCTGAGCCTGAGCGTGATCCTCTCGATCTCCGGCTCCCTGTCGGTCTTCGAGATCCCGTACATCATGACGGGCGGCGCCACCGGCACCGAGACCTTCGTGATCCAGACGGTCAAGCTGGCCTTCCAGTTCAACAAGACGGGCCTCGCGTCCGCCGCCGCGGTCGTCCTGCTGCTGATCATCCTGGCGGTGACGTGGCTGCAACGCCGACTGGTCCCCGACGACAGGGTGGACCTCGTATGACGACGGTGACGACCTCGGCTCCGGTGGCGCGCAGGCGAGCAGCCCGTACGCTCACCTACCTCTCCCTGGTCGGTGCGTCGGTCGTGGTCCTGCTGCCGCTTCTGGTGGTCCTGCTGACCTCGCTCAAGACCGAGCGGCAGATGGCGGACGACAGCGGCGCCCTCACGATGCCCGACAGCTTCCTGAACCTCGGGAACTACGCGACGGCCTTCCGTGACGGCGAGATGCTCGCCGCCTTCGGCAACACGGCGTTCATCCTCTTCTTCGCCGTCTCCGGAACGGTCCTCATCGGCTCGATGGCGGCCTACGCGATCGACCGCTTCACCTTCCGCTTCCGGAAACTGGTCGTCGCCCTCTTCCTGGTGGCCACCCTCGTCCCCGGCGTCACCACCCAGGTCGCGACCTTCCAGATCGTCGACAGCTTCGGCATGTTCGACACCCTCTGGGCCCCGATCGCCCTCTACATGGGCACCGACATCGTCTCGATCTACATCTTCCTGCAGTTCGTGCGATCGATCCCGATCTCCCTGGACGAATCGGCCCGCCTGGACGGCGCCAACGCCTTCACGATCTATCGGAAGATCATCTTCCCGCTCCTGAAACCCGCCATCGCCACGGTCGTCATCGTCAAGGGGATCACCGTCTACAACGACTTCTACATCCCCTTCCTCTACATGCCCTCCGACGACCTGGGCGTGATCTCCACGTCCCTGTTCCGCTTCAAGGGCCCCTTCGGCGCCCACTGGGAAACGATCTCGGCAGGAGCGGTGCTGGTGATCCTGCCGACGCTGATCGTCTTCCTGGCCCTGCAGAGGTTCATCTACAACGGCTTCATGAGGGGCGCCACGAAGTAATCGCCGGGTACGGCGGGCTTCTCGGGGGAGCGGGAAACCGCGCGATCAACGACCACGCATCCGTACTCGCGCAAGCACCAACATCCCTACGGCGCTCAGGCCTCCTTGGCCTTGACCACCGCGTCCATCGCCCCCACCAACACGGGGGTCACCAGTTCCACCTGCCATGCACGCGCCCCGTACCCCGCCAGCGCCGTACTGACGGATTCCGCGTCCAGGGACTTCGGCGGCTCCCAGCACAGCCGTCGAACCGTGTCCGGGGTGATCAGGTTCTCCTGAGGCATGTTGATCTGCTCGGCGAGCGCGCTCACCCCGGCCCGAGCCGCTGACAGGCGCGCGGCCGCCGCCGGATCCTTGTCGGCCCAGGCCTTCGGCGGGGGCGGCCCGGTCACG
>NZ_LRTR01000102.1 GCF_001550375.1 Streptomyces europaeiscabiei | reverse complement strand
TCACGGGCTGCCCGTGCGCCGGCAGCGCCGAGTCCGGCAGCGCCCTCGCCCGGTCCACGGCGGCCTGCCACTGTTCCAGCTGGCGCCGCCCCATCCGGTGCCCGTACCCGTTCAACGCGGCCAGCGCAGTTGCGTCGGCCGGCAGGGCCAGGGAGGCCTCGACGATCGCCGCGTCGCTCAGCACCTTGCCCGGCGACACGTCCCGCCGCTGCGCGATCCGGTCCCGCGCCTCCCACATCTCCCGTACGACCGCCATCTGCCGCCGGCGCCGCACCTTGTGCATCCCGGACGTACGCCGCCAGGGATCCTTGCGGGGCTCGGCGGGCGGCGCGGAGGCGATCGCGTCGAACTCCTGCCGTGCCCACTCCAGCTTCCCCTGCCGGTCCAGCTCCTTCTCCAGGGCGTCCCGCAGGTCCACGAGGAGCTCCACGTCGAGCGCGGCGTACCGCAGCCACGGCTCGGGCAGCGGGCGCGTGGACCAGTCGACCGCGGAGTGGCCCTTCTCCAGGACGTAGCCGAGAACACCCTCGACCATCGCGCCGAGGCCGACCCGGGGGAACCCGGCGAGCCGGCCGGCCAGCTCGGTGTCGAAGATCCGGGTCGGGACCATGTCTATCTCGCGCAGACAGGGCAGATCCTGGGTCGCGGCGTGGAGCACCCACTCCACGCCGGAGAGCGCCTCGCCGAGGCCGGAGAGGTCGGGGCAGGCGACGGGGTCGATGAGCGCGGTGCCCGCGCCCTCGCGGCGCAGCTGCACCAGATAGGCCCGCTGGCCGTAGCGGTAGCCGGACGCGCGTTCGGCGTCCACGGCGACGGGGCCGGAGCCGGCGGCGAAGGCGGCGATCACCGCGGCGAGCGCGGACTCGTCGGCGATCACGGCCGGAATACCGTCCCGCGGCTCCAGCAGAGGGATCGGCGCCCCCGCTTCAGAAGATCCGCCGTCGTCCGGAGGGGCGCCTCCGGTGGTTCGCAGGGTCCTGTCTGCTGCGGTCTCTTGGGCGTCGGTCACCTGTCAAGGGTATCTGTGTATGGACATGGCCCGCCGACGGAACGTTCCGCCGACGGGCCATCCAGGGGCGTAAACCAGTCACGTGTCACACGTGTCAGTGAATGTTCCCGGCGAACCGGGACAGGCCGGACATCGGTGAATGATCCCGGCCTCTTCCTGCCTCGGTGTCCTTGGCGTCAGTGGATGATCCCGGTGCGCAGGGCCACCGCCACCATGCCGGCGCGGTCGCCGGTGCCGAGCTTGCGCGCGATTCGGGCCAAGTGGCTCTTGACCGTGAGTGCGGACAGGCCCATGGAGACGCCGATCGCCTTGTTCGACTGTCCCTCCGCGACCAGGCGCAGCACCTCGACCTCGCGGCCCGACAGCTCCCGGTAGCCACCCGGGTGGCTCGGGGCTCCCGGGGGGCGGCGGTGCATACGGGCGGCGGAGCCGATGGGGGCGGCGCCCGGGCGGGAGGGCAGCCCGATGTTGGTGCGGGTGCCGGTGACGACGTATCCCTTCACACCGCCCGCGAGGGCGTTGCGTACGGCACCGATGTCGTCGGCGGCGGAGAGGGCGAGGCCGTTGGGCCACCCCGCCGCGCGGGTCTCGGAGAGGAGGGTCAGGCCGGAACCGTCCGGCAGGTGGACGTCTGCGACGCAGATGTCACGCGGGTTGCCGACACGGGGGCGGGCCTCGGCGATGGACGAGGCCTCGATGACATCGCGGACCCCGAGGGCCCACAGGTGCCGGGTGACGGTGGACCTGACCCGTGGATCGGCGACCACCACCATCGCGGTCGGCTTGTTCGGACGGTAGGCGACCAGGCTTGCGGGCTGCTCGAGGAGAACGGACACCAGGCCTCCGGGGTACGGGACGGGGGCGGGCTCGTCGGCTCGTGGGGTCGAAGCCGGGACGAACCGTGCTTTGAAGGTCACAGAGGTCTTCGGCATCAAACCTCTGCTCCTTTAGAGAATGATCACGATCTAGTGAGTAACAATCCGTGCAATTCGGACACGTCTTCGATCATTCGAAGACCGAACGGTGTCGCTTCAAGTCGATACAAGGCCGAAAGTGGCCGTATCGACAAAGTGATGGTTTTGATCGGCGTGGCGACGCGCACGAAAAAGGACCGCACGCCCCACGGCGCACGGTCCTTGGTTCTGCGGGGTTCTCAGCGGGACTGCGGCCCCCGCCGCTGCGGCAGCGTCACCACCGCCGCGTCCCCGGGGTCGACCGACGGAGGAAGTCCCGCGATCTGGGCGAGCAGGTCGCACCAGGCGGCGAGATGCGCGGCGGTGTCGGGAACGCCGCCCAGAACCTCGCGTGGGGTCCACGACGCCCGGATCTCGATCTGCGACGCGGCCGGCCGTGTCGCCAGCCCGCCGAAGTAGTGCGAACTCGCCCGCGTCACGGTCCCGCTGGGCTCGCCGTACGACAGTCCCCGGGACTGCAGCGCGCCGGTCAGCCACGACCAGCAGACCTCCGGCAGCAGGGGGTCCGCCGCCATCTCGGGCTCCAGCTCCGCCCGGACCAGGGTCACCAGCCGGAAGGTGCCCTGCCAGGCGTCGTGCCCCGCGGGGTCGTGCAGCAGGACGAGCCGGCCGTCGGCCAGGTCCTCGTCGCCCTCGACGACCGCGGCCTCCAGGGCGTACGCGTAAGGGGCGAGCCGCTGGGGCGGTTTGGTCGACTCGATCTCGATCTCCGGCCGCGGCCGTGTGGCCCTCAGCGCTTCGACGGCGGAGCGGAACGGCAACGGTGCCGTCTCCATCGCATCGCGCTCCCCCTCTTTCGCGTCGTCCATCCCGCCAGCGCCGTCCGACAGTCGTCCCTGAGCCGCAGCCATGCCGGAACATTAAGGGGAACCGGGCCTCGGCGCAGGGCAAGACACCCGTGCGCTGGGTCACTGTCGGATCGCGCTCAGCGAACGGAGGCCGCGCCGACGGCCGGAACCGGTGGCCGGAAATGTGCGGGTCCGGGTTGTCCGCAGCCCGGACCCGCGCTGTCAAGCGGGCGTGCGAGACTTTGCTTCGTGAGTGCCAACGCCAGCCCCTCGGGCCACCAGCCGACAGCCACGTACAACTCCGCCTTCCTGAAGGCGTGCAGGCGTGAGCCCGTGCCGCACACGCCGGTGTGGTTCATGCGACAGGCCGGGCGCTCGCTCCCCGAGTACCTGAAGGTGCGCGAGGGCATCGGGATGCTGGAGTCGTGCATGCGGCCCGAGCTGGTCACGGAGATCACGCTCCAGCCGGTCCGCCGGCATCACGTGGACGCGGCGATCTACTTCAGTGACATCGTCGTCCCGCTCAAGGCCATCGGCATCGACCTCGACATCAAGCCCGGCGTCGGGCCGGTCGTCGAGAAGCCGATCCGCAGCCGCGCCGACCTGGCCCAGCTCCGCGACCTGACCCCCGAGGACGTCTCCTACGTCACCGAGGCCATCGAGCTGCTCACCGCCGAGCTGGGCGAGACCCCCCTCATCGGCTTCGCCGGCGCCCCCTTCACCCTCGCCAGCTACCTCGTCGAGGGCGGCCCGTCCCGCACGTACGAGAACGCCAAGGCGATGATGTACGGCGACCCCGAGCTGTGGGCCGACCTGCTCGACCGTCTCGCCGGGATCACGTCCGCCTTCCTCAAGGTGCAGATCGAGGCGGGCGCCTCCGCCGTGCAGCTCTTCGACTCCTGGGCCGGCGCCCTCGCCCCGGTGGACTACCGCCGCTCGGTGCTGCCCGCCTCCGCGAAGGTCTTCCGGGCCGTCGAGTCGTACGGCGTCCCGCGCATCCACTTCGGCGTCGGCACCGGCGAGCTGCTGGGCCTCATGGGCGAGGCCGGCGCGGACGTCGTCGGCGTCGACTGGCGCGTCCCGCTCGACGAGGCCGCCCGCCGCGTCGGCCCCGGCAAGGCGCTCCAGGGCAACCTCGACCCGACCGTCCTGTTCGCCGGCACGGAGGCCGTCGAGGCCAAGACCCGCGAGGTCCTCGACAGCGCCACCGGCCTGGAGGGCCACATCTTCAACCTCGGCCACGGCGTCATGCCCAGCACCGACCCGGACGCCCTGACCCGGCTCGTGGAGTACGTCCACACGCAGACCGTGCGCTAGGGGGTCGAGCCCCGGGTTCACCAGCCGGGTCGCGCCCGCCTGCCGAACAGCAGGCCGCGTGGCTCGGGTGGGGGTGGGGTGCCGGGGCGCAGGGGCCAGGCGAGGAGCATGCCGGCGACGAAGCCGACGAGGTGGGCCGCGTACGCCACCGTGCCGACGTCGGAGACGGCCTCGCGGGACGAGTCGACGGCCTGGAGCACGAACCAGGAGCCCAGCACCAGCCAGGCGGGCAGTCTCAGGGGCAGGAAGACCAGGAACGGGACGAGGACCCAGACCCTGACCTTCGGGTAGAGGACGAGATACGCGCCGAGGACCCCGGCGATCGCCCCGGACGCGCCGATCAGGGGGTCACCGGAGTCGGCGTTGAGGAAGGCGTAGCCGTACGACGCCGCGTAGCCGCAGGCCCCGTAGAACAGGGCGAACCGTACGTGGCCCAGCCGGTCCTCGATGTTGTTGCCGAAGATCAGCAGGAAGAGCATGTTGCCCAGCAGGTGCAGCCAGCCGCTGTGCAGGAACAGGGCGGTGAGCACGGACAGCGCGGGCGACTTGTCGTAGCCCGGCGGGCCGAGGGCACAGCCGCCCGACCGGGCGAGCTCGCCGGTGGGCACCAGCTGCGGCAGCTGGTGACGGATCAGCTCCCGCGGTATCGCCGCGTACTGCTCCAGGAACGCCTGGGTGTGACACAGCCGGGCCGCCGCGCTGTCGCCCGGCAGGGAACCGGCGAGAGTCGGCATGAAGACGAAGACGAAGACGTTCGCGGCGATGAGTGCGTAGGTCACGTAGGGCGTGCGGCCCGCGGGGTTCACGTCATGGACGGGGATGACCACACCGGACTTGTGCCCTGGATACGGGGGTGGAATCAGCGCGCCCGCTGTCGGTGCGGCCTCGGCGCCGACGTCGGTGAACGTGCGGGGCGAGTGGTGCGTATGACTCCTCAACCGCGGATCTACGTGAGGAACAGGCGATGAACGACCGAGTTGCCCCGGCGATGCACGCCACCCCCGATGGTGAGGCCGAGATTTCGCTGGTGGTGCGGCTGCCCTGGGAAGACGTCGCCGCGCTCGGCCAGGAGGCCGGGCGGCTGGCGGCGCGGATGCAGCGGCCGGTGACGCTGGACGAGGCGGTCAGTCATCGACTGCGGTCGGCTCGGCCGGCGGCCGCGCATGCGAAACCGGCCGCGGCGCCGACGACCGCCCCGGCCGCGGTGACGTCCTCCGCCTCCGTGTCCTCGTTGCCGGCCCGGCCGCCGGCGGAGCAGGCTCGGCAGGCCATCGACCGGATAACCGGTACGTCGGCTGTCTGAGGGGGTTCGCCGCAGGAGGTGCTGTGCGTCTCCGGCCGCGGGTGCGTCGTGGCTGGTCGCGCAGTTCCCCGCACCCCTGGAAAGCCGGGGGCGCGGCCCTGTCATGAGGCGCTCACCTCATGAGGCGCCCGACCTCACCGCCACCACCGCCTTTCTCGCCGCCACCAGGATCGGGTCCCAGACCGGGGAGAAGGGCGGGGCGTAGCCGAGGTCCAGGGCGGTCATCTGTTCTACCGTCATGCCTGCGGTCAGGGCCACCGCCGCGATGTCGACGCGCTTTCCCGCGCCCTCCCGCCCGACGATCTGGACGCCGAGGAGACGGCCGGTGCGGCGTTCGGCGAGCATCTTGACCGTCATGAGGGCGGCGCCCGGGTAGTAGCCGGCGCGACTGGTGGACTCGATGGTGACGGCGACGTACTGGAGGCCGGCGCGGTCGGCGTCCTTCTCCCGGAGGCCGGTGCGGGCGATCTCCAGGTCGCAGACCTTGCTGACGGCGGTGCCGACGACGCCGGGGAACGTGGCGTAGCCGCCGCCGACGTTGGCGCCGATGATCTGGCCGTGCTTGTTGGCGTGGGTGCCGAGCGGGATGTGGCGCAGGTGGCCGGAGACCAGGTCGAGAACCTCGACGCAGTCGCCGCCGGCCCAGATGTTCTCGTGGCCCCTCACGCGCAGGGCCAGATCGGTCAGCAGGCCGCCGTGGTCGCCCAGGGGCAGCCCCGCCGCCTTCGCGAGCTCCGTCTCCGGGCGTACGCCGATGCCGAGGACCACCACGTCCGCCGGGTACTCGGCGTCCTCCGTGGCCACCGCGCGGACCCGGCCGTCGTCGCCGGTGCGCAGGGCGGTGACCTCGGCGTCGTCGACCATCGTGATGCCCAGGCCCTCCATGGCCTTGTGCACCAGACGGCCCATGTCCGGATCGAGGGTGGACATGGGCTCCTTGCCCCGGTTGACGACCGTGACCTCGTACCCCCGGTTGATGAGCGCCTCGGCCATCTCCACACCGATGTAGCCCGCGCCGACGACCACCGCGCGGCGGCCCTCGGTGGCGGTCAGGGTGTCGAGGAGGGCCTGGCCGTCGTCCAGGGTCTGCACGCCGTGCACACCGGGGGCGTCGACGCCGGGCAGGTCGGGGCGGATCGGGCGGGCGCCGGTCGCGATGACGAGCTTGTCGTACGAGGTCCAGGTCTCGGTGCCCGAGTCGAGGTCCCGCGCGCGCACGCGGGCGCCCTCGACGTCGATCTCCACGACCTCCGTACGCATCCGCAGATCGATGTCGCGGGCCCGGTGCTCCTCGGGTGAGCGGGCGATGAGCCGGTCCCGTTCGGGGACGTCGCCGCCCACCCAGTAGGGGATGCCGCATGCCGAGAAGGAGGTGAAGTGGCCCCGCTCGAACGCCACGATCTCCAGCTCCCCGGGCCCCCGCAGCCGGCGGGCCTGCGACGCGGCGGACATGCCCGCCGCGTCGCCTCCGACGACCACCAGGCGTTCCCTCGAACGTTCCTCAGTACGGCTCATGTTCATGGGAACACGCTACGGGGGCCCGGCATTTCGCTTCGTCGACGTCCGTCGGACCGGCTGTCAGTCCCGCTTCTCCTCCTCGTCCGGTGCCGCGGCCGGCTCCGAACCGGCGGTACCTGCCGTGGCCGTGGCCGGGCGGCGGGAGCGGACGAAGCGGGACCACAGGAACAGGAGGATCGCGGCGGCCACCGCGAAGGGGAGGATCGCGGCGAGGGCCATGCCCAGCCAGCGGAACACGGCGACGAACGCGTTCCAGCCGCCCGCCAGCGCGTCCACGAAGCCGGGGTCGTCGTCCTTGTCGGCCTTCTTCACCGCGGTCTCGGACAGGGACAGCGTGATGGTGGCCAGGCTCGTGCGGTCCTTCAGGGACTGCTGCTGGGCGAGCAGGGACTCCAGGTCGGCCTGCCGGCTGCTCAGCTCGCCCTCCAGGGTGACCACGTCGCTGAGCTTGCCCGCCCGGTCCATCAGCTCGCGGATCCGGGCCACGCTCGCCCGCTGCGTCTTGATGCGGCTCTCCACGTCGACGACCTGGTCGGTGACGTCCTCGGCCTTCGTCCTGCGCTCGATCAGCTTGCCGGTGCCCTCCAGTTCGGTGAGGACCTCCTCGTACTTCTCCGCGGGCACGCGCAGGACGACCCGGGTGCGCTCACGGTCCTTGCCGTCACGGGTCGTGGACTCACTGCCGACGAACCCGCCCGCGTTCTCGACGGTGGTGCGGGTTTCGTCCAGGGCCTTCGGCACGTCCTTGACGCGCACGGTCAGGGTGGCGGTGCGGATGATGTGGCTCGGCGCGATCTTGGTCGGCGCGTCGGCGGCCTTGTCGCCGCTCTGGTAGCTGTTGCCGCTCTCGTCGTTCAGGGCGCCCTCCTGCTGGACGGACGTGTCCGCCTTGCTGCCCGAGGTGGCGGCGTCCTCGCTGCCGGCGCCGCAGCCCGTGAGTGCCAGGGCGGCGGCGAGGAACAGGGCGGCCAGGGCCCCTGCGGGCCGCCGGGAACGTCGTACGTGTGTTTCGGCCATTGCGGCGTACCCCCCGAGGGTCGTGGCAGGCGTGCTCGCCCGCCTTGCTGACGACTCTTCGACGCGGGAGGGGGTCGGAACGTTGGGGGGAAGCGGTCCCGAAGCGGTCACGGTCGGGACTCGGCGAGGCCACAGGGACGGGCGGCTCCAGGGCGGGACCGGCGTCATGACTGTCAGTGACATCTGAGAGGGTGGAGCCATGAGCGGAGCACGGACGGACGTCGGGCGCGACGCCGGGCATGTCGTCGTCATCGGGGCCGGGATCGCGGGGCTTGCCGCCGCGCACGGGCTGCTGGACCGGGGCGCGAGAGTGACCGTCCTGGAGGCCTCGGACCGGGTCGGCGGCAAGCTGCTGCCCGGCGAGATCGCGGGCGCGCGCGTCGACCTCGGCGCCGAGTCGATGCTCGCCCGCCGCCC
>NZ_LRTR01000101.1 GCF_001550375.1 Streptomyces europaeiscabiei | reverse complement strand
GAGAGAGGTGGGCCTCGCCGACCGGCTCCGGCCGCCCGCCACCGCCACGGCCTCCCTCTGGACCGGGGGCGCCCTGCGGCCCATGCCCAAGGGCCACGTGATGGGCGTGCCCGGCACCGCGTCCGCCCTCTCCGGGGTCCTCTCCGACGAGGGCCTGGCCCGCATCGAGCGCGACGCCGACCTGCCGCGCACCGAGGTCGGCGACGACGTGGCGGTGGGGGAGTACGTGGCGGCCCGCCTCGGCCGCGAGGTCGTCGACCGCCTGGTGGAACCCCTGCTCGGCGGGGTCTACGCGGGCGACGCGTACCGCATCTCGATGCGCTCGGCCGTCCCGCAGCTCTACCAGGCCGCCCGGACCCACATCTCCCTCACCGAGGCCGTCCGGGGCATCCAGGAGCGTGCGGCCGCCGCCCGGCAGACCGGCCCGGTGTTCATGGGCATCGAGGGCGGTGTCGGGCAACTGCCGCTCGCGGTCGCCGAGTCGGTGCGGGCGCGAGGCGCCGAGATCCGCACCCGGACACCTGTCACGGGGCTGCGCCGCGAGGCATCGGGCGGCTGGCGGGTCGTCACCGGGGACCGTGTCCTGCACGTGGACGCCGTGGTCGTGGCCGCCCCCGCCCCGGTCGCCGCCGACCTCCTGCGCGCCGAGGCACCCGAGGCCGCCGCCGAACTGTCGGGCGTCGAGTACGCCTCGATGGCCCTGGTCACCCTCGCCTACCGCCGCGGCGACCTCACCCTCCCCGAGGGCAGCGGCTTCCTGGTGCCGCCGGTCGAGGGCCGCACCATCAAGGCATCCACCTTCTCCTCCCAGAAGTGGGGCTGGATCGCCGACGAGAACCCGGACCTGCTGGTCCTGCGCACCTCGGTCGGCCGGTACGGCGAGACGGCGATCCTGGACCACGACGACGCCCACCTCGTGGACGTGTCGAGGACCGACCTGCGCGAGGCCACGGGCCTGTCCGCCACGCCCCTCGAAACCCGCGTCACCCGCTGGGACGCCGGCCTGCCCCAGTACCCGGTCGGCCACCACGCGCGCGTGGCCCGGCTTCGCGAGCACCTCGGCAAGCTGCCGGGCCTCGCGGTCTGCGGCGCGGCGTACGACGGCGTCGGCATCCCGGCCTGCGTCGCGAGCGCCGCCGCCGCGGTCGACCAGATCCACGGCGACCTGCGCGCGGTGCGGGACCTCACCGCCAACCCGGTGCAGAGCCTGCACGGCGGAGCGGGAGAATAGGAACCATGAGCGACGTCGCCCCCACCACCGAGTCCGGCCGGATCCCGAACAAGGGCAAACTGGCCAAGGACCTCAACGAGGTCATCCGCTACACGCTGTGGTCCGTCTTCCGGCTGAAGGACGTGCTGCCGGAGGACCGCGCCGGTTACGCCGACGAGGTCCAGGAGCTGTTCGACCAGCTCGCCGCGAAGGACGTCACCGTCCGCGGTACGTACGACGTGTCGGGCCTGCGCGCCGACGCCGACCTCATGATCTGGTGGCACGCCGAGACCGCCGACCAGCTCCAGGAGGCGTACAACCTCTTCCGCCGGACGAGGCTGGGCCGCGCGCTCACCCCGGTGTGGTCGAACATGGCGCTGCACCGCCCCGCCGAGTTCAACCGCTCGCACATCCCGGCGTTCCTCGCCGACGAGACGCCCCGCGACTACGTCAGCGTCTACCCCTTCGTGCGCTCCTACGACTGGTACCTGCTGCCCGACGAGGACCGCCGCCGTATGCTCGCCGACCACGGCAAGATGGCCCGCGGCTACCCGGACGTCCGCGCCAACACGGTCGCCTCGTTCTCGCTGGGCGACTACGAGTGGATGCTCGCCTTCGAGGCCGACGAGCTCTACCGCATCGTCGACCTCATGCGTCACCTGCGTGCCTCGGAGGCCCGTATGCACGTCCGCGAGGAGGTCCCGTTCTACACGGGCCGCAGGAAGTCGGTGGCGGAGCTGGTGGCGGGCCTGGCATAAGAGCTCCGGCAAGGGGGAGGCGCGGGGCCGTCACCTGTGCGGCTCGGGCGCGCTCAGCGGCTGACGGCCCGCGGTTCCTTCACCCCTTGACCCGCGGAGCGCTCGGCTCCGGTCGCGGCGCGCATGCAGCGCGCCGCTCCGGCAGCCGCCCCTCCAACAGGTACGCCTCCAGGTACGCGTTGACGCACTTGTTGGCCCCCCACCCGACCCCGTGGTTACCGGCGTCCCGCTCGGTCACCAGCACCGACCCCCACAGTCGGCGGTGCAGTTCGATCGCCCCTTCGTACGGCGCGGCCGCATCCCGCTCGGCCGCGAGAATCAGCGTGGGCGGCAGCTCGCCGGGCCCGGTCCGCACGTCGAGCGGCTCCTGACGGGGCCCGCTCCAGTACGCGCACGGCAGGTTCGTCCACACGTTGTCCCACGTCTCGAAGGGCGCGGTCCGAGCGAGCCGCGTGTTGTCGCGGTCCCAGACCCGCCACTGCGTCGGCCACGGCCCGTCGTTGCACTCGACGGCCGTGTAGACGGCGCTCGCGTTCTCCTGCTCGACGGACACCTCCGGGTACGGACCGGCGATCTGGACCAGCGGCTTCGGGTCGCCCTTCAGATACGCGGAGAGCGCCAGGGCACGCTGCGGCCAGTGATCGTCGTAATAGGCGGCCTGCAGGAACGCGCCCTGCAGCTGTCCCGGTCCCACCTTGCCCCCGGCGGGCCGGGCGGCCAGCCGCGCGGCCGCCCGCTCGTAACTGCGCAGTACCTTCTGAGGGGTGTCACCCAGCCCGTACACCTTGTGGTGCCTGGCGGCCCAGGCGCGGAAGTCCGCCCAGCGTTCTTCGAACGCGGCCGACTGGTCGAGGTTGTTGCGGTACCAGATCTGTTCGGGGTCGGGGTTCACCGCCGAGTCGAAGACCATCCGGCGTACGTGCGAGGGGAACAGCGACGCGTACAGCGCTCCGAAGTACGTCCCGTACGACGCCCCCATGAACGTCAGCCGTGGCTCGCCGAGCGCGGCACGCAGTACGTCGAGGTCACGGGCGTTGTTGCGGGAGTGGTAGTGCCGCAGCGCGTTCCCGTTGCGCTGCGCACACCCCCGCGCGATCGTCCTGGCCCGCGCGATCCGCTCCTTCTTGTACGCCTCCGAAGGGTGCGTCGGTGCCGGTGAGGGCCCCCGGTGCAGCCGCTTCGGGTCCTGGCAGGACAGCGGCGCCGACCGGCCGACCCCACGCGGGGCGTACCCGATGAGGTCGTACGCGGCGGCGACCCGCTTCCAGCCGGGGAGCTGGCCGACGAGCGGGAAGAACATCCCGGAGGCCCCGGGGCCGCCCGGATTGAACACGAGCGCCCCCTGCCAGGGGACCTTCTTCCCTCCGGCGTCCTCCCCCTTGGCCCCGACCCGGCTGACGGTCAGTGAGATCTGCCTGCCGTCGGGCAGCGCGTAGTCGAGCGGAACCTTGACCGTCCCGCACCGCACCCCGTCCGGCAGCCCCTCCACCACCGGGCACTTCCCGAACCGGATGCCTTCGTCGGCGGCCCGCTCCGCCGCGACGGCTACCTGCTGGTCCTCCGTCCAACTCATGTCACTCTTGGCCGGCACGGCGCCGAGAGCACTCAGCAACACCGCCCCGATGGTCCCGTAGAGAACGGCAGCTCGCATGGAGATCCCTCCGAAGCACGACAGCGACAAAGGGATGTTTGGTGTGAAAGGGGTGAATGTAAAGCACCGTTCGACGGTGTCGCCGCTGCTTTCAGGGGTGGGGGGAGCGCTGCGCGATCGGCCACGGGCAATCCGTAGTCCGCGATGCGCAAGGCCGCACACGGCGCTACCGCTGATCGAACGCCGCCCGCATCTCAGGAGACTCCACCGCCCCCACCCCCCAGACAGCCACGGAGACCAGGTCCGCGAAGTCACCCCCGCCCCCCCCCCCCC
>NZ_LRTR01000100.1 GCF_001550375.1 Streptomyces europaeiscabiei | reverse complement strand
GGAGCCCAGGTCCGCGAAGTCCCCCCCGCCCCGCCCCGCCACCCCCCTCAACACCCGCACCCCTTCGGGCGACGCCCACCGCGTACCCGGCGGCCCCTCGACCCGGGCGATGACCAGACAACTCAACGTCAGCACCAACGGCAACGCGAACCACAGCGCGACCAGCACGCGCTGCTCCGCGAACCCCTGCGAGGGCAGCATCAACGCCAGCGCCCCCAGTCCGCACACGCCCAGCGCCGCGCCCCGTACCTGCGTGACCGCGTCGTCCACACGTGTTCGCGCGGCGTCCGGTACGGCCAGCCCCGCCGCGACGAGCCGGTCGGAGAGGCGCCGTACGGACTCCGCGGCCGCGACGGACCGCCGTACGGGCGCTATCCGGGACTGTCCGCCGGGGCCTATCGCGCCTATGACGGAGCGCTCCATCTCGTCCCGCCCGTCCGGGTCCACGACGGTCGCCCAGCCGGTGTGGGCGAGGAGGAGTCGGCGTCGGCGGGCCATGGAGACGAGGGTGAGGTCGGCGACGCGCGCCGGGCCGCCGGACAGGAACGCCGCCTCGTACAGCGTGAGCCGGTGGCAGTGGTGGACGTGGTCCGTGCGGACGTCGGTGGCGGCGGCCGCCGCACGCAGCGAGGTCAGGCACAGTCGGGCACAGGACACGCCGGCGGCGGCCCAGGCCAGGAGGAGGAAGAGCACCCAGAGCATGGCGTGTTTCTATGCGCCGGCCCGGGCCGGCGGTGTGCGATGTCCGTAATCCGGAGGGAAGGTTCCCGGACTCTTCCGTTTGATCGCCGTTGCGGCCCGCAATTGCCAGGTCCCGCGAGCGGGGGACGGCCGGGTTGGAGGGTCGGGCCGGGGGGTGATCATGTCGGATCGCGGCTGGGACGACGACGCCGAGTACCACGACGCGGTCCGGCGGGCCGATCGGGCGACCCGGTTCGGCTGGGCGGCGATCGGCGGCACGGCAGGGGCGCTCGGGTGTGCGCTGATCGCCGCGGCCGTCGTCTGCGCGGTCGTGGTCGTCGCGTACCTGTATGTCGTGGTGGCGGGGCACTACTGAGCGGCGTTCCGGCCGATGCCTCACCGGGAGGCGGGCCGGGCGGCTCCCGGCAGTCTCCCGGGCCGTCTCCCGGTCGAGTCCCGGTCGTCCCCTAGTCGTCGTCCGCCGGACCGTTGGCGGCGGGCGGCAGGCTGAAGCGCGGTGCGGCCGTCGCCGGGAGCGGGGTGGTCGGCGAGGGCGACGGCGTCACCGGGACCGGGGAGCCGGGGTCGGACAACGGGCCGGGCGGGGCCGGGGAGTTGGTGAGCGGCGGGGCGCTCGCGGAGACGGTGTCACGGGCGATCGCGTCGTAGTCGACGAGCCCGGTGGCCTCCAGGACCTTGATGTGGTCGAGGACGGTGGTGTTGGCGTCGTCGGCGAGGTCGCGGACCAACGAGTTGCGGGTGGTGGCGCGGACCTGGGCGACGACGGAGAAGACCTTGCCGTGCGCCAGGCGCAGGATGTTGGCGAACTCGCGGTCGTAACTCTCGCCCTGCGCCGCGGTCAGGGTGTCCAGCCACGCCCTCTGCTGGTCGTTCGGCTGATTGGGCAGGGGCAGCGCGAGGCGCGAGGCGACGTTGCGGACGCGGGCGTCGAGGTAGGTGTGCCCCTCGATGAGATGCGCTCCGGCGGTCCGTACGGCCGCGGTGGTGCCCTTCGTCTCGGCCTGCTGCCCGGCGGGCAGCTCCCACAGCCCCGCCAGCCTGACCTTGGTGATGAACTCCCGGTCCAGGGCGGACAGCGGACCGTACTGCGTCGTCACGGTGGACGCGTTGAGCACGCTGACGCCGGTGCCCGAGCGGTCCGCGTACGACCAGATCGGGAAGACCAGCGCGATGAGCGTCGCCGTCAGCCCGGCGACGATGAGTCCTGTGCCACTGAAGGGTCCCCCTCTGCCGTTGGTGGTTCGCATGGTGCCTCCTGCTCGCGGCACCGCACGCTAGTGCGCAACGGGTGCTGATCGGCCTACGGACCGGTATGTTACTGCCCGGTCTACGCCATCTGCCGTATGCGGAGGAACGGTTGAGGAGGGGACAAAGCGCGTCGGATGGGGTACGCGGAGCGGTGGGTGAATCACATCAAAACGTGCCGTAACGACGGCAAACCCGTGTGTGGGGCACGGGTTTGTTAATCGCAGCACATCCGGGGGCGAACACCCCGGCTCAGCGGCGTAGCAGCACCCTGCGGGTGGCGCGGGCCAGCCGGGCCGTCGGGCGCCGGGAGAGCGGGGCGGGACCCGAGCGCTCCAACCACCACCGGCGCAGCTCGCGCAGGACGTCCCCGTCGTCGGGGCGGCCCGTGAGGAGCACGTGCTCGGCGAAGGAGAGGGCGTCACGCCGGTAGCCGTCGGTCATCGGGTGGCCCTGCGCGTACGCGACGAAGGCCGGCCGGTACGACGAACCGAGGATCTCCGGGAGCTCCGGCGCCACCTTCGCCACGACGTCCGCCCGCTTCGCCGCGAGGGCACGCGCCTGGACGCCCAGCCGTACCCGGTCGAACCCCTCGGGCACCGGGGTCCCCGCGACCAGCGCGGACAGCAGCGCGGCCTGCCCGAGCCCGAGCCGCTGCCGGGCGACGGGCTCGGCGGCTCCGGCGGGCGTCGGCCCGGCGGAGAAGACCTTCTTCCCGGGGCTGCGCACCTCGGCCTTCTCCAGCACCCCCCGGATCGCCGTCAGCTCCCGCTCCAGCTCGCCCGGCTCGGGGAAGTTGTCGTCGCGCTCCAGGAGGACGCCCGGCGGGGTCACACGGGAGGCGAGGTCGGCGAGGACGTCGAGGACCTGCCGGGGGACGGGATGGGCGTGGCTGTCGTGCCAGACGCCGTCCCGCTCGAAACCGCCCGCGACATGGACGTACGCGATGGCCTCGACCGGCAGCTCGTCGAGTGCCTTCGCGGGGTCCTCACCCCGGTTGACGTGGTTGGTGTGCAGGTTCGCCACGTCGATGAGGAGCCGGACGCCGGTGCGGTCGACGAGGTCGTAGAGGAACTGCCCCTCGGTCATGTCCTCGCCCGGCCAGTTGATGAGCGCGGCGATGTTCTCCAGCGCGAGCGGCACGGGCAGCGCGTCCTGGGCGATGCGGACGTTCTCGCACAGCACGTCCAGGGCGTCCCGGGTGCGCGGCACCGGCAGCAGGTGCCCGGCCTCCAGCTGCGGCGACGCGGTGAGGGCGCCCCCCGCCCGGACGAACGCGATGTGCTCCGTGACGAGGGGGGCGCCCAGTGCCTGAGCGCGCTCGGCGAGGGAGCGCAGGCGCTGCTCGTCGGGGCGGTC
>NZ_LRTR01000010.1 GCF_001550375.1 Streptomyces europaeiscabiei | reverse complement strand
GCTGGCGCACCGGGACGGGCGAGTTCCGCAACGTCGGGGACCCGCCCGCGGGCGCCCGGCTGGTCGAACCGACGCTGGAGGACGGCTATCTGCTGGCGCTCGGCGGCGACCCGGTGGCGGAGGTGGCGGCATGACGGCCATGACGGGGACGCGGGTAGCCGCGCCGAAGCCGGAGCCGGAGTTCGTAGGGGCCCAGGGCGGCGTACGGGCGGTGCTCGCGCTGGCCCGGGTCGAGGCGCGGCGCCTGTTGCTGCACCCCTTGGTGCTGGTCGCGCTGGTGGCGTACCTGACGCTTCTGATCTGGCCGAGCAGCGAGTCGGAGGACGCCTATCCGGTCCTGCAGGACATCGACCGCGAGACACAGCTCGGACAGCTCATGCTGGGTCTGGCGGTGATGATCGCCGTGAACCTGGCGGTGCTGCGCTCGCACCGGCGCGGCACGGACGGGTATTTCGGGGTGCTGGTCCTGCCGCCGTGGCGGCGCACGGTCGCGCATGTGCTGTCGGTGCTGCCGACGGTGCTGGTGGGGGCGCTGATCGTGGCCGGGCAGTTCACGGCCGCGGCACTGAAGCCCGGGGCGGTGGGCCACGGCTCGGTGTCCGAGCTGGCGACCGGGCCGCTGCTGATCCTCCTGCCCGCGGTCCTCGGTGTGCTGCTCGCCCGGCTCGTCCGGTCGGCGTTCGTGGCACCCCTGGCCGTCGTCGCAGTCCTGGCGGCCACCATGGTCTTCGCCGCCGACTCGCGGAGCCCGGCCTGGCTGCGCGGGCTGGCCCCCCTGGTGTTCGACGAGGGCGCACGGCCGCTGCCGTCCGACCTGCTGGGGCGGCCCGCGGCATGGCACGCGCTGTACCTCCTGGCGCTCGCGGTGCTGCTGGCGGCGGGCGCGGTGCTGTTGAGCGGCGGCCGGACGCGGGCCGTACGAGCCACCGCCCTGGGGGCACTCGGCGCGGTCCTGACCGCCGTGGTCCTACAGGGCTCGGCACCTACGGACGCGGTGCGCGAGGCACGGGAGGTGGCGACCCGTGACCCGGCGGCGGTGCAGGACTGCGAGCGGCGCGGTGCGACGACGTACTGTGCCTTCCCCGAGTTCACGCCCTGGATCGGCGAGTGGGCCCGGGTGACGGACGAGGTGCGGTCGCTGGCCGGCGAACCGGACACGACACGGGCACTGACCGTACGGCAGAAGGTCGCCGCGCTCGACGGACCGTCGGGCGGCAGGGAGATCTCAGCCGCCGCGTCCGGAGAGTTGACGGCGACCACGGCGTGGGGTGGCGAGCGGGAACTGGAGTTCGCCGCGAGCGTCGCCCGGGGGCTGGTCGTGGGGCACGAGCGCTACGAAGGAGTGCACTGTGACGCACGGGGCGTGCTGATGGTCTGGCTGGCGGTCCGGGCGACCCGGGACGGCGAGGCCATGTTCGAGAAGACCGGTGACGGTTTCAACAGCCCCGGGGTGATTCAGGCCCCGGTGACCGCGGTCGCCCTGCGGGGCCGTGAACTCGCCGTGTTCCAAAGGTTGTTGGCCGAACCACGGGCAGAGGTGGACCGCAGGGTGAAGGCGTCCTGGGCGGAGCTCTCCGCCTCCGGTACGACCACCGACCGCGCGGCGGCCCTGCTGGGTGTCACCGCCCCGGCCGAGACCGCCGAGGACCGGGAGTACCAGTGCGCGTGAGGCGGTGGCTCCTGGTGGTGACGGCCCTGGTGCGGCCCACGGTGCGGTCGCTGCCGTGGACCCTGTTCGCCGCCGGCTGGGCACTGGGGCTGGCCATCGCCGCCGTACCGGTGCTGTTCTCGATGGCCCTCCCGGCGGAGGTGTTCGTCAACCTGGTGCGGGTGGCCGCGTTGTGCGGGGCGGTGGGGATGGCGTTCGTCCTGGACGATCCCGCCCGGCACACCACCGGTGTCCCTCCCGTGCCGCGTCCGCTGCGGCAGGCGTTGCGCGTGGCCGTCGTCCTGCCGGCGGTCACGGCCTGGTGGGTGGCGGTGCTGGCCGTGCTGTGGGCGGGCGCCGGCACCGGGGAATGGGCCGCGTTGCCGTCGGGAGCGGTCACGGCCGAGGCCGGCACGCTGTGCGCGCTGGCGCTCGCTCTGGCCGCGGCGGCGGTGCGGTTCAGCGCCATGAGTGTGCCGGGGCCCGCAGTGGTGGGGGCCGTACTGGCGCTGCCGGTCACGGCCGGCGCGCTCCTCCCACCCCGCTTCGCGCTCTTCGTACCGCCGGGCGACCCGCGCTGGGACGACGCCCACGTGCTGTGGGCCGGAGCTCTCGCCGCCGTGCTCACCGCCTGGCTGGTGTGCGCCCCGGAGCCGCGCCGCCGCTTCGGAGGCCTGCGCCCGCGGCGCGGCGGGGACGGCTGACCTCCACCGACGGGCACCGGTGGCGCTGGGGGTGCGGACCCCGACCGTACGGGAGAACCTGGGCTGTACCTCCCGGAGGAGAACGATCATGACCCGACCGGTCCACGCATCTTCGCGCGGGGTGCGCCGGATCACCTTGGACGCCGCAGGGGTGCCGTTGTCCGCGCTGCTCGTCGAGCCGCCCGACGGTTCCGCGCGTGCCGTCGTGGTCGCGGTGCACGGCGGCGGCATGAACGCGGGCTACTTCGACTGCCGGGCCCACCCCCGGCAGTCGCTGCTGACCCTGGGGGCGAGCCTCGGCTACACCGTCCTGGCCGTGGACCGGCCGGGCTACCGGCACTCCGCCGCCCGGCTGTCCCAGGGACAGGACCTGGCGGAGCAGGCCGTCTCACTGCGCGCGGCTCTGCGGGACTTCGCCTCCCGCCACACCACGGGCGCGGGTCTGTTCCTCCTCGCCCACTCCTACGGCGGCAAGGTGGCGCTCACCGCCGCCGCGGACCCCACCGGTCTGCCGCACCTGCTCGGGCTGGACATCTCCGGCTGCGGCCACGTCTACGCCGTCGAGCCGCAGGAGCTGCCCACCACCCACGACGACGGTGGCCGACTGCGCAGGAGCTGGGGGCCGCTGCGTCTGTATCCGCCCGGCACCTTCGCGGCGATCGGCTCGGTCGTCGAGCCCGTGCCCGCCCTGGAGCGGGCCGAGCTGGCCCGTTGGCCGTTGCTCTTCCGTGCCACGGCGCCCCGTGTCCGCGTGCCCGTACGGCTGACCTTCGCCGAGCACGAGGCGTGGTGGCGCCATGACGATGCGGCCCTCACCGATCTGGCCGCGCACTTCACGGCCACCTCGCGTGTGCACGTGGATCGCCAGCCGGCGGCCGGGCACAACATCAGCCTCGGGTGGGCTGCCCGCTCCTACCATCTGCGCGCCCTCGCGTTCCTCGAGGACTGCCTGGCCTCCCGCGAAGCGACCCTCACTCCGCACCCGGCCGTCCGCCCCCTGCCGTCCACGACGGCCTCCTGACCGTCCCCCGCCTGCTCGGGACGGCCTTCCGCTCGCTGCCCGTCCGCGACTTCCGGCACGTCGGGTGCGGACAGGTGCTCTCCGTGTCCGCAGATCGCACCGGCCGTCGGCCGCCGGGCCATCGCAGGCTCGCCTGGCAGCGTGCGGGCGCCGAGTCCAGTGAGTCGGGCGGCGACCCACGACACCGGGGCCGGCCGGGCGCTCGCCGTGCACCCCTCGGCGCCCTCCTGGACGGCAGGCCCCGGCTCATCGGTAGCCTGCTTCTTCATGACGCGCGCTTGGATTCTGCCGATGCTGCTTGTGTGCTGCGGCTCGGTCGTCGCGACGGGGCTGGTCTTCAGAGGGAGCCCCGTCGGAGCAGTGGTACTCCTGGTCGTTTTCGTACTGCTGGCAGGCGTGAACTCGCCTCTGCTCTTCCCGCGGTCGATCGGCGCGCTGGAAGCGCAGAGCCGCAGCGCGGTCGACGGGCGGCCGGTCGTCTACTGGCGGTCGGGCTGCAAGTACTGCCTCCGACTGCGCATCCGGCTGGGCCGGAGCGCCCGGCAACTGCACTGGGTCGACATCTGGCGCGACCCGGCCGGAGCGGCGGCGGTGAGGTCGGCCAACGACGGCGACGAGACCGTGCCGACCGTGTTCGTGGCGGGCCTGCCGCACGTCAACCCCACTCCTGAGTGGGTACGCGAACAGCTCGTCCCTCCCGCTTGAACCACGCGACGGCAGGCTGCCGGGGCCGCGATGGTGCGTGTTTCCTCGACGTCGGCGGTGGACGCGGTCGGCGAAGGCGTCCCGGAGTCCGACCGGCGTAGGCTCCGCGCGCCCGCCGACTTTCCCGGCGCCCCTACGGCCCGCAGCGATCCGAGCGGAGCTTGGTCCCATGGAGTGAAGCCGGGGACGTTCAAGGGCTGTGCGAGGACTCACTCTCCCCGCATCCACGCCCGCGTTCCGAACGAGGCACACGCGCGTGAGGCCACCGCGGCCGCTTCGCGCAGGGCATCCGCGAAGCCCGGCGACGTCACGTCGTCCCGCACCGCGAGACCGTGGGCGAGCGCACCGTGCAGGACGTCACCCGCGCCCAGCGTGTCCGCCACCCGTACGGCAGGGACATCCACCGCGCCCCCGCTGCCGGGCCCGGCCCACACGATGGGATGTCCGCCCCGGCTGACCGCCGACCAGCCGACCCCGTTGTCCCGCAGGAACCGCAGGGTGTCCGTCGGCGCGGCCGGGCGCGTCCCGGCGCCGGGCGGGCGGAAATCGTCCGAGCAGACGGCCACGTCGATCCACGGCAGCAGCCGCTCCGTACCGGCTTTCCAACTGCCCCCGTCGAGAACGGTCCGGCTTCCGGCGGCACGCGCCGCGCGGGCGGCGACCGTGGCCAACTCCAGGTGGTGGCCGTCGAATTCGACGACGTCACTGGCCGCCATCAGCGCGTCGAGGCCGTCGGGCGGGGCGAGCCGGTGAGCCGTCGCGTTGGTCGAGGCGACGGCACGGTCTCCGCTGGACGCGGTCACCAGGACGGACGACACGGCGGGCGGCTCGACCGAGTCGGCCGCCAGGTCCACCACGGTCACGCCCAGCCGGTCCAGGTCCGCCGCGACGGCGATCCCCAGCGGATGGCAGCCGATCGCGGTGAGCAGCGTGGCCGCGCCGCCCAAGTGGGCGAACGCGACGGCCGCGTTCGCGGCCGGACCGCCCGCGGCCACGACCTGCTCACGAGCCGTCAGCTTCTCGTTGGCGCCCGGCACGTGGTCGACGAGCTGAATCACATCCAGCGTGCACAACCCGACGAACAGACCCTGTGGGCGTTTCCGCGCCGCCACCGCCGGCTCGTGGACTGACTCCATCAAGGTTTCCGCTCTCGTGTCGCACGGTCGACTCGGTGACCATCTTCCACGACGGTCGCTCGGACGGCATCGTCGCGATGGGCCACTGGCCCTGCGTCGGCCGACGGGGAACGGTTCACCGGTGAGAGGCCGGTCCTGCCCCGTCTGTCAGGTCAGCATCCTGCGGACGAGGTGTAGGAGGCGCTCCTCCAAGCGCCGTTGAGGTAGATGTGGTACACCCCGTTGATCCGCCGGAAGGTGACCTGCCCCGAGTTCTCCCATCCGACGTACCTGATGTCCCGGTTGTTGCCGAGGTCTTGGAGGGAGTTGTCCGCGACGCCCATGGTGATGGGCCCCGCGCTGCCGTCGTCGTCCAGGTCGTACCAGTTCTGGAAGGCCTTGGTGGCCGCGATGGTGCCGGTGCCGAAGTCGCAGTCGATGGCTCCGGTGTAGAACCCCTCAGCCTTCATGACCAACTGCCACAGCGCCACCGCCCTGGTGTTGTTGTTGGAGTTGTGATCCACGGGGCCCTCGTCGCCCCAGTCGTTCCGCACACCGGCGTTGCCCCAGTCGGCGCCACCGATGACGCCGCTGGAGACCGACGCGCCGGCCGTCGGCGCCGTCAGGACGCCGCCGCAGACGATGGCCGCGGTGGTGAGGGCCAGGGTGATGCGCTTGGAGAGTCTCAAAAGGTGTGTCCTTTCCTCTGACGGCGATCGTCACCGAGCCGTCGGGGTCGCAGATGGTGGTGTCGCGTCCGGCGATGCGCCGGGACGAGAGACGACGCCCTCGTACAGCCGCCGGCAGGCCGCGGGCGCGACTCACCGGGGTCGGCGGGACGAAGTCCTGCCCTTGTGACACATGGCAGGCACACCGGTCGGCCCACCCCACCCGGTGGTTCGGGCCGCGACGCGGCGCCAGGACTTGAGTGTCACGGGTGAGGGGTGGGATGTCGTTGTCGATCGGCGCCACCTCGTTGACAACGCGTGCCAGCCCTTTCCTCGCGCTGGGATCATGGGTGCAGCCGACGGTATTCCTGGGGGCTGAGCCCGTGGGCGGTGCGGAAGGCGCGGCTGAAGTGGGCGGGGTCCGTGAACCCCCAACGGGCGGCGATGGCGCGGACGGGGTGCGCGTGCAGGCGAGGGTCGGCCAGGTCACGGCGGCAGAGCTCCAGCCGACGGGTGCGGATCCATCCGGCGACGGTCATGTCCTCCTCTCCGAAGAGCCGGTGCAGGGAGCGCAGGGAGATGTTGTGGGCTGCCGCGATCATGCTCGGGGACAGCTCGGGGTCGCCCAGGTGCCGCTGGACGAAGGCACGGATCTCCAGCAGTCGCGCATCGCGGTGGGCACGCTCCGGCACCGGCGTGCCCGTCTCCAGGTGATGGGCCAGGAAAGCGGTGACCAGGTCGAGGGTGACGGTCGCCAGGCGGGCGCCGTCCGCCGCGGTGTAGGCGGCGGCGCCCGCGGTGAGCTGGGTGAGGTAGCCGGACAGCAGGGTGCCCATCGGCTCCCGCACGGACAGGCGCATGCCCGTGAGCCGGCGGACCTGGTCGGCCGGGAGCGGCAGCAGCGCCCGGGGGAACTGCACCAGCACTGCTTGCACCGTGTCGTGGCCGGCGGCCGCCCAGCCATGCCATGGACGCGAGGTGTCGTAGAGCACGGCCTCGCCCGGCCCACTCGTGATGTCACGGCCGCCTTGCCGGATCCGGTGGCTCCCGCGCAGGGTGAGCAGCAGTTGTAAGGACTCGGGATCGGAGGAACGGATCATGCTCGCCGGCCGACGTGACTCCAGCGACGGATAGGCCAGTGCGGACACCTGCACCCCGCCCAGATCCAGCACCCGCGCGTCTGCCCGGAAGTCCGCTTCATGGTCACTGCGGAGCACGCTGGGGGCGAACGCGCGGGCCGCCATGTCGTACCAGGAGGCGAACCGCTCGGCGACCGGCAGGTCCTGCGTCCGGAATCGCGTCACCAGCACCGTGCGCTCTCCCACGACGAGGCCCTGCTCATCGACGGCTCCCGCAGCCTCAACACCCTTACGGAGGACGGTACTTGGACTGGGGAGAATACCGGTGCCGTTCGGCGCGGGTGATCTTCGGGAAGGTCGTGGCCCGAATCCTCCCGGACGCCCCGTGGCCTCCCGCCCAGGCTCCCGCCGCTCCTCGGCGTCCCCGTCGGGGGCACGCAGGTACGCCGGCGGCACCGTCGGCGTCGGCCGAATCCCGGCCTCCCGCCCCAACCGCCGTACCCCTGCGGCGAATTCGACCAACGGACCTGACGGACCTGACGCGCCTGATGGGCCTAACGGACCGTCCCCGTCGTCCAGCGGTCGCTCACCGCGCGGCATCGCCGCACCTCCCCCATGGTCCCCGCAGTCCCCTGTGGCTCCCCGTCCCCCGTGCCACAGCCGGCACTGCCGCTCCGCATTTTTCAGGAGTTGTGTGTTCGGCACCAGTGACCGACGCGAACGAGGTGAGAGTCGCCGGGTCCGGAGCGCACGGCCCGACCGACGGCGGCCGGAGGAGCACGGGCCATACCCCGAGAACAGAACGCCACGGGAGGAAACACGAGCATGATCAAACGAATCACCGTCTCCGGCGCGCCAGCCCCCTTCCTTGCCGCAGCCGCAGCCGCAGCCGCAGCCGCAGCCGCAGCCGCAGCCGCAGCCGCAGCCGCAGCCGCAGCCGCAGCC
>NZ_LRTR01000001.1 GCF_001550375.1 Streptomyces europaeiscabiei | reverse complement strand
CTCCACCGCCACCGCCCGGCTGAAGTCGCTGGTCAACCAGATCACCGCCGACGTCCCCGACGCGACCGTCCTCGTGGCCTCCCTGGTCGTGTCCACCAGCGGCTCGGAGGAGCAGTACCGTGCCGCGTACAACCAGGCCATCCCCCAGATCGTGAGCGAGGCACAGGCCGCGGGCAAGCGCGTCGCGTACGTGGACATGAGCAGCCTGACCACGGCCGACCTGGCCGACTTCCTGCATCCCAACGACTCGGGCTACCAGAAGATGGCCGACGCCTTCCACCGCGGCATCCAGTCCGCGGACAGCGCCGGGTGGCTGAGGAACCCCGCCCCCGCTCCCTCACGTGTGCAGTCCGAGTTGGGCGGCAAGTGCCTGGACGTCAGCGGCTTCGGCACGGCCGATGGGACCGCCGTCCAGACCTGGAGCTGCACCGGCGCCGTCAACCAGGTCTGGTCCGCCTACACCGACGGCACCCTGCGCTCCATGGGCAAGTGCCTCGACGCCGCCGGCTTCGGCACGGCCAACGGCACCAAGGTGCAGCTCTGGGCTTGCCACGGCGGCGCCAATCAGGTCTGGGAGCCCTACAACGGCGGCTACCGCAACCCCGCCTCCGGCCGCTGCCTCGACATTCCGGGCTTCTCCACGGCCGATGGCACGCAGCTCCACCTGTGGGACTGCCACGGCGGCTCCAACCAGAAGTGGACCACTCTGGCCGCCGGATGACCCCCGCCCGGGACCGGAGCCCCTCCCCGCCCCGGTCCCGGGATTCGAGGGCCGCTCCTGGACCGGCTGGCATCACCACGTCACCTGGTCGCCGCCGCCCATGCGTTCCTGACCGAGCAGCGCCTGGCCCGAAAAGCCGATACAGCGGGCTCACCCTCTAGCAGATCCTCGACACCATCCAAGACCTGCTGAACTGCTGGACCGGCACCTGCTCCACTGCCACCGCCCCCTGCCCAGATCATCCGCCACCAACCAGAACCCCAGAGCCAGAGACATTTCGAACTTCGGCTCTCGGTCTCCCTTACCCGTGAGGAAGCTGATTTCACATGTCCTGGCTCCAACACCCCCACAGCCGCCGGAGAGTCATGGCGGTCACCGCCGGTCTGGTCGCGGGCGCCACGCTGCCGACCATGCGCGCGGCGGCGACCACGACGGCCCAGCAGGAACGGTTCACCAACCCGGTGATCTGGCAGGACTTCGCCGACCTCGAGGTCATCCGCGTCGGCGACGCGTACTACTACAGCGCCTCGACCATGCACTTCTCGCCGGGCGCGCCCGTCCTGCGCTCCTACGACCTGGTCAACTGGGAGTTCATCGGCCACTCGGTGCCGGTCCTGGACTTCGGCGACGCGTACGACCTCAAGGGCGGACGGGCGTACGTCCAGGGCATCTATGCGTCCTCGATGCGCTACCGCCCCAGCGACAAGACCTTCTACTGGCTGGGCCAGATCGGCTGGCAGCGGTCGTACGTATACAGGGCCACCGACGCGGCGGGCCCCTGGACCCGGCACGCCGAGATCGGCAGCGGTTACTACGACGCGGGGCTGCTCTTCGACGACGACGGCACCCCGTACGTGGCGTACGGCGTCAACGAGATCCGCGTCGCGCAGCTCTCCCCGGACCTGCGCACCGAGGTCAGGTCCGAGCACGTGCTCACCAAGCCCGACGATTTGCACCTGATGGAGGGCTCCCGCTTCTACAAGATCAACGGGAACTACTACATCTTCGTCACCCGCCCGCCCAACGGCCAGTACGTCTGGAAGTCCACCTCAGGCCCCTTCGGCCCGTACGAGATGCGGGAGGTGCTGTTGGACCTGCCCGGCCCGATCCCCGGCGGCGGCATACCGCACCAGGGCTCACTGGTCGACACCCCGAACGGCGACTGGTACTACATGGGCTTCATCGACGCCTATCCCGGCGGCCGCGTCCCCGCCCTGGCCCCGGTCACCTGGAACGCCGCCGGCTGGCCCGAACTCCAGACCGTCAACGGCACATGGGGCGAGACATACCCCTACCCGGTCACCCCGCACCCGCTCCCGCCGATGACCGGCACCGACACCTTCGAGGGGACGGCGCTTGCGCCGCACTGGGAGTGGAACCACAACCCCGACACCGCGGCGTTCACCGTCAACAACGGGCTCACCCTCAGGACCGCCACCGTCACCGACGACCTCTACAACGCCCGCAACACCCTCACCCGCCGCATCCAGGGCCCCGCCTCCACCGCAACCGTCGTGCTCGACCACTCCGGGATGGCGGACGGCGACCGCGCCGGGCTGGCGATGCTGCGCGACTCCTCCGCCTGGATCGGCGTCACGCGGCTGAACGGCGTCAGCAGACTGGTGATGTTCGACGGCCTGACCATGGACGCCAACTGGAACACCAGCAGCACCGGCACCGAGCAGGCCCGCGCCGACCTCCCCGCCTCCGGCAGCCGCGTCTGGCTGCGCGCCACCGCCGACATCAGCCCGGGACCGGGCCGAGAGACGACGTTCTCCTACAGCACCGACGGCACCACCTTCACCCCCCTCGGCCCGGCCTTCACCATGAGCGAGAGACCTCATTTCTTCATGGGCTACCGCTTCGCCGTCTTCAACCACGCCACCCGGGCCCTCGGCGGCAAAGTGCGGGTGGAACGCTTCGACTTGCGCGCGTGCGCGCCGACGGCGCAAGCAGGCACTGTGGACACGAACGCCTGGTACGTCCTGGTCAACCGCAACAGCGGCAAGGCACTGGAGGTGGGGGGCTGGAGCTCCGCGGACGGCGCCGCGGTCAATCAGTGGGGCCGGCACGGCGGGACCAACCAGCAGTTCCAGTTCGTGGACTCCGGTGGCGGCTACTACCGGTTGAAGGCGAGGCACTCCGGCAAGCTACTGGACGTCTCCAGCTGGTCGACGGCCGACAACGCCGCCATCCACCAGTGGAGCGACCACGATGGCTTGAACCAGCAGTTCCGGTTGGCGGACTCACCGGACGGATACGTCCGGTTGATCAACCGCAACAGCGGGAAGGCCATCGAGGTACCGGGCTTCTCCTCCGCCGACGGGACCGGCATCGTCCAGTACTCGGACTGGGGCGGCGCGAACCAGCAGTGGAAGCTCGTCCGCGTCGGCTTCGCGGGCTCGCGCTCCTGCTGACACCGGCACCCGGTTCAAGGGCGTTGTCACGTTGTTGGCTGTGTGACTGCCTGACGGCGCGTCGTGGTGTGGTGGAGCCTGGTTCCGGGCTGTGTTCAGGCCGCGGTGGCGAGGCCGGCGACGCCGGTGATGTGCTCCCGGATGGCGAAGCGGACGGTCATCTCGGCTCGGTAGTCGTGGGCGGGCATCAGGTGTCGGCGGGGTCGGGAAGTGGGGCGGGACGCCGCTGAACGCGGACAGGAACCGCTGTGCCCCGCCCGCGGAGCGGAAGCCTTTCATCGCCCGTTCACGCTGCCTGGTGGGCTGGTGGCTGTTCTCGGCCCGGTTGTTCAGGCCCTTGTGGGAGCGGTGCTCGACGCAGGGCATGACCTCGCGGTGGGCGGCGCCGTAGGAGCGGAGCCTGTGGGTGACGATCACCCGCGGCACCGCGCCGGTCTTCTTCATCAGGCGGCGGAAGAAGCGCCTGGCCGCGGCCTTGTCCCGCCGGTTCTGCACCAGGATGTCCAGGACGTTGCCGTCCTGGTCGACGGCCCGCCACAGGTACTGCAACCGCCCGTTGATCCTGATGAAGACCTCGTCCAGGTGCCACCTGTCACCGGGCCGGGGCTGCCGGCGGCGCAGCGCGCCCGCGTAGGCCTGCCCGAACCTGGCGCACCAGCGACGCACCGTCTCGTAGGAGACGACGACACCGCGCTCGAGCATCAGCTCCTCGACCTCGCGGAACGACAGCGGGAAGCGGAAGTACAGCCACACACAGTAGGAGATGACCTCGACCGGGTACCGATGCCCCTTGTACGACAGCGACACGCTCCCCACCGACGACCCTTCCCAGGCTGATCACCAGAAGATCATCCCACCGGTCAGCCAACGTGACAGTGCCCTCGGCCGTCATCGTCACCGTCGCCAGCAGCTGCCCGCAGGCGCACGGATGACGGCCCGTTCCGTCCGGTGCCCCGTACGGGAGAGGGGGCGCCGAACGGAACTACGCACTCCGGGAGGTGGGCACCGCTCAGGAGGTGAGCAGCGCGAGGTCCACGGCGTTGGCGATGGCCTGCATGCCGGCGCTGTTGGGGTGCAGATGGTCGCCGCTGTCGTAGGCGGGGAGCAATCGTGCCGGGTTGGCCGGGTCCCGGAGCGCCGCGTCGAAGTCGATGACCGCGTCGAAGGCGCCGCTGGTGCGGATCCAGTCGTTGACCTGGGCGCGGATGGCGGCCTTGGCGGCGGTCTGCGAGGAGTGCGGCAGGATCGTCCCGCCGATGATTCGGACACCGGCCGTGTGTGCCTGGTCGATCATGGTCTGGTAGCCGGCGATGATCTGGTCGGCGGGGGTGGGGGTGGTGGTGTTGTTGATGTCGTTGATGCCCTCCAGCACGATGGCGTTCTTCACGCCCGGCTGGGTCAGGACGTCGTGGGAGAACCGGGTCCTGGCCGCGATGCCCTGCTGCGCGCTAGGGCTGTCGGTGACCACGCGGTTGCCGCCGATGCCCGCGTTGACCACGCCGAGGCGCTGGCCGCCGGACTGGGCCTGGAGCCGCCGGGCGAGGTAGTCGGGCCAGCGCTGGTTGGCGTTGTTGGTGGCGCTGGAGCCGTCGGTGATGGAGTCGCCGATGGCAACGACGGTTCCCTTGGCCGTGGGTGACACGACGTCGAGTCCGGCGACGTAGAACCAGCGGGCCGTGGTGGTGGTGAAGTTCGTCGCGGCCTCCTCGGCCGCGTGGTTGCCGGTGCCCGCGGCGGACAGGTAGGAGGTCTGGTGGGCGTCGTTGTGGTAGGTCGAGGCGCCGGTGGTGCCCGGGAGGTAGACGCTCACCAGCAGGTTCTGCTCCGCGACGACCGGCATCGGGATGACGTCGCTGGTCATTTCCTGCCCGGCTGGGATGGTGGGCGTGGCCGACCGGCCGAAGGTGATGGTACGCGTGGTGCCCGCGACCGCGGTGGCGCCGCTGGACTGGACGGCCACCGTGACGGCACCGACCGAGAGCGCGGTCGTGCTGCGCAGGTTGGACAGCCGGATGCGCAGCCCCGCGCCGGAGGTGTTGTTGTGGACGACCATCCGGATGGTCTGCGAGGTGAAGGTCTGGCCGCCGCTGACCATGGCCGGGCCCCAGGTCGCCGAGCGCGGGCGCTCGGTCAGGCTCCACTGCTGGTTGGCCGTGTTCTTGCAGGTCCACTGGATGATCGCGTGGTCCTCCGCGGTGGAGTTGTCGGAGACGTCCAGGCACAGGCCGCTGCGGGCGGAGACGATCGCCGAGCCGCTGAAGGTCCAGCGCTGGTTGCCGGCGCCGGTGCAGGGCCACTGGATGATCGCGGCCCCCGCGTTCGTGGAGCCGTTCTGGATGTCCATGCACTTGCCGCTGTTGATGTTGACCAGCGAGAAGGTGCCGTCGCCGTGGTCGACCGCCTCCCACAGCTGGCCGGGGCCGCCGGAGGCGGTCTTCTGCACGACCGCCGCTGCGTTGGCCAGGGAGTTCGACAGCACGGCGGCGTTCTTGCCGCTGTGCGCCGCTGTCAGCGCGTAGACGTGGCCGCCCTGCGGCGCGCCCGCGGCCGAGGCGTCTGCCGCCGGGACGAGGGCGAGTCCGACAGCGGCCAGACAGGTGGCGGATGCCGTGGCCGTGAGTCTGGCGGAGAGTCTTCGGGTGGTGTGCATGTGCGGCCCTTCTTTGCTGGGTGGGGACGTGCGGCTCTTCCGCGTGGGGACGTGCGCGTCTTCTTCGTGGAGACGTGCGGGTCGAGGGGCGGGGGCGCTCAGGAGGTGACGCTCCGCAGCGTCTTGATCTTGTAGTAGCCGTCGCCGGTCTTGGTGAAGGTCCACTTCTGGTTGGCCTTGTTGAGCCAGGGCCACTGCAGCACGTTGCTGTTGTTCGCGGTGGTCCTGCCCTCCACGTCGGCGACCTTGCCGCTGTGCCGGGCGACCAGCCGGTGCCCTCGCCGGGCAGCGTGGTGGACAGCAGTGCCGGCTTGGCCGTCCGGCCTCCGATCCTCACGCCGCCCATGTCCGCGTAGCCGCCGGTGGCCGAGTTGGCCCGGATCCGTACGAAGCCCACGTTCCGGGCGGGCCATTCGGCCACCTTGGTGGCGCGGTCGCCGGCCCAGGTGCCGGTGGCGACCTGGGTGAAGTTCGTGCCGTCGGTGCTGGTGGAGATGCACGAGATTCGCCCAGGACGCCACCTTCCACAAGACCGCCGGGCTGGAGATGCGGGCGATGGAGGGCGCGCCGTCCTTCCTGCCCTCGCATGAGTTCCCGGACGTCCAGCCCGGCGCCTTCGCCCGCTCCCTGGGCCTGACCGGCATCCGCGTGGAGAAGCCTGAGGACGTCGAGGCCGGCTGGCGCGCGGGCCTGGAGGCGGGCGGCCCCGCGGTGATCGAGTTCCTGACCGACCCGGCGGTCCCGCCGGTCCCGCCGCACGCGACCTGGCAGCAGATGGAGGCCACCGCCGAGTCGATCCTGAAGGGCGACGCGGACCGGGGGGCGATGGTGCGGCAGGGCTTCAAGTCGAAGGTGCAGTAGTTCTTGCCGGGGCGCGAGAAGAAGTGACGCGACGCCACATGCAAGCGGGAGACTGTGGGTCAAGCCCCGAACGTCCACAGCAGGTTGGTGTGCTGCTGCCACGTCCACTGCTTGGCCACGGCCCCTTCGGCGACCATGCCGCCACCGTCGAGGACCAGTCCCGTGCTGCGGTTGGCGATCGAGTACTGGCCTTGGCCGCGGTGGGTGATGCGCCACTGTTGGGTGTTACTGCCGTCCCAGGCCTTCTGCCGGGCCGGGTCGCCGTTGCCGGTAGCGCCCCAGCCGTCGGCGACCATGCCGTTGGTGCGGTTGACGAGCCTGTAGTAGCCGTTGCCGAGTTCGATTGCCTGCCACTGGAGATTGGCGTGGTCTATCGACTCCCACTGCTTCAGGTTGGAGCCGCTGGCGACATTGCCGCCGCTGTCCAGCGCCAAGTGGTTCGTGACATTGTTCAGGCGGAAGTACTTGTCGGGCCTGAACGTCACCTTCAGTGATCTGATCGCGTCATTGTTGCCGGTAACCCCGAGGTCGGGGGTGTTCGAGGTGAACGTCCAGGCGGTGCCGGTGAAGTTGTCGCCGGAGTAGCCCGTCACCTGGTAGCCGTCGGGTACCAGGATGGAGGAGGCCGTGGCGGGCGCCAGGCCGGCGGCGGACAGCTGGGAGGAGGTGTAGCTGCCCAGCGGCAGGACGGCGCGGGTGCCTTGGTAGTCGACGTTCTGGAACACCGTCGCGGAAACCCTCACGGGCATGCCCTGGACCTCGACGCACACCACGGAGTCGTTGGCGTTCGGCGCGGTGGCCGGCACGGTGACGTTGATCTGGTCGGTGACGGTGTACGGGAGCGAGACCGAGGGATTGTTCAGCAGATAGACGCGGCTGATCGCGTTGTCGATCACTGGGATCCGGAGCTGGCCGTTCGTGGGCCAGGTGAAGACATGAGCGAAGAGCTTGCCGCTCTTCTTGGTGACCCTCCCCCATGCGGGTTCGGTGGCGAACGGGCTGCCGCTGGTGCCGTGAATGCTGTCGCTGTACGTCGACATCCATGAGGCCAGGCCGTTCAGGACGGTCTGGGTTCCCGCTGTGACCGAGCCGTCGCCCTTGGGGCCGATGTTCAACAGGAGGTTGCCGTCCCGGGAGACCACCGTGACGAGCTCCTGGACGACATCCTTGACGGATCTGTAGGAGTTCTCCCTCCCCGCTTGGTAACCCCAGGCGCCGTTCATGGTGGCGCACCGCTCCCACGGCCGGCCCATCGGCTTGGCGGGTATCCCGAACTCCGCGACCGTGTAGTCGCCGAGCCCGTGGTCCCGCTTGACCCGTTCGTTGACGATGAGGCCGGGCTTGCGGGCGATCAGCCAGTTGTAGAGGTCGACGCCGTCCGATTCCAGCCACCAGTCCTCCAGGGTGGGGCTGGAAGGCTCGGCGAACCAGTCGCCGTCGAACCACAGCAGTGCCGGGTCGTAGCGGTCCAGCAGTTCCTGAAGCTGGGCCTTCATGTCGGCGATGTAGGCGGTGCGTGCGGCCTGCGACGACATCGTCGTGAGACCGCTCTCGTGCCGGTCGGTCTGGGAAGGGTGGTTCCAGTCGAGGATCGAGTAGTACAGGCAGAACTTGATCCCACGGCTCTCGCACTCGGTCTTGAGGTCCATGAGCGGGTCGGACTGGATGCCGTTGAAGTCGCGCAGGTTGTACAGCTTCGTGCCGGTGGTGTCGGTGAAGCCCGCCACGTCGGAGTTCCACATCGCGTAGCCCTCGTGGTGCTTGGCGGTGATCACGAGGTACTTCATGCCGGCGTTCTTGGCCAGCTCGGCGATGGTCGCGGCGTTGAACTGGCTCGGGTTGAAGTTCTGGGTGACCTGGGTCTGGTAGTCCGCCTTGCTCCACTGCTGGCTGTCGAACACCCACTCGCCCTGGCCGCGGTACGAATAAGACCCAAAGTGGATGAACATCCCGAACCGGGCCTGGTACCACCAGTCCATCTTCGAGGGGACGGTGTACGCCTCTGCGGTGGCGGGCCACAGAACCTGAGGCAGTCCGAAGGCCGCCACTCCTCCGGCAAGGGCGGCGGCCTTCATCAGAGAGCGTCTGCTGAGGGGGGCTGAGGACATGGTGCGGCTCCATGTGTCAGGGAGAGGGAAGGCAGGCGTTACGAGCGGACGGCTTGGGCGCTCCACTCCGCGTCACACCCGAGGAGTCATCGGATTGATTTATATGAGTACGGCGGTGGCCGCGTCTAGAGGCAAGACGATAATCCCTGGCAGCAATGGGCATTTGAAGGGTTTCCGAAGATGGAGGGAGCGCCGAGGTTGGGCTATACATCGGATCTCTTCAGGAGGTACAGGCCAAGGGCGGCCCACGCGAACGGGACGAGACAAGCAGGTGGTCGCCGCGGTGAGCGTGGTCGCCCCGGCCTGCCGGGTCCACCCGGAGGCGGAGACGGAGATCGCCCAGAAGGTCCTGACCACAGCAGGCGACATCAGCGACCGTACGGCGGTCGCCGCGGGGTGACCCCGCCCACGCTGCCGGCACACTGCCCGAGCCACGCCCTGTCCCGCGACGTGGGCCAAGCCGCGCGTCAGGGGTGGTGAGGCCAACCTGCGCGGTTCTTCGCCGAACAGGCGGCACGAGCCGCGACATGGCGCAAGGTCGGCCACACGAACATGGTCGGCACGGCCGCGGTCGGGGCACGGCGCCGCCCGCCATGCGCTCGACAACCTCTCGGCTCATCGGTGGCGAGGCCATGTCCTCATTGAATTCCGGTCGGTGGACGTCTCGCATCGGCCGGCCTTGGTCAGCAGCACGTTGATGGCCCTGGCGACCACGAGGGTCTGCCCGCTGGTGGTGGCCGATGTGCTGCTGCCGGAGGTGACGACGCGGGTGGCGCCTTCGTAGCCGTATGCGCCGTACCTGAACCTGCGCGGCACCTCCGGGGTGTCGCGCCCCGGTCCTCTGTGAAACGTGGCATGTCTACGGCCGAACGAATAGGTACTTTGATGAGTGAAACGGCCTCTTCATCTCCCGAGATGAGCGCTTTCATCCGCGCTACCCGCCAAACGGCGGGCAAGTCCCGCCGTACGGCGGCGTGCCGGAGCCCGGCGTACGCGCGGATCATCGCCGTACGATCCGCCGCACGCAGCATGAGGAGCACAGGCAATGACGCTCACGCCGCCCCCGTTCGACCCGGAACTCGCCGCCGCCCTGGAGATGATCAAGGACACGTTGCTGACCCAGCTGACCATGGACGAGATCGAGGCCACCCGTAACGGTCCCGGTATAGAGATGTGGGCGGACATGGACCTGACCTTGGGCGGGGCGTTCGAGGTCGAGGACCGGGTCGTGCCGGGTCCCGAGAACGCGCCCGACATCTCGCTGCTGATCTGCCGGCCGGTCGATCCGGCGACGGACGGTCCGCTGCCCGTGATCTACCACGTCCACGGCGGCGGCATGGTGCTCGGCAACAACCGCGTCGGCGTGGACGCCCCGCTGCGCTGGGCCAATGAGCTGGGCGCGGTCGTGGTGTCCGTCGAGTACCGCCTGGCACCGGAGAACCCGTACCCGGCGCCCATCGACGACGTGTACGCCGGGCTGCTGTGGATCGCCGGCCACGCCGAGGAGATCGGCGCCGACGCCGAGCGGATCGTCATCACGGGGGCCAGCGCGGGCGGTGGCCTGACGGCCGCGCTGGCCCTGCTCCTCAGGGACCGCAAGGGTCCGCGCCCCGTCGGCCAGATGCTGATGTGCCCGATGCTCGACGACCGCAACGACACCCCCTCCGTGTACCAGATGGAGGGCCTCGGCGCGTGGGACCGCACGGCAAACGACACCGGCTGGACCGCGCTGCTGGGTGAGCGGCGCGGCGGCCCGGACGTCTCCCCGTACGCCGCCCCGGCTCGCGCGGAGGACCTGTCCGGGCTGCCCCCTGCCTTCCTCGATGTCGGCTCGGCCGAGACGTTCCGCGACGAGGTCGTCGCCTACGCCACCCGCCTGTGGCAGGCCGGCGGTGCCGCCGAGCTGCACGTGTGGCCGGGCGGCTTCCACGGCTTCGAAAGCTTCGCCCCCCAGGCGGTCCTCTCCCAGGCATGCCAGGCGGCCCAGGTGGCGTGGCTGCGCAGGCTCCTCGCAGAGTGACGGGGCCGGGTACCGGGGGGTGTGGCTGACGCGCGGCTGCCACCGCGCACCCGCCTGCCCACGCGTGGTGGGGGAGGCGGTTTCTTTCGCCGCGGGTTGCGCAGGGGGTTGACCGCGCAGTAGTTCCCCGCGCCCCTTCAGGGGCGCGTACGCGGCGGTCGCGCGGGGGAGGCGGCCCGCGCCGCACTCCCCAGCGCGACCTGTGAGCGCACACACTCCACGAAACGTGGCCCCTTGGCGCACCATGGGGCCATGAAAGAGCTGGCGGGGCGGCTGACCGCACTGGATCCGGATGCCGGCGCCGCCGTCCGGGTCATCGCCTACTTCGACCGGCTGGCCGAGCACCGGGCCGGTCTTGAGGCGATGGTGCGCGGGGTCGCCGTGCTGGCCGGGTGTCCGGCGCGGCTCGCCGACGCCGGGCGGCGGGTACGTCTGCGGGTCGAGACCGACGGGCACCGCCAGGACACGGACCAGCCTCCCGACCCCGC